>NZ_JAWWCF010000019.1:0-23471 GCF_033720595.1 Lishizhenia sp. | reverse complement strand
GGAGAGTCATCTTGCAAAAGAGTTACAACACTTATGTCATATTTATCCTTATTCAAGTATTTCACAAATGAATTAATACGGTTCACTGCTACTCTGTTAAGCGGATAAAACCAAATACTTATGATTACAATGTGTTTTTTACTTGTCAAAATTTTTCTTTAAAGTTTCTATAAAATTGATGATTACATGGCGTGAATTGTAAGATTTAATACTTTTTTCAGCCAGGGTAACATTTGATTTTCCATCACGCTCCTCAACCCTTTTAAAAGCCTCTTTCAAACAAAGATTCAAGTTTTTTTCACCCTTCCAGTAAATCACATCATCATCGGGTTGCGTCCAGATACATTCCATTCCCATAGCTTTCGCCTCCATAATCATTTGAGCATTTCCATCATGTTCCGTTAAACGCAATAAAACAGCATGAGTTTTCATGAGTTGTTCCATTTTATTAGCTATTACCCAACCCAAGAAAGTGACATTTGACGGAGCTTCAGGAAATTTGTTTTTAGTCCCCACTATGGTAAACTCAACATCTGGATAATCAGAAGCCAATTTAAATACTTCTTTGATTCCGTAAAACACTTCCCGTCCATGACCAATATAACTTAAGACCTTAATACTCTTATAATCATAAACATTGGCCTCTTGTGCCGGACCAATAGATTTAAAAGGAAGACAATGTGCTTTCACACCAATAGAGTTTAATTCTTCAATCAACCAAGGCGCATCAGAATAATGTTCTGCACATTTAATATACTTCCAATTGATTGTTCCTTTTTTAGCTCTTTCAATCGCTAGACTTACATCTGTACCATGCCAATACATGATTAATGGCACATTCTTTTTAAGTATAAGATCTAAACTTTTACTATTCTCACTAACTCCTTTAAATGAAACAAAACCATCTAACGTAGATACACTTAACATTAACCGAATCTTTGACTTTAGTTCCTCATAGGTATTGTAGAAAACATACTTATTCTTAAGGTCAAAACTTTTTAGTTTCTGTGTTAATTCTTTGGTAAAAAGAGGAAGTCCATTAAAGCCTATTTTCATCCAATTCTAAATTTGGTTTGAATGCCACTAAGGTAATAATCGCAATAGCTAAATACGCATATTCATAACTTGAAAATTTACTGGGTAAATTACTTGCGCAAAAGATGAAGATTAAGGATATTAAACTTGCCATTCTCCTATCCCAGGTAATTCCATTGAACATAAATTTAACTATCCAAAAAGTATAAATCAATAGGAAGGAAATCCCTATCAATCCGTATTGAGAAATTATATCCATAACAAAATGATGTGAACCTTGCAATGAACCAACATAATATTTGTTTTGCCCAGTTCTAGTTTTGTATTGATATTGCCCAGGACCAATTCCAAAAATCGGTTCTTCTAAATAATATTGCAATCCATTTTTAATTAAATGAACGCGGAGCTCAGTACTACCTAAAGACCTTTTAGTTTTGGCGAATTTTAATCGCTTAATCATCAATTCACGATTATCTTCATTGAGTTTCTTTTTATTTATGTACTCGTAATTCCCAGTACTATCATTTACAATAAGAACCTCATTCAAAAAGTAATCTCTACTTTCTCCAAACTTGGGTCCTAAAAACCAATTAGCATTCAGCACAATTCCTAGTGTCATAGCCATCGCTATTATCAAGGTTAGCTTATTACTTCTTAACTTATCTATAAGTAATTCCTTGTTTAAATAAAACAAATAAAAGGTATATACAACCGAAGAAATAATTCCGAACTTTGATTGAGCGATATCACTGAAAAAGAAAAGTCCGATTAAAATTAGAAACTGCTTGAAAACGTTTTGTTTTAAGCGAGTATCTACTAAAACAATTCCCGCACTTACAACAAGAAATGCTGTAATAAAGTTGTTTGGATTCCCCCAGATAAAACGTGGTGCAAAGGTGAAATCTGAAATCTTAAAATCTAAAATTGTATCTATTCCTGTAGCCCAAATATGAATACCAGTAAAATATTCAAACAACCCAAAAAGTGTAAGCATGATAAAGAGTGTCCAAAACACTTTTGACAATAGAACGTAAAGCAATCGTTTTTGAAAATAAACGCGAGCATACAGTGCCACAACCACGGTTAGTGCCATCATAAGTAAAGACCTTACTTCTACAATGGCTAATGTAACCCCTTCTACATAAAACAATTGCAAACAGCTATACAATGCTAAAACAACAATTGGAGCCCCATATAACATTACCTTTTTATTGAAACCTACCTTTTTAAAGAAAATAAAAAAGCAAATAAACAACAGTATCATGCTTAAGTTAAGTGTGAATCCAGGTAAAGAGATACCAAACATTTTTGAACCCACCAAAACACTAAGCATTGTGAATATAAACAAATACTCTATTTTCCAAATTTGTTTCAACTCAGACTTACTTCCCTCACGCATTATTCCTAACATCTGCTTCTTTCACTAATTTCAATTTATAAATTACGGTAAAAAGCAGGAACACAGCCATACTCCAGCCTACCACATTGAAATATTCTAAATAATTATTAAACACACTTATAAATGGTAACAACCCAAACCCTATTAATTGAATTAAAGAGGCTCCTAATCCTAACCAGAAAAACGTTGCCTGTTTTTTTATAACTAAGGGTATGGTAGAAATTGGAGACGCTATGAAATTGATCATTAACCAAGGTGCAATTGCTTCTGCAATTTTACCACTCTCCCCCCATTCTTCACCAAACACCCAAAAGAACATTTGCTCACCAAAGACGAACACTAACCCAAACGGAACAAGTGACAATAAGGTTAGTAAAATAGTCGTCCTTTTTAATAGGGGGTATATTTCTTTTTTGGCTGCAAAACTCTCAGATGCTCTTTGGAAAAAAACTTGACCAATAGAAGCTCCAATAAACATCAACGGAACCCTTAACATTCTAAAAGAATGATCATAAGAACCAAAAGTCGCTTTATCGAACAATTCAACAATTAGATATGCCATAAGTAAATCCTTACCCGTATCAATAATAATATGCGGTAAGTTAACTTTTGGAAAATCCACATATTCTCTCATCAACACAAATCGTTTGGCCTTACTTGATTTATAATCAGGATTTTTTCTCTCCTTAAAAAAGTTAATAACAAATAATATTGCCGATGCAAATATTCCAAGCACAGTAGCTATAATTAGGCCTACAACTCCCCAATTCATTAACCCTGCAAAGATCTTGAAACCTGTAACGCCTAAAGCTTCTGTAATTTTCGAAGCAGAAATTCTTTTAAATGATTTGGTTTTAATCGCCCAATTAGTACCTATCATTCTAAATATGATACCAAAACAAGCCAATACCAAGGAAACTACAAAAAACAGTGTGTAACCATCCATGCCTGAGAACAAGTAATACGTTCCTCCGCCAACAAGGACTAATAAAAGCGTCAAACTACTTATCTGTAGAGCAATCCTAAATATTTGAAAACCATGGGCGTGAGACTTGGGTAAGGATATTGCTAATTCATAACGCGCAGAAGCGACAGAGGATACAAAAGTTGCCCACCTCACAAAATATCCTAACTCTCCTAATTCATCAGGGGAGAACAAACGCGTGATAACCGGAGTTAAAAGCATATTGATCAATTGCGCCAAGACTGTTCCTGAAGTGAGTAGCACAACTGATTTTACCAGTTCTGATTTTAAATTGATTCGTTTTAACATTCTTCCTCTTAACGGCTGCAAAGATAGGTTTATTATAGAAAGTAGCCTACTCTACTTCTTCTTTTCAAAAAACGAAAATAGGTAAATAAAAAAAGCCCTCTTACATACAGTAAAAGGGCTTCTATTAAGTGACTTTTGTTTTCTATTTTGCGTAGTTCACAGATCTCTTTTCTCTGATCACGGTTACTTTAACCTGACCAGGGTAAGTCATTTCTGTTTGAATCTTTTGAGAAATAGTAAATGATAATTCATCTGCTTTTAAGTCAGTTACCTTTTCACTCTCAACCATTACTCTCAATTCTCTACCTGCTTGGATCGCGTAGGCATTTGTAACACCATCGTAAGACAACGCTAAGCTTTCAAGGTCTTTGATTCGCTTGATGTAGCTTTCAACGATTTCACGACGTGCACCTGGTCTTGCACCAGAAACAGCATCACATACCTGAACGATAGGAGCGATTAATGACTTCATCTCTACTTCGTCGTGGTGAGCTCCAATTGCGTTGCATACATCTGGTTTCTCTCCATACTTCTCTGCCCACTTCATACCTAACACTGCGTGTGGTAATTCTGGCTCCTCGTCTGGAACTTTTCCTATATCGTGTAACAATCCTGCTCTTTTCGCCAACTTCACATTTAAACCAAGCTCTGCTGCCATAACTGCACAAAGGTTAGCTACCTCTCTCGAGTGTTGCAATAAGTTTTGTCCGTAAGAAGAACGATACTTCATTCTACCTACTGCTCTTGTTAACTCAGGGTGTAAACCGTGAATTCCTAAATCGATACAAGTTCTTCTACCTGTTTCAGCGATTTCCTCTTCTAATGATTTCTTCGTTTTAGCAACCACCTCTTCAATACGAGCAGGGTGAATACGTCCATCAGAAACCAATTGGTGAAGTGATAAACGTGCTATTTCTCTTCTTACTGGATCGAAACAAGATAGGATAATCGCTTCGGGAGTATCATCTACAATAATTTCTACTCCCGTAGCTGCTTCTAAAGCTCTAATGTTACGACCTTCTCTACCGATGATACGTCCTTTTACCTCATCAGAATCAATGTTGAAAACAGATACTGAATTCTCAATTGCTTGCTCTGTTGCTACACGCTGAATAGATTGAATAACGATTTTCTTCGCTTCTCTATTTGCATTTAACTTAGCTTCATCCGTAATGTCCTTGATGTAGGCCATAGCATCTGTACGCGCCTCATCTTTGATCGCTTCCATCATCTGCTTTTTAGCATCTTCTGGTTGCATTCCAGAAATACGAGATAATTCCAACACTCTTTTTTGCTGCAATTTCTCTAACTCCTCATTCTTCAACTCAACGGTATTGATCTTATCTTCTAAGGTCTTTTGCTGAGCATTTAAAGCTTTTTCTTTACGGTTAACCTCTTCAGTTTTCTTTGATAAATTTTTCTCTTTATTCTTGGTTCTATCTTCAGCAGATTGCAATTTACGCTCTCTGTCTTTAATCATTTTTTCATGATTCTCTTTCAAGTTTAAGAACTTCTCTTTCGCCTGTAAGATTTTGTCTTTTTTAAGGGCTTCACCTTCCGTTTCTGCCTCTTTGAGGATTTGTTCCTTCCTCTTTTTAAGGAGTACATTTTGCACCACAAAAGCGACTAACGCTCCGGCTACAACTCCTATTACTATTCCTATTATTATTTCCATAATTTATATTAAAAAAAAATCCCACCGCGTACAGCCATGTGCTGACACCTGTGGGAAACTATTATATATGAATACTGCAATTTACGCTAGTACATCCGCCAAATCATTCAACAAGGTCATCAGCTCCTTTTTATCTATATCAGATGCTGATTTCTCCCCATTTTCTACTTTGGTCGCTAATTGTAATGCGGTCATTGCAAGTAAATCTTGCATATCTTTTACGGCGTAGTTGTCTTGTAACATTTTAATGCTACTGTTAATCTTTTCTGCAGCAGCCTTGATTTTCTCCTCCTCACCTTCATTGATGGTAAGTGGATAATTTCTTCCAGCGACTACAACTTTTATAGACAACTTGCTCATTCTATCTATTGCTTCAAACGATTTATACAATCGTCAATTTCCCTTACTAAAAAGTCAATTTCTTCATCATTTACCTGCGCGGAGTTTGCTTTTGCTTCACTCTCTTTTAAAGCTACATTTAAATGATCTATTTGAGATGTTAGGTCCTTTACTTCACTTTGTTTGGTTTCCAAATTACGTGTAAGTAAAGCTACCTTATCTTGCAAAGACGCATTATCACTTTGCATTTTGGCCAATTCTGACTTCAATGCCTCTCCTCTTTTCTGGATTTCTTGTATGATAAGCTTTATATCTTGCATAAAATATGACTTACTACAAATGTAGCATTCGATTAATTATATTCAAAGTTTTAATTGTGAATTGTCGTGAAAAAAATTGAATGATTCCAAAGCTCCCTATTTACGGTGTAAGTGGTTACATAAAGCGTTTTATCAACCTTTAATTTCCATCGCTCTAAAAAAATGAAGTTATCCCTTCATTTCTAAGCTATTAAATGACAAAAAGAAACTTTCATATCCGTTTCAGGCAGACATAAAAAAAAAACGCCGCTTACAAAAATGCAAACGGCGTTTAATATGTTTTTAATAATGTTAGTGCTTACACCAACATCATTACTGGATTCTCCATATATTGTTTGAACGTATTCAAGAACGCTGCTCCAGAAGCTCCATCAACCACTCTGTGATCACATGATAAAGTTACTTTCATAACGTTTCCTGGTACTACCGCTCCATCCTTAACAACTGGAACTTGTTTGATACCTCCAATCGCTAAAATACAGCTATCTGGTGGGTTAACAATTGCTGTAAATTCTTCTACACCAAACATTCCCAAATTAGAAATTGTAAATGTATTTCCTTCCCAGTCTTTCGGTTGTAATTTTTTGTCTTTTGCAGCTTGTGCTAATTGCTTCACTTCAGCTCCAATTTCGCTCATTCCTTTAGAATCTGCAAAACGGATAACTGGAACTAACAATCCTTCATCAACCGCTACAGCAACACCAATGTGAATATGCTCATTTCTACGGATGAAGTCTCCCATCCAAGCAGAATTGATTGCTGGGTGTTTTCTTAATGACATAGAAACCGCTTTGATTACCATATCGTTAAAAGAAACCTTCACTCCTTCTTGAGAATTGATTGCTTTTCGAGAAGCAATAGCGTTGTCCATATCTATATCCATAGTGATGTAGAAATGAGGTGCTGTAAACTTGCTCTCCGCTAATCTTCTTGCAATTGTTTTACGCATTTGAGATACATTCTCATCTGTGTAAGACTCCTGACCTACAACTGCAGTTCTTGTTGGAGCTGCGCTTCCTGCTGCCGGTACATAAGGTACGTAGTGCTCAACGTCTCTCTTAACGATACGTCCGTTTTCACCTGTCCCCTTAACCAAGGCGATATCTATTCCTTTTTCTTCTGCTAATTTCTTTGCCAATGGAGAAGCAAAAATTCTATCTCCGTTTGGACTTGCAACTGGAGCTGCTGCTGGCTGTGGAGCTGGAGTTGCTGCCGGCGCAGGCTTTTCTGCTGCTGGGGCAGGTGCCGCTGCTGGAGCTTCCTCTTTCTTCTCTTCTTCTGCTGGAGCTGCTGCTGGCGCTTGAGAACCTGCATTTGCTAAAATCTCCTCAACATTCTCTCCCTTCTCACCTATGATCGCTAAAACGTCATTTACAGGTGCTGTAGCTCCTTTTTCTACACCGATGTGCAATAACACACCATCGTAGAAAGATTCGAATTCCATGGTAGCCTTGTCCGTCTCAATTTCCGCTAACAAGTCTCCAGAACTAACTTCTTCTCCTACTTTTACATGCCATTCTGCTACTACTCCTTCAGTCATAGTATCAGACAACTTCGGCATTAAAATTACTTCAGCCATTTTATTCTAATGTTTTTTAGTATTCTTTAATATAAGGGTAATCTTCTTGCATGTATACGTCTTCGTATAACTCTTTCCCTTCTGGGTATGGAGAGTTTTCAGCGAAGTCAATAGACTCTTGCACTTCTTTCTTTACCCAGTCTTGAATTTCTTTAATTTCTTCTTCTGTCAAGAACTTATTGTCCTTAATCACTTGTAAACAGTGCTCAACAGGATCTTGTGCTTGGTACTCAGCAACCTCTTCTTTCGTTCTGTATTTCTGAGGGTCTGACATAGAGTGACCTTTATATCTGTATGTACGGATATCTAACAAAGTTGGTCCTTCTCCATTTCTAGCTCTTGTTGCTGCTTCTTCAACTGCTTCATGCACTGCTTCTGGTGACATACCATTTACAGATTGAGAAGGCATTTCGTAAGAATCACCAATTTTTGATAGATCAGTAACATTTGTAGTTCTCTCTACAGAAGTACCCATGGCGTAGTTGTTATTTTCGATAATGAAAATTACTGGTAACTTCCAGTTCATTGCCATGTTAAACGTCTCGTGCAAGGCACCTTGACGAACTGCACCGTCTCCCATAGAAACGAATACACAGTTATCTGTCTCGTTGTACTTCTCAGCAAAAGCAACACCTGCTCCCATAGGAATTTGTGCACCAACGATTCCGTGACCTCCCATAAAGTTTTTCTCTTTATCAAAGAAGTGCATAGAACCACCTTTACCTTTAGAACATCCTGTAGATCTTCCGTAAAGTTCTGCCATTAAAACACGAGGATCAGTACCTAATCCAATTGGGTGGGCGTGATCTCTATATGCCGTCATGTGCTTATCTGTTGGACGAGAACCAGAAACAGTTCCTGCAACTACAGCTTCCTGACCGATATAAAGGTGACAGAATCCACCAAATTTTTGCTGTATATATAATTGACCTGCTTTCTCTTCGAATTTACGCATGAGAAGCATATCCTTGTACCATTTTATGTATTGTTCTTTAGAAAACTTTAGCTGATTTTTCGCAGCACTTTTACGTGTAGTTTTCTTTGGAGCTGAAGCTGATTTTGTAGCCATAATCATTCACCATTTATCTAATTGGGCAAATATAGAATTTTGTTTTTAATAAAAAGGAAAAAAATCCCCCACTTCAACACCTCTGTTCAACAGGATTCGTTGATTCCTAAAAAGCAATTATAAACTGTGGGAATAAGCAATAAAATACAGACCTAAAAAAAGAGTATACTAATCCTCCTTTATTTTTTCAAAAACCTCTTTTGCTGTTTCTTCAAATTGCTGCCTAAATTCAAGGTTTACTATCCCTTTTCCTCGTTCAAAATTTTCTTTAAACTTTGGGAGACTTAAGGTTGCTAAAACTTTTGCTCCATGTCTAGGAAAACGATTGGCTCCAAGTTCTAAAACACCCTTGGCTCCCCTAGCACCCGGTGAGGTAGACATTAAAAACATAGGTTTCTCTTGAAATACAGTTTCACCTGGAATTCTTGAACACCAATCTAAAATATTTTTAAATGCCGCTGTGTAGGCTCCATTATGTTCTGCCAGAGACAAGAGAATTAAATCGCACTTTTTAAATGTATTGATAAAACTGTAAGCAGCATTGGGTATACCTTTTTCTCTTTCATGATCTATACCGTACATAGGAAGGCTAAATTCATTCAAGTCTAAATAATGAAGATCGCATCCTTTAAAATAGGTGGAAACATGGGTGACTAAGGCTTTATTAATTGAATTTTTACTGTTACTACCGGCAAAGGCTAAAATTTTCATAAATAGGTTTTGGATTCAAGAAAGATAAAAAATTATTCGATTATATCTTGCCACTTTTCACTTCTTTGTTTTACGGCTTTTATATACCCACAAACAGCTTTTGCATTGTAGCCTTCTTTGGTGAGCAATTCAAAAGATTTCAGCACTAATTCCTTACCTATCCCCTTCCCTCTGTATACTTTCGGAACTTCAGAATACACCAAATGTAAAAGACCATCTTTTTCCTTATAATCAATGAATGCTTCTCCTCCGTCGTTTACCTTCAAGACAAACTTACATGCTTCTTTATCGTGGATAATTTTGTTTGCCATGCTTATTCTTCTTTTAATTTATCCGCATACATTTTTCTAAACTTCGCCAATTTTGGAGAGATTACAGCCTGACAATAACTTTGTTCTCCGTTATTATTGAAGTAATCTTGATGATAATCCTCAGCATCATAAAAAACACGCATTTCCTCTAATGTTGTGGTTACTGCATCGTCATATACCTCATTCATTTCTTGCAACACTTCAGTTGCTACCTCCTTCTGAGCAGCATCGTGATAAAAAATGCAAGATCTATATTGCGTTCCTACATCTGCTCCTTGACGGTTCAATGTAGTCGGGTCATGACTTGTCATAAATATCTGCAACAATTCTCTGTATGAAATGATGTCAGCATCAAAACGAACTTGAACTACTTCAGCATGCCCTGTTAAACCTGAACACACTTCTCTGTAGGTAGGTTTTCCTGGTGCAATCCCCCCAGTATAACCTGAAATTACTTCGTCAACACCTTTTAACCTACGCATAAGTGTTTCCACACACCAAAAACATCCACCACCAAAAGTGGCCAATTGCATATTACCCATTATTTTCTTCTTCTTTTAATAAACGTATACTTGCTGAATTCACACAGTACCTTAACCCACTTGGCGCTGGTCCATCTGGAAAAACATGCCCCAAATGCGAATCACATGTGTTGCACAAAATTTCTACGCGCACCATACCATAAGAAACATCTTTCTTATACGCCACAGCGTTCTCCTTGTACGGCTGTGTAAAGCTTGGCCAACCTGTCCCAGATTCAAACTTTATATTGGAATCAAACAATATCGTATCACAACAAACACAGGTATACTTCCCTGGATCATGCGCCTTACACAAAGCTCCTGAGTGTGGTGCTTCTGTTCCATGTTGCCTTGTTATTCGAAAGGTTTCAGCATCCAAAAGCTCACGCCACTCTTCCTCACTCTTCTCTACACGCTTTTCTGGTGCTGGCGCTCCATGATTAGCATACTTTATTACATCGTTCCAGTTGAGCATATTTTCTCCTTCTTTTTTGTTCAATCTTTTTCGTCTGATAAATCTCATTATTTACCTACTTCATGTAATCTAAAGTAAAAGTAAACATCGTACCTCAATAATTGTTGTCAATTTATTACTGAAATCACTTTTAAACATAAAAAAAGAGGTGCTTCAACAACACCTCCTTCAATTCAATATTTTCGTATGATTTTACTTATCTAAGTGAGAGGGGTCTAATAAATCTAATACCGTTTTTACAGGACTAAAACTTTCCGATGGAACTTCAACAAACAGCGTATTCCAATTGGCCATTCCTCCGTTCCACAGACCAGGGTTTTCTCTAAATTTTATATCTACTCCTTTGTAAGCTTTGTCGACTACAAAATACTTATCCTTGTCTACGTACTGATCTAAGTCTAACTTATTCCCCGCCAAATCTTGAGGATTCAGCACCATTAATACCGGATTAAAGTATTGAGATTGCACCATTTTATTGTACTGGTCACCTTTCGGGCTAATTTGAGCCTTCTCTACAATTTGTTTAGAAACACCCTTTTCATCTTCCACCCAAAATGGTCCTCCACCTGGTTGACCTTCATTTCGAACCATACCACAAACGCGCATAGGTCTATTCATAAATGCCAATAACTCTTCCTCTTCAAAAGCTTCAAAATCCTCATCCAAAGGAGCGAATTGATATTCCTGGTTCAATTTGGCTAAGGCAATTTTTGGTGTATTTGATTTCAACGCCTCTTGCATGTCCTTTTTGAACTCTAATAGGAGTCCGGCCATGTAACGTAAACTATCCACGCTTGTTTCTGATAAATTCTCATGTTGAACATTGTCTATGTTCTTCACAAAAATTAAATCTTCTTGCAGTCCATTTAAATTCTGTAATAAGGCACCATGTCCCGATGGTCTGGTCAAAATCTCTCCTTCGTCTGTTTTCACCACCGTACCATTACTATTAAATGCAACAGCGTTTGTAGATGGAGATTGTTCTGAAAAAGTAACATTTAAATTGAGCCCTGTTAAATGCTGTACACTTAATAAACTCGTAGTGATTTGTTCTTCAAAGTTCTTATTGATCGTGAAATGAAAATGTAATTCATCTTCTTTTAAACGTATAGCTTGTAGTACTTGCTCTTGAAAAGCATTTAAAATAAATCTACCGTTGCGATGAAAAGGAATAAGACCTTTGGGTAAACTTCCCAAATTCAATCCCTCATTTTCTAAAATAAACTCAATGATTTCTTCTACTTCATAATCGTATTTAGCAATACGCTTTTTCAGGTCGAAAGGCAACAATTCAAAAAAGGCAAACTTTTTCAGGTTTGAAAAAAAACGTTCTACCCTACCTCTATCTTCTTGTGAAGGAGAACTTAAAAAGTCGTATAAGAATTGAAACATACGCGAACCCGAACCCGAGGCTGGGATAAAAACCGCAGTTTTCAAATCTGTATCTGCATACACCGTTTTAAAGTAATTACGTTCAATTTTATTGTGTTTAATTACTCCATCATTGAGTTTACACACGCTGTGCAACTTAACTTCTGGGTGCTTACTAAAGACTTCTTCGCGCTGTTTTTCTATACTTTTTTCTAAATCAATCATTGGATTAGATAGCTATAAATTCTGTAATTTCGTCCTTTTCCGAAACTGTGAATATAGCAATTGAATTTATAAAATATCGTTTTCGCGCCAAAAGAAGACACGGTGTACATTCACCCTACGTCTATCGTTTGCAAGACGAAAGCTTCCGTTTTAACTTTTCTAATGATTTTTCACAACGTTTTAAGAAGCTTGAGAAATCCTTGTTAAAGAATAATACAGTGTTAAAAATTACACCCTATGGCGCTGGATCTAAAAAAGGAAATTCGAGCACAGAACGTTTAAAAACTATTGCAAAACGAGCACGTACCACACCCTCCTATGGCAAATTGCTTTTTCAACTAGGAGAACATATTAAAGCTAAACAGGTTTTGGAATTGGGTACAAACCTAGGGTTGGGCACAGCCTATTTGAGTCAGATCAGCACCCTTGAACAAGTAACAAGTATTGAAGGATGCAAAAACCTACACACCAAAGCCAAGGAAAATCTTAAAACTTTAAAAGTAGAGGATAAATGCACCTTACATTGTGCACCATTCTCTCAATATTTAGATGGAGATAATCAACGTTACGATTTAGTATTTATAGACGGTGATCATCGCTCTGAGGCTTTGTTTGAACTCCTTGAAAAATTGCAAAAGAACCTGCACAACGAAAGCTTGATTGTAATAGACGATATTCGCTGGAGTGAAGATATGTTTGATGCCTGGCAACAAATAATCAAAAAAAATGATTATCATTTGAGCATAGATTTTTTCCGCATGGGTGTAGTTGCCTTGAGAAAAAACCAAGAAAAAGAACATTTTATATTGAAAAAGAAATAGATGAAAGTATATACTAAAACAGGAGATAAAGGAGAAACTTCTTTGATAGGTGGAGTAAGAGTAAAGAAATACGATTTACGCATTGAAGCTTACGGGACAGTGGATGAATTAAACTCTTTTGTTGGAATTATTCGCGATCAGGAAATTAAAGAAGAATACTATAATCAGCTTATAGAAATACAAGACAGACTTTTTACGATAGGTTCTATTTTAGCTTCTGTTCCGAATTCTAAAATGAAACTTCCTGAATTGGAAGAGAAGGACATCACATTCTTGGAAGAAGCCATGGATAAAATGGATGAAGAACTTGAACCTATGCGTTCTTTTATTTTACCGGGTGGTCATACTACCGTTTCACATACCCACATTGCTCGTTGTGTATGTAGAAGAGCCGAACGTAACACCATAGCGTTAGCCGAAGAAGCAGAAGTTTCTCCATTAGTGATACAATATTTAAATAGATTAAGCGATTATTTATTTGTATTATCGCGTAAGTTGACCAAGGATTTAAATGCCAAAGAAATTCCTTGGAAACCAAGAATGTAATTCTTCCGTAGATAGAAAAAAGGCAAGTATGTAAGCTAAAATTTGGATTTATAGAAATAAAATTTACTTTTGCCGAAATTATAGACTTTTAAAACTTAAGATATGTATTGGACTCTAGAACTTGCTTCTTACTTAGAAGATGCCCCGTGGCCAGCAGCAAAGGATGAATTAATTGATTTCGCAATTAGAACTGGAGCTCCTTTAGAGGTTGTAGAAAACCTACAGGCTATTGAAGACGAAGGTGAGATTTACGAAAGCATTGAAGATATTTGGCCTGATTATCCGACCAAAGAAGACTTCTTCTTTAACGAGGACGAATATTAGCAAAGATATTTCCCGGTTCTTGATGAATCGGGATTTTTTTTGTCTTTTGCGCTAGGGATAGCAGCGGCAGCCCACAGCCCGAATTTATTCGGGTGAGAACTATAGCGAATAGCCCGCTCGAGCGCCCACAACCACTTTTTACCTATTATCAATTTATGAACTTTCTGTTCGCAAAGTTTTAATACCGACAACTTGCACCGCGATTTTGTCAGACAACCGTCACCCTTCACTTCTCAAACTGACGCCGCACTTTGATTTTTGGTAACAAAAGTGACAGAGTGTCACCCAAATGGAACTGGAATGGTTTGTGACAAGACGAGTGAAACGAATTAAAAAACAAAAGGACGTTCTAAATTTTAACAAAACACTATTTTTGGAACGACAATAAAAAATACGAAGCCATCATGCTTGGAGGAATATTAAAAAAACTATTAGGTGATAAATCTGTGAAAGACAGAAAAGACTATCAGCCTATTATCGATAAAACAAACGAGATTTTCGTTACGCTATCATCTATCAGTGATGATGAATTAAGAGCTAGAACCATTTCTTTTCAGGAGCAAATTGCTAAGGCAACTGCCGAATTGGAAAATGAAGTGGCCGGTTTAGATAAAAAAGCGAACGACCCTGCAACATCTGTAATAGATAAGGAAAGCCTTTTTGAAAGAATTGACAACTTATCTGGAGAGATAGACAAGAAGATAGAAGAAGTTTTAAAAGATATTTTACCAGACGCCTTTGCCACCATTAAGGAAACAGCAAGAAGATGGTCTGTAAACAAGCAGCTGGTTGTAACGGCTACAGACTTAGACAGAGAGCTTTCATTGAAAAGCGACGGTATTACCATAGATGGTGACAAAGCAATTTGGGCCAACAAATGGACAGCTGCAGGATCTGAAGTGGAATGGAACATGGTACACTACGACGTACAGTTGATGGGTGGAGCTGTGTTGCACAACGGAAACATTTCTGAGATGCAAACCGGTGAAGGTAAAACTTTGGTAGCAACATTGCCCGTTTACTTAAACGCCTTGGCTGGAAAAGGAGTTCACGTTGTAACGGTGAATGACTACTTAGCAAAACGTGACTCGGAATGGATGGGACCACTTTACCAATTCCACGGTTTAACGGTAGATTGTATAGACAAGCACCAACCGAATTCGGAAGCACGTAAAAAAGCGTACCGTTCTAACATTACGTTTGGTACCAACAACGAATTTGGTTTCGATTACCTAAGAGATAACATGGCAAGTGATTTAGGATCGCTTGTACAAGGAAAGCACCACTACGCAATTATTGATGAGGTGGATAGTGTATTAATTGATGATGCACGTACTCCGTTGATTATTTCTGGACCTACGCCAAGAGGTGACCAGCAAGAATTTGTTGCTTTGAAACCTTTGGTAGAAAAGGTGGTGAGTGCTCAAAAAGCTTTGATTACCAAAATCTTTGCAGAAGCGAAGAAAGAATTAGCTGTGATCAATTCTCCACTTGAAGACAAGAAAGCACAAAAAATTGCTTTAGAAGAAGGTGGTAAAAAATTATTGAGAGCTTACAGAGGTTTACCTAAGAATAAAGCATTGATTAAGTTCTTATCTGAACCAGGTGTGAAAGCGCACTTGCAAAAGACAGAGAACTTCTACATGGCAGAGCAAAACAAGCAAATGCCAATTATCGATAATGAATTATACTTTGTTATTGATGAGAAAAACAACACGATAGATTTAACAGATAAAGGAATTGACTTAATTTCTGGAAACAACGATCCTAAATTCTACATTTTGCCAGACATTGGTTCTGAGATTGCAGAATTAGAAAAGGCTGGATTATCTGCAGAAGAGTTAAGCGCGAAGAAAGATGAATTGATTAGAGATTACTCTATCAAGTCTGAGCGTATCCACTCTATTAACCAATTATTGAAAGCGTACACCTTATTCGAAAAAGAAGTTGAATACGTAATTCAAGAAGGTAAAGTAAAGATTGTTGATGAGTCAACAGGTCGTATTATGGAAGGTAGACGTTACTCTGACGGATTACACCAAGCCATAGAAGCGAAAGAAAATGTAAAAGTTGAGGCGGCTACACAGACTTACGCTACGGTTTCTTTACAGAACTACTTTAGAATGTACCACAAGTTATCGGGTATGACAGGTACAGCCGAAACGGAAGCGAAAGAATTCTGGGACATTTACGAATTAGATGTTGTGGTAATTCCAACCAACCGACCGATTGCTAGAGAAGACAAAAACGATTTAGTATACAAAACACAGCGTGAAAAATTCAATGCTGTAATTGAAGAAGTTCAACGATTAACGGAACAAAACAGACCTGTATTAGTAGGTACTACTACGGTAGAGATTTCTGAATTGTTGAGTAGAATGCTTCAGATGAAAGGTATTCAACACAATGTATTGAATGCCAAGCAGCACCAGAGAGAATCTGAAATTGTTGCTGAAGCAGGTAGACCAAAGGCAGTTACTATTGCAACGAACATGGCAGGTAGGGGTACCGATATTAAATTACAAGCTGGAGTAAAAGAAGCAGGTGGTTTAGCGATTATTGGTACGGAACGTCATGATTCTAGACGTGTTGACAGACAGTTAAGAGGTCGTGCTGGACGTCAAGGAGATCCAGGTTCATCTCAGTTCTTTGTTTCTTTAGAAGACGATTTGATGCGTAAGTTCGGTTCTGAGCGTATTGCACGTTTAATGGACAGAATGGGATTAGAAGAAGGTGAAGTGATTACACACAACATGATTTCTAAGTCAATTGAAAGAGCGCAGAAAAAAGTTGAAGAGAACAACTTTGGTAACCGTAAGCATTTGTTAGAATATGATGATGTAATGAACGCGCAACGTAAGGCGATTTACAAGAAACGTAAAAATGCTTTATATGGTGACCGTTTAGATTTAGACATCGCTAACATGTTCTACGATATGGCCGAGGCTATTTGTAACCAATACAATGCACCAGGTTCTTTCAAAGATTTCGAATTAGACTTGATGCGTACACTTGGAATTCAATCTCCAGTAGATGAGAAAGCTTTCGATTCTATGAAGAAGGAGGATTTGATCAACGAAGTTTACGACAAAGCACTTACAAAATACGAAGAGAAAAACGAGAAATTGGCACAAATGATTATGCCAACTATCGATAACTTATTCCAAGATCCAGCGAATCACGACAGACACATCAAGGTTCCATTTACAGATGGAAGACGTGGAATGGAAGTGAGCTCTACGATTAAGGAAGCAAAAGAAACAAACTGTAAGTCTATCATCAAGAACTACGAAAAAGCAATTGTTTTAGGATTGATAGACAACGAGTGGAAAGAGCATTTGAGAGAAATGGATGACTTGAAAGTAGCTGTACGTCAAGCACAGTACGAGCAAAAAGATCCATTAGTAATTTACAAAATTGAATCTTTCAACTTGTTTAAGGCAATGATGAATAGATTGAATGAGGAAACTACTGAATTCTTAGTGAAAGCGATTATTCCAGTTCAACAGCAAGTTCAGAGTTCTAACCAAGGGGTTCAAGCAGAGAATCACTACGACAAAGCCAAGGCTATTGATAGAGAAGCAAGCAACCAAACAGCTACAGCTCCTCAACAATTCCAAGGTAGTCAAGGTTACGACGAGGCAATGGCAAACTCGGCAAGACAAAGCGCTCCTAAACCTCAACCTGCAGTAGCAGAAAAGAAGATAGAGCGTAATGCACCTTGTCCATGTGGAAGTGGTAAGAAATACAAGCAATGTCACGGTAAATAAACACCGTACAACATACTTCAAAAAGGCTATCCAATGGGTAGCCTTTTTCATTTGAATTCATTGAAGTGAGGAATGAAATTGTAAAAACTACGCTTTGTTACCTCAGGCATCAGCAATAATTAATGTTAAATGAATTAAAATCCGTTTCTTTGTACTCGATTTTAGAAATTATGGCACACAAAGCAGGTTTTGTAAATATAGTAGGGAGTCCAAACGTTGGTAAATCTACCTTGATGAACCGATTAGTAGGGGAAAAATTATCCATTGTAACTTCAAAGGCGCAAACAACGCGTCATAGAATTCACGGTATTGTAAATGAAGAAGATTATCAAATCATTTTTTCAGATACTCCAGGGGTAGTAAACTCTGCCTACAAGTTACACGATGCCATGATGAGCTACGTGGAGTCTTCTCTAAAGGATGCGGATGTATTGTTATTTATTACCGACATTTTTGAAGATGAAATGAACCACAAAGCGACCTTGGACAGAATTAAGCGCTTAAAATGTCCTGTACTTTGTTTGGTGAATAAAATCGATATTAAAGATCAAGAGAAAGCAGCAGAGCGATTAGCATATTGGCAAGAACAGTTACCAGAAGCTAGAGTTTTACCTATTTCTGCCTTACACGGCTTTAACGTAGATGCAGTTTGGGAAATTTTGTTGGAATTGTTACCCGAGAACCCACCTTACTTTGACAAGGATGAGATTTCTGACAGACCGATGCGTTTTTTCGTTTCTGAAATCATCAGAGAAAAGATCTTTTTAAACACGAAAAAAGAAGTGCCTTACGCTTGTCAGGTAGAAATTACCGATTACAAAGACGAAGGTCACATCGTAAAAATAAGAGCCGTAATCATTGTTGAACGCGACTCGCAGAAAGGGATAATTATTGGTCAACAAGGCCGCATGCTGAAATACATAGGTATAGACGCACGAAAAGATTTGGAAGCATTCATCGGGAAAAAAGTATTCTTAGAAACTTTTGTTAAAGTGGATAAAGATTGGAGAGCTTCTGAAGGTAAATTAAAGAAATACGGATACTAAGATGAGTAACATTATTGCGATAGTAGGTAGACCCAACGTTGGGAAATCTACACTTTTTAATCGACTAACTGAATCGCGTAAGGCGATTGTAAAAGAGGTTAGCGGTGTTACGCGAGACAGAATTTATGGTCGTGGAGAATGGTGTGGTACAGAGTTTTCTGTAATTGATACAGGGGGGTACGTGCAAGGATCTGACGACATATTCGAAGATGAAATTGCAAAGCAAGTAAAGATTGCCATAGAAGAGGCTAACGTTATTATTTTTATGGTGGATGTTATGACAGGTATCACTGATTTAGATGATGCTGTTGTAAATATCTTGCGTAAGACGGATAAGAAAATCTTTATTGGTGCTAATAAAGTAGATAATACAGACAGAATTGGTTTGTCTTCAGAGTTCTGGGGACTTGGTTTAGGAAATGTTTATGACCTATCCGCTGTAAATGGTTCTGGTACTGGAGAACTATTAGACGATATCGTTAAAGAATTTGAACAAGACGAGGACATCGACGAAGAAGAAAACTTACCGAAAATTGCTTTCGTAGGTAGACCAAACGTTGGGAAATCTTCTATGATTAACGCTTTGATTGGTGAGGATAGAAACATTGTTACCAATATTAGTGGAACAACAAGAGACTCCATCAATACGCGTTACAATGCCTACGGATTTGATTTCGTTATTATAGATACTGCAGGTATTCGTAAGAAGGCGAAAGTTACCGAAGACATTGAATATTATTCTGTTTTACGTTCTATAAGAACCATAGAAAACTCTGATGTTTGTGTATTCATGATTGATGCAGAAGAAGGGATTCAAAAACAAGATTTGAACATTTTCTACATCTGTGAGAAGAACCACAAAGGAGTTGTAGTATTGGTAAACAAGTGGGATTTAATTGAAAAAGACCATACGACAACCAAGGCATTTGAGGAAAAAATTAGAGAACAATTGGCCCCTTTTAATAATGTGCCTATCATCTTTACTTCTGCCTTAACAAAGCAACGTATACACAAAGCTTTGGAAACAACGATGGAAGTATATGAAAACAGAATTCGTAAAATACCTACATCCGTATTAAATGATGTAATGCAAGAGGTAATGGAACACAATCCTCCACCCTCTGTAAAAGGTAAATTCATTAAGATTAAGTTTGTGAGCCAGTTACCAACCCATGCGCCGGCTTTTGCATTCTTCTGTAATTTACCACAATACATTAGAGATGATTACAAGAGATTCTTAGAAAATAAATTAAGAGAGAACTTTGACTTTGAAGGAGTTCCGATTAGAATTTTCTTTAGAAAGAAATAGAGATACAATAAATAAAAAAGGAGGCTGAATAAGCTTCCTTTTTTTTGTGCTTAATAATTCATTTTGAGTATCTATTTTCGACCCCAAATAGGAACTAAATCTTCTTTGTATTTGAATTGTTTCTTTCAATTTTGCTCATATCGTCATCAAATTGAATATTTATTTTTAATCAATACTAAGTCTTTCATTTAACAAAAATGTATCGTTTTGTTAAACACACACTAACACTCATGCGGGAAGCAAGAACTAAATACATAGGTAAACCACTTATGACCAACTAATTACACCGTTTTAAAACATGATATTTCTGTTGGATAATTGAAAAAGTTCACTTAACTTATAAGTAACTTTTACAATTGGATTATACACAAACGGCACTGGTTTTTCGAATTTTGAACCCTACAAACACAAAATTCCCTTCCATCTTCATACAGTGATCAACGTCCATTTTTGATTTGTATATAATACAATAAAACTTACTGCTATGAAACGAACGAAACCTTTTACAGGTTCCGTTGCTAGACCTCGTCTCTTCTATATTTTAGGGATGTTAACAGCAATGCTGAACCTAAATGTGATGGCTCAGTCATTACCAGAATGTGACGCTACTGTGCCACTTTTAACAGTCGACCTCTCTGATTATCCAGACAGTGTATATGTTTCACCAAGTATTGTCAGGACAGGACAATGTTGTGGAGAGGTATCTAACATTAATTTCATTTCCTTTTATGCCAAATTAAACCCCAATGTTGTTGCGGTAGAGATTGGTATTGAAGACGGAGCCAATCCTTCGGGTTCTGGTGTGTATCACTTTATTGATGGTGGTGATACTATTGTGGCTGGTGTTTGTGACACCACCGCTCCTGCCGGACAGGCAGTTTGTCTTCCGCCCTATATACAAGGACCTAATTATAAAATTGGATATGGTAAACCAGGGAACAATGAAAACACCTTTTTCTTAAGACAAATACTAAAACCTACTTTTCCCAATGATGATTCTACAAGAGTAGGATGTAGCTTACCTGTAAATATTTTTGGATTGGATTCAATAACTATTTCTGCTGTAAATTCCTCAGATGGAGCAGTTGACTTAGCCCTTTATGATTCATACTTGAGTTGTTTAGACTGTAATAGTCCTTTCTTTGAACCTTTAGCAGGAGCTCCCGAATGGATAGATTATGTAATTACAGGAACACAACAGGTATCTCTTGAATGTGGTTCTTACGAAACCATAGATACTGTTAGACTCTACACCTTTGATGCTTTAGCAGCATCATACTCCCCTAACCCTGCAGAAATTTGTGAAGGTGGAGATGTGTTGGTTACTGCAAGTGTTTCTGGCGGTTTTGGTGAATACACTATAGACTGGATAAACGATATGAACGACACCCTTGCTACAGATTCTACTTACCTCTTTAACGCACAAGGATCTTATGCAGCAAGAATTAGTGACGGTTTAAATAGCCCAACATGTCCCTCATTTAATTTACCGGTTTCTATTATCGAAAGTCAACCCCCAACGGTTGACGCCGGTGAGGATCAAATTCTCTGTGCTACAAATCCTGATGCTTTCTTAGAAGGAAGTTCAGCGAACACCACCTCCGTACTTTGGTCTGGAGGAGCAGGATCGTTTGCGCCGAGCAACACCTCAATTATAGCAACATACAGCCCCACTGCAGCAGAAATTGCCGCTGGAAGTGTAGAATTATATTTAGAATCAACAGGTGCTGGTGGCGGATGTGCCAACACCTCCGATACGGTGGTCATTCGTTTTTCTGACACCATAATGGCAGATCCTTTCTACGCTCCTATTGCTTGTTTAGATGGAACTACCACACTAGAAGCAGGAGTATCTGGAGGGATTCAACCCTATTCATATGCTTGGTCTACAGGCTCTATAGCCCCCTCAATTATAGTATCTTCAGGAACTTACAGTGTAACCGTTACAGATTCTATAGGATGTTCTGTAGAAAGTGCTATTCAAGTGGTAGAACCACCTGCATTACAACTTTCTATTTCAAGTACAAATACAAGTTCGGATACAACCTGTGATGGTACTGCGACTGTGGTAATATCAGGTGGTACGGCTCCATACACACAAGTTTGGTCAAACGGTGATTTTAATTTAACGGCTGACTCTTTATGTTATGGAATTGCAACAGTTACGGTAACGGACGCCAATGGTTGTGTTACCACTGGAAGTGTTGTGGTAAACAACCCTACTTGTTCTGGATTACAAATAACGGCAAGTAATACGAATTTAGAGTGTTACGGTGATGGAGATGCTGAGGCAACCTCATTTGTAACAGGAGGTACTCCTCCCTATTCGTACACGTGGAATACAGTTCCTGTTCAAAATACAGCAAACGCTACAAATTTAAGTGCAGGTACCTATACTGTTACTGTTACTGATGATTTGGGATGTATCGACTTAGCAAGTGTTGATGTTTTTCAACCTAGTCTCATTACCAATACAATAACGAGTATTAATGCAACTACCATAGGAGGTACGGATGGTGAAGCAACAGCAAATCCTGCCGGTGGTACACCTGGTTATACATATACTTGGACGCCAACAAATCAAATCACACAAACCGCAACGAATTTATCTGCGGGTACCTACTTTGTTGAAATTCTCGATGCTAATTCTTGTGTGAAAGAAGACAGTATTTATATCAATGAACCTCCTTGTGTAAACTTTAAAATAAGTGTACTTACACAAAATATAAGTTGTTTTGGTTTAACAGATGGTGGAGCAACCCTCTTCATCTCCCAAGCCACTGCGCCATATACAATTAACTGGTCGAGTGGTCAAACAGATGTTGAATCTGTTACCGGTCTTGCAGCTGGAGATTATGATGTATCTGTTACGGATGCTCAAGGATGTACAACTTTCAAAACCTTTACAATCGCTCAACCCGAAGAACTTTCGGTAGCACTTGTCCCTACTAATTCAGTATGTTTTGGTGATGACAACGCAACGATAGACTTAACTGTTCTGGGAGGAGTTTTCCCTTATACTTATGATTGGACAGCTGACGGATCACCGGTAGCACAAACCCAGGATATCGTATTACTTTCTCCGAATACCTACGTGATAGAAGTTACAGATGCCAATGGCTGTACAATTACAGACAGTACTGGTGTAGATGAACCAGATAGACTAATTACAACCTTCGAGGTTAGTGACATTACATGTAGAGATAGCGACGATGGTTTTATAGACCTTACAAATACAGGTGGTATACTTCCATACAGTTATGCTTGGACAGGTCCAAATGGCTTTACAAGTAATCTCGAGGATGTTAATTCCTTGGAAGTAGGTCTATACGAGGTAGAAGTTACGGATGCT
>NZ_JAWWCF010000018.1:0-23827 GCF_033720595.1 Lishizhenia sp. | reverse complement strand
TTCTCCACAACATTTTTGTCGATACGAGGCACATAGTACATCCCGTCCGTAAAAGCAATAGAAGCCATTTTCGCCAAATTGTGGTAACCTCGCTTGTTTTTAGCCAACAATACAATTTGGTAACCGTTGTCTTTGTTACTTTTATCTAAGTGATCTCTACACACATTAAACTCACACCCGATTATAGGCATCAGTTCCTTTTTTGTATAGGGTTCTCCTTTTTCTTCTGCTTCAGCTCGTTCCGCTTTAATCTTATCGTTATGCTGGGTAATGTACTTTTCGAAGTGAAAAGCCGCCATCATGTTTCCTGTATCCGTAAGGGCTACCGCCGGCATATCTAAAGCTGCCGCTTTTGCAATCAATCCTTTGATATCCGTTGTAGATTGAAGAATAGAAAACTGACTATGATTATGAAGGTGAGTAAAGTTAACTCCCTCTAATTTTTCAAGTCCTTCCTTAATTTCAGCCTTAGAAACACTAGAAGTATCCGTTTTTAATTTGGCAGATTCTTCTTTTAAGTTGAGGTGGGTTAAGCCTACCCCTTCTATCATATTCGGGTTTACCGAAATGAAGTTATCGAAGTATTCTCTTTCTACTTCAAGCTCTTCGTCTGTAAAAACCTCTCTACGAATCAATTCAAAGAAACAACGCGTAGTTGCCTCCACATCGGCAGTTGCGTTGTGGGCTTCAGCAAAGGGTTGTTGGAATAAAAATTCGTGTAATTCTGTAAGGGTTGGTAATTTAAACTTACCTCCTCTACCTCCAGGTATCTTACACAAGTTCGCAGTAATCTCAGTACAGGTATCTAAAACGGGCATGTCTGCCATCGGAGAATCCACGCTTTGACGGAAGAACTCACAACCCATAATATTAACATCGAACCCAACATTTTGTCCGACCACAAATTTTGCCTTAGAAAGCGCAATGTTGAATTCCTCCAATACCATGTTCAGGTCTTCCCCTTGCGCCATGGCTAATTCAGTAGAAATACCGTGTATACGTTCCGCATCGAAAGGAATATCAAATCCATCCGGTTTTACCAGGTAATCTTTCGCCTCAATTAAGCGCCCCATATCATCGTGGAGCTGCCAAGCGATTTGTATACACCTCGGCCAGTTATCCGTATCTGTAATGGGAGCGTTCCAATCTCTCGGTAAACCTGTAGTTTCCGTATCAAAAATTATGTACATAGTGCTGGATTCTTTGCGAAAAGTAAAGATACAATTCTAGTACTTTTTGACCCGATAAAGTTACCCGAAGTTTTACACAAGTTTTACAGGTGACATAGGATGGCTTTGAGCATAAATTATTTAGCCCTTTTTAGGCTACCCTGCTGCTTTTCTAACGCTCCTTCGCGATTGTATCGCGGAAAGCACTTATTTAAAATCCAGAATTAAAATCTAATTCTAAAAAGAAAAGCACCGCCGGGCCAACGCTGCTACGCCTCTCCCACCTTTCTTTTCAACTACATTCTCCCAAAAGCTTCTAAAGTCGCTTTCTGTAAAATAAGTTTCAAAACAAAGTTGGTCTACGGGGTATACGCTTTTGTCCCTGGTAGACATTCTTTACCCTATAAGTTTTACTGGGTGTTGTATTTTCTTTTTGGGAGTGAGCACTTTAAAAATTTGAATTGAACTGAAACTAAATATTTAATAATCAAATCTTATACTATCCTCAATAAATATATTTTTATTTCTATCCATTACCAAACACTTGACTTGATCTCTATAGGTATAAAATTCACAAAAATACACGCTGTCAGGAACAACAAATGAAATTAGCCTAATTCTTTGAGCGCCATATTTTTCAGTTAAATATTTCGAGATATCATTGAACTCTCTATTCCCCACATGTTCAACAAACCCATCTTTAGAAAATCTCATGTAATCATTTAAAAATAAAGTTTGATTCATGTTATTCAATTTATTTGAAAAATTACACGAATAAGAAATTAATACACTTACTAAAATTATACTCAATTTACCCATTTAGTACTCTATCTTTTTTCTTCCATTCTCTAATAGCGGACTTCCCATTTAATTATTTGATTCACCTATTACATCTTCAATTTCTTTAGCCGTATATTTAATTGGATACAGGGTGATACTTAGCGGCAACTTTTCACTTGATATGTCTACAATAACTTTTTCATAATACAATGTTTCACAGACTAATCTATACTTATTACATCTCATATTATTTTCAAAAGTAAGCTTGTAGGTGTAATTTGTCGAATCACATTCGATGTATTTCCCGTACAAAATTTGGTTATTTGAATCGCAAATTTGTTTCAAATATATTCTTCCTGAAAACACATCATTATTAACCAATTCAACATTAACTACCATCGAATCTAACTGTCCATATGTATAATTAACAATATAAAACATTAAAAATATTAGACTTTTCATACCCGACATATTTTATTAATTAAGTTTTCTCCTGCTGCTATTCTAACTCCTTCGCTATTGTATTGCGTATGGAACGAACGTGAAAATTAACATCCTCTCACTAATCCAAACGCCCACATGAATCCTCCAACTCCACTATCTTTTGTAATAATTCAATATCATATTCAGCTTGAAGGTTATTTTCTAATATATAACTAAGGACATAACCGGAATTTAACATAGGATGTCTTTTCCTATCAAAACCTATATCATTAAAAACTTGAAACGCTAAAAACCTCGCCACCTCTCCATGTTCATTCAACAAATTAAATCCCTGACAATAATTTTCTTTTTGATATTTATATAACTTCAGTACTATTTCAAATCTACCCCTCTGATTATCTATTTCATGATCCTGATAATATTTTAATGTTTTTAAAAGCTCATTATTCTTTTTCAAACACACATTTAAACTCACACTGTTTGGTTCAAACATTTCAATTAAGCTATCTAGATTTTTAATCGTGTCATACTGAACTGTATTCTGATCATCGATTATCAATTCAGGTCCATGATTCTTATTTATCTTATCTGATTCATGCCTACATCCAAGGCACAAAAACAACAATAGACAAAGTAAAATATTCCCAACCGGCAGCTTAATATTTTCAAGTTGTTTCATATGAACAAAATCATTCCGGATCACTAAATGCTGGATTGGTAATAAAACTACTATCGGTTAAACAATGCAAGAAAGCCAAAACTGCATTCTTCTCATATTCGTCTAATTGTACACCGCCTTGGAAAGCAAATTCTATCATGGGGTCAAGGGTAGGACTTTGTTGAATCCCTGTTGAGTAATGGTCAATCACTTCTTCTAAGGTCGCAAAACGACCATCATGCATGTAAGGGGCTGTAAGGGCTATATTTCTCAAGGTTGGAACTTTGAATTTTCCTTCATCATTGGCGTCTCCTGTTACCTCTGCCCTTCCTAAATCTGTAAACGTAGCATCCAAACCATTATTACGGAGCCCTTCAATTTGTGCCATAGGTCCACTGTGACAATGAATACAATCCGCACCATTCAAACTTTTAAACAACTCGTAACCTTCTAACTCCTGATTGGTAATCGCATTATACCGAACCGTTTCAGCATCGCTGAGCGCTATTCCATTTTCTACTTTGTACAATATATCATACTCGGCATTCCCAGAAATCATGGTACGAATAAATTGAGCTACAGCTTTAGCCACATGTGTAGAATCATACTCATAGGTCCCAAAAGCTTCAAAGAACATGGCATTATACTTCACATCATCTTTTAACTTGAGTACCGCATTTGTCCAACTCTCGTGCATTTCAATAGGGTTAGGAACCGGCTCTAGAATTTGCTCTTCTAAAGTTTTGGACCTACCATCCCAAAAGAAAAAATGTTGATACCCTAAATTGACCAAAGCCATAGAGTTTCTATTTCCAGCAATCCCATCTATACCTGTAGAGGTCACTTCTCCATCAGAAAAAGAAAGATTTGGGGCATGACAAGAGGCACAACTCATGGTATTATCACCACTTAACCTTTCTTCATAAAAAAGATGTCGCCCGAGCTTTACACCTTCTTTGGTCATAGGATTATCCGCTGGAATATCCATTTTTGGAAAATGACTGGGCTCCTTTAAAACATAGGGTGTGGGTGAATAACTCACCACCTCCTCTTTACATGAGAAAACCAAAAGAGATAATAGCACAAAAAAGAATGCTTGCTTCATTACTTCGTTAAAGATTTTTCAAAATTATTCAATGCTTTTTGGGCCAAGACATCCATTTGACCTCCTTCATGAATAGAATGTTCTGAATTTACATGAATCGTGTCTGTAGAACCGTAAAAGAAATCATGCATCTCAAGATACAAATAAGCGCAATGAGTAGAGTCATTGATTTCTTTCGTAGTTACGTTTGTAAAACTCATACTTCTTAAATTCACATCTTTACCCACATGGTAAACAAAAGAATGATCATAGTTTTCCTGACCATCCATGAGCGTATCAGCCTTTCCTTCTACGGCAATAAAAATATAACCAGGGTCCCATCCCCAATGTAAGCCATCAACATTGGCAATATTCAAATCTTCATCATTCCCAAAAACCGTTGGATCTTGATGATTTAAATGATAGTTAACGCCTAAAAAAAACTGTAATTCTAACAAGTCATTCACAAGGTTCTTACCCTTATATAAATAGTCATTCTTTTCGAAGTTAAACAAGGCTCCTTCCTTGGTTGCACCATTATTGTTTGCATTCAAGTTCGTAGCAAAAAATGCAATTCTTTCGAATTTATACCCAACATTATCAACCCCCGTGTATCCTGTGTTCAACTCCATTTCTTCTCCGTTAAAAAGAGGAACAACCTTAATTTGAAAGTAGTGATTTGGCGTTGTATCTACTCTTTCTTTACAAGAAGAAAGAAGAATTAACCCTACGAATATAAATGAAGTAATTATTGATTTCATGGCATCCTTTTTTAGAATAACGATTAAAGATAACATTTCGTTTCCTAAGCTTGTTTATATTTATGACAAACCTTGGAAATAATTGGGATGGAGCAAGCATTGAGATCAGCAGATTTAAAAATACTAAGTGCCTCAGCAGGTAGTGGTAAGACCTTTAATTTGGTGCAAGAATTTTTAAAACTCACGCTTACACATGGCGAAAAAGGAAAGTTCTCAAGCATTATTGCCATGACCTTTACTAACAAGGCATCACTCGAAATGAAAGAGCGTATTATTGACGCGCTAGATTTACTTTCTAATGTTTACACCGAGGATGCTCAGCTTCAAAAGAAAAGACAATTATTACTTGAAACCACTACCATTAACACAGGTCTCAAGAAAGAAGAAATAGAAACAAAAGCGCGTTTAGTGCTAAAAGAAATCCTGCATCACTTTGAAGAATTCAATGTATTGACCATAGATAAATTCAGCTTGCGATTGATACGAACTTTCGCAAGAGATTTGGACATACAGCAAGACTTCAAGGTTGTTCTCGAAGAAAAAAAATTACTGGAACAGGTAGTAGATGAGTTACTTTCTAAAATTGGAACGGAAGACAACAAAAGATTAACTTCACTCGCCGTGCGCTATGCGAAAGCCAATTTAGACGAAGGTGAAAAATGGAATTTCCGTAAAAACCTGATTGACTTCAGTTCTGTTCTGATCAAAGAGTCTAACCAAGAATTTGTGCAGAAAGTACTTGAAAAAGACTACACTTCTGAAGAATACGACGGAATAAATGCTCACCTCAAACATATCAAGTTAGAGTTTGAAGGAAAAATAACATCTTGGATAGAACACTTTAACACCTACGGTTTAACCAAGGGTGATTTACCGGGAGGCGTTAATGGAGTATTGGGTTTACCCGATAAATTGAATAAAATGTTAGGGGCCACTCCTCAACGCTTAAAAACATACAAAGCCGTTGAAGAAGCCCTTGCTGGTACAAACTTAAAGGCCTCGCATGTTTTCCCAGATGCTTTAAAGCAATCGATAATTGGACTGTACACAGACACCAATAAACTGGCTGACGAATACTTCTGTTACAATTTATTGCGCAAGAATTTTTACAACCTTGCTCTCTTAAAATATGTAGGAGAACAACTGCAAAACATTCGTAAAGACGAAAGTATTATTCGTATTTCGGAGTTTAACGCGATGATATCCAAACTGATTTCTGAAGAAAACGCACCTTACATTTACGAAAGATTAGGTACAAAATTCAGTCACTACCTACTCGATGAGTTCCAAGACACCTCGCGTTTACAATGGTTGAATCTAATTCCATTGTTGCACGAGTCCATTTCTCAAGGTCATTTTAACTTAATTGTAGGAGATCCTAAACAAGCTATTTATAGGTTTAGAAATGGATTGGTAGAACAGTTTATTGAACTTCCAGAAATATACAACCCTGAACAAGATCCAAAACTAGGAGCAATTTCGCACCAGTTTAAGGTACAAGGGGAAAAACTTCCCTTAGAAGACAACTGGCGATCTTACAAGAACATTGTGGAGTTTAATAACGCCTTTTTCCCAGAGTTCATCGTTCCTTTACACAAAGACATGCAAGCGGCTTACCACGACGTAATTCAAAATCCGAAAGGAAAAGATGGTGGCTATGTTTACTTCAATCACTTTACAGAGAAAATGAACAACTCTGAATATGAAGAAGTGGAATTGGGCAGCATACACCAGTGGATTAGAGAATGTGAGGCAGATGGTTTTAAACGTGGTGACATTTGTTTATTGGCCAGAAATGCAAGCGACGGAAGACGTTGGGCGCAATACTTAACCAAACAAGAAGAAAACTATAAGGTGGTTAGTTCTGACAGTTTGGCCATAGGCGCAGATAAATCCATACAGCTATTTGTAGATTACCTCAACTTAAGAAGGAACTACAACAACTTCACGAAACAAACTCAATTTGCAGTAAGTTTTATTACACGTCAAGGCCTAGATCCTTTGGAAGAACTTCAAAGTTTCTGGGATGGAAGAGTAGGAAGATTAAACATGGATTTATTTGTTGAACACTACTTTGAAACGAAGGAAAAACTCGTTTTCAACTATGACAACCTCTACGATTTAGGTCAGCAATTTGCCCGCTTATTTAAAGTGGATGAGTTGAACAATCCTTACCTCCATCACCTGATGGAAATGTTACAGGATTTTGACGTAAATGAAGGTCCAGACACTAGAGCATTCCTAGATTTCTGGAACAGCGGCGGAAGTACGCAAACGGTTCAAATTCCAGAAAATGACGAAGCCATCAAAATAATGACGGTGCACAAATCGAAAGGATTAGAATTCCCTGTGGTGATGCTTCCAAACCTGGGATGGAAAATTAAAATGGATGAAAAAGTCTTTGTAGAAGACGACCAAGAAGTTTACTATACCTCCCTGAAAAAGAAGGATGCTCCTGGATTCATTATAGACCATTACGAAGAAGAAAACTTCAAAAAATTAATGGATGAATTCAACCTATTGTATGTAGCCATGACACGCCCCGTACAACGTATGTACGCGAATGTCCGTAAAAACGCTGAAGGCTATGTAGAAGATTTCGTTGCCAAACATTTGGCAGACATACAACATCCATCTCTACTAAAAAAAGAAGAAGAAGGAATTATTCAATACAGCTTCGGTGAAAAAACATTAAACACATCTACAGCGGAAGAACATACAGAAATATTCCGACCTGAAGCACTGAACGATTACCTGTGGTTCCCTGAAATCAGCTTGCAAGACAAGGAAGCTCTGGAGGAAGAAGATTTGAGTAGAGAAAGACGCTACGGAAATCAATTACACTATTTACTCTCTAAAGTGAATGACTTGGAGGAGCTTCCTCAAAAAATTAGAGCCCTAAAAATTCAAGGTAGACTAGAGCAAGAAATGCTGGAAGAACTTGAACAAGATGCTGAAAAAGCCTTAACCAACATAAAGTATAAACAACTCTTGGCCCAGGCTACGAAAATCATGAATGAGCAAGAGATTATATTGGATAAAGATGATATTAAACGTCCTGACAAATTGATTTTAACCAAAGACGGCGTAATACTTATTGACTACAAAACAGGGAAACAACAAAAAAAGGATGAAGCACAAGTGAAAAACTATGCCTTTGCCTTGAGAGAGTTAGGTTTTAGTGTGGTAGAAGGGTATTTATTCTACTTGAAAGAAAATGAATTAAAAAAAGTGTGTTAGAAATCAAGATGGATTGGGTGTACTTCGAATTTTAACCATGTAACTATTGGTAAATGATCGGATAAATCTCTAAACCCATCCAACCCTTCACATTGTTTCACCTCATCCAAGACAACTCCCTTCCCAAAAGACATACGCTCTGCTGTCCAGAAGAAATTATCAAATTCATGATTCAAGTAAACTCCATTTTTACACCTCCTTTTTAAACTTGTAGGTTGATCGTCTAATACGTTTTTCATTCCTTGCTCATACAAGCTCGACCAAGCCGAATGATCTTCGTCTAAATTAAAGTCACCACAAATAAGGATGTTCTTTACTTGAGAACTATCTATTATCTCCGACAAGTGAACCACTTCTAACTCCGGTTTTTTACCTGCACTAACGGCATGAAAAGTAGAGATAGAAAAAGTATCTATTCCCCGGAGCGGTGAAAACAAAGCTTGAAAAGGCTCTCTGTCGCACTCCTTATCTAAATATGCCAATAGCTTTGGTGTACCCATTAATTTTAAGTTATCAGACTTCCATATAAAAGCATACCGTTCTGAAGCATATGCAGAGCTACTGTTGGTCTTTTCACTTAAGACGTATAGATAATCATCACCCTGCTTATTCAGTTCATTCATGAGTCGATTTACAGCATCCACTCCCCCATCTCCAGCCACTACTTCCTGAATAGCAATTAAGTCATAGGGTTTTAGAATACGCGCAATACGACTTAACTCTTCTTGGTTTTTGGTTTGACCAAAATCTTGAATATTCCAAGAAAGTATAGCAATAGAATCGTAGGTCGCAGTAGTGGTTACTGCTTTACTTGGCGCCAGTACTTTCCTCAACGCGCAGGTATTGAGCAAAAAACCTATGACCAAAATAAATACTATTCCTAAAAGATTCTTCATACAAAAATGAAAATACACAAATAACTAAGTTCTTAGATGTAGCCGAGAGAAAAGTTTCAAACAGGGATAGTACTGATAGCGCCTGAAGGTGTTTTTTATTTGAGGCTTACTTTGGGTAGGGCGACTAAAAGAAGCCTTAGCTAAAGTTTTAGCCGAAACCAAAAACAACAAAGGACTAAAAGGGATAGCCCGGCCGTTTGCCTTAAACACAAAAAAATCCGTGACCAAATCAATGATCACGGATTGCTGTAGTTTACGCTACAATTATTTTAAAGCCTCTAGCTTCTCTTCTAAAATTTTAATTTTTCCAAGAGCGTCTGCTTCTTTTTTCTTCTCACTCGCTACAACTTGCTCTGGAGCGTTGTTTACGAATCTTTCGTTACCTAATTTCTTTTGAACAGAAGTTAAGAACCCTTTTGTGTAGTTCAATTCTTCTTCTAGCTTTTTGATCTCAGCTTCTACATCAATATCATCACCGAAAGGAACGTAGTATTCGTTACCATCAACGATGAAAGAATAGGCGTTTGCCAATTTCTCATCTGAATAAGTTAAGGTAGCTAATCCACCCATCTTAACAATTACAGCATCTAACGCATCACTTGCATCATTGTTTTTCTTGATAGACAAGTCTAACTTGATCTTGTTGGCAATGTTGTTTTGCTTTCTAATATTTCTTAAACCTCCGATTACTTCGAACGCTAAATTGAAATCATTCAACAAGGCTTCGTTTACTGTTTCTAAAGCTGGCCATTGTGCCAAAATGATGTCATCACCTTCTGCTCTCTCTCTCAATAAGTGCCAAATTTCTTCCGCTACGAATGGCGTGAAAGGCTGCATTACTTTCAAAATTTGCTCAAAGAAAGTTTTTGTTGCTTCTAAGGTTGCCGCATCAATAGGCTGCTGGTAACCTGGCTTAATCATTTCTAAGTACCAAGAACAGAAATCATCCCATACTAACTTGTAAGTTCCCATCAACGCATCAGAAATTCTGAACTTGTCGTACTGATCATTGATGTAAGCTAAACGACTGTTAAACTTCGCTTGGAACCACTCGATCGCTTTCTTAGAAGCCTCTGGCTGCTCCATATCTTTTACTTCCCAAGAACTTACTAAACGGAAGGCATTCCATACCTTGTTCGTAAAGTTACGTCCTTGCTCACACTGGCTTGAGTCAAACGGTAAATCGTTACCTGCAGGAGAGCTTAACAACATCCCTACACGTACACCATCAGCACCGTACTTCTCAATCAACCCAATTGGATCTGGAGAATTACCTAATGATTTAGACATCTTTCTTCCTAACTTATCTCTAACGATACCTGTGTAGTATACGTTTTTGAAAGGAATTTGTCCGCCCATATATTCTTTCCCTGCAATGATCATACGAGCTACCCAGAAGAACATAATCTCTGGAGCCGTTACCAAGTCATTGGTTGGGTAGTAATAATTAATTTCCTCGTTGTTTGGCTGCGTTAACCCGTTGAAAACAGAGATAGGCCATAACCAGCTAGAGAACCATGTATCCAATACATCCTCATCTTGCTTAAGCTCTGCCTCAGTGATTGTTCTTCCACTCTTCTCTGAAGCTAATTTTAAAGCTTCTTCTAGCTCTTTAGCTACAACAAAATCGTCAGCTCCTTCACCGTAATACCAAGCTGGAATTCTGTGTCCCCACCACAATTGGCGAGAAATACACCAGTCTTTAATGTTTTCCATCCAGTGCTTGTAAGTATTCTTCATGTTGTCTGGGTGGAATTTAATCTCTCCATCCATTACCGCGTCCAATGCTGGCTTAGACAACTCTTTCATATCTACGAACCACTGTAAAGAGATTCTTGGTTCAATTACCGCATCTGTTCTTTCAGAGAAACCAACTTTGTTAATGTAGTCTTCTACCTTAACCATGTATCCTTTCTCCTCCAATTCTTTGGCAATCTCTTTTCTTACCTCAAATCTATCTTTACCTGCGTAGTGCAACCCGTTTTCGTTTAGGGTACCATTCGCATTTAAAATATCTATCGTTTCTAGGTTGTGCTTCTTCCCTAAATCGTAGTCATTCACATCGTGTGCAGGAGTAATCTTCAAACATCCTGTACCGAATTCCATATCTACATACTCATCAGCTATTACAGGAATACTTCTGTTAGCGATAGGAACGATAACTTTCTTTCCATGCAAATTTGCAAAACGTGCATCGTTAGGGTTAACACAAATCGCAACGTCACCTAAAATCGTTTCTGGACGCGTAGTTGCAATAGTTAACCAATCGTCTTCTGTACCTTCTATCTTGTAACGTACATTAAACAATTTAGAGTTTACTTCTTTGTGAATTACCTCTTCATCACTCAATGCAGTTTGCGCTTCAGGATCCCAGTTAATCATACGTGCTCCACGGTAAATCTTTCCTTTTTGGAAAAGATCAATGAAAACGTTGATTACAGATTCTGAATACTCCTCATCCATGGTAAAGCTTGTTCTTTCCCAATCACAAGAAGCTCCTAATTTCTTTAACTGATCTAAAATAATTCCACCATGCTTATCTTTCCATTCGTAAGCATGCTCCATAAACTCATCACGTGTAAGGTCAGACTTCTTAATTCCTTCCTGACGTAATTTGTTTACCACTTTCGCTTCTGTAGCAATAGATGCGTGATCGGTACCTGGTACCCAACAAGCATTTTTACCTTGCATACGTGCACGACGGACTAAGACATCCTGAATAGTATTGTTCAACATGTGTCCCATGTGCAGGACCCCTGTTACGTTGGGTGGCGGTATAACCACAGTATAAGCCTCTCTATCATCTGGCGTACTGTGAAAATATCCTTTATTCATCCAATGCGAATACCATTTTTCTTCAGCCTTGGTAGGCTCGTATGTCTTAGGAATTTCCATGTGTTAAAATATTTGCGGGCAAAGATAATTAAATTAAGGCAGAGAAGCCCATGGAAAGCGGGCCAATATTGTTGCGTAAATAAATAAAGTAATCGAGCGTAATTTTTTGGGCCAACAATCGCGCTATACGCTAAAGTCCTCTCCCCAAAAATCTTGGGGATGCGGGCTACCGCTACTATCGCTGTTTGAAACGCGAGAGCTCTATTTCTTTTTCTTTTTTTGAGGAACTGGATCATCACCAAAACCACCCCAGGGGTGACAACTGGCAATTCTTTTGGCAGCGAGCCAAGTACCTTTAAAAGGTCCCCACACTTTAAGTGCCTCTACAGCATAGGCCGAGCACGTTGGGTTATACCTACATGCGGCCGGTGTTAACGGCGAAATCAGGTTTTGGTAGAGTTTTACCAAAAGTATAAGCGGAGCAATTGCTATTTTTTTGAGGATGTTCACAGAGGCTAAAGGTAAAATGAATTTCTTTAAGGTGTTATTTAAAGGAACAAAAATCAACACGAGTGTCTTGCTCTTATGCTGTCATTCAATCTACACCTTCAACTAAAAGGTATAAAATTCTTTTCCTGCTACAGGTAAACACACCGAAAAATCGAATATACAGAAGTCTTACCTATCACGGCGCTCTAACCTAGGAGGTAAAAACCAAAAAACTTTTCCTGCAAATTTCTCTTTATCAAAGAAAAGCTCTATCTTTGCGGGCTCAAATAAAATGTTTAATTATGAATAACTACGAAACTGTTTTCATTTTAACTCCCGTTTTGTCTGAAGATCAGGCAAAGGAAGCAGTAAAAAAGTACGAAGAGGAAATTAAAGCTCTTGGTGGAAACGTTACTCACTCTGAGTCTTGGGGACTTAAGAAGTTGGCTTACCCTATCCAGAAGAAAACTACTGGATTCTACTTCATGTTAGAATTTGAAGGAGAAGGTAAAGAAATCGCTGATTTAGAAGTTGCTTTCAAACGTGACGAAAGAGTAATGCGCTTTTTAACTACTAAAATGGACAAGCACCACAAAGCGTGGGCTGACAAAAGAAGAGCTAGAAAATCTGCTAAGGCGGAAGCTTAATTTATTAATCGTATAAAAAGAGAATCATGGCACAAAATGATATCAGATATTTGACTCCGATTAACATCGAAATCAATAAAGACAAGTACTGTCGTTTTCAAAAAAGTGGAATTAAATTTGTTGACCACAAAGACGCAGATTTCTTATTAAAGCTAGTTAACGAGCAAGGTAAAATTTTACCAAGAAGAGTTACTGGTACTTCTGCAAAATTCCAGAAAAGAGTAAACAAAGCAATTAAAAGAGCGCGTCATTTAGCTATCTTACCATACGTTGGTGATCAGTTAAAATAAGACCCGGTTATTGTTGAATTTTTAAAAATATTGAACGATGGAAATCATTTTAAAGAAAAACGTTGATAACTTAGGGTACAAAGACGATGTTGTAACTGTTAAGAATGGATACGCTCGTAACTTTTTGATCCCTCAAGGATACGCTATCATGGCTTCTGCGTCTGCTATTAAAGCACACAACGAAGTATTGAAACAGCGTTCTCACAAAGAAGAGAAAGTTAAAGAAGAAGCTGCTGAACTAGCTGCTAAATTAGAAGGTGTTAAAGTTTCTATTGGAGCAAAAGTTGGTGAAAACGGTAAAATCTTCGGATCTGTTAATACTTTACAATTGGCTGAAGCATTAAAAGCTGCTGGTGTAGAGATTGACCGTAAATCATTAAAAATCAAAGACGAGCCTATTAAAGAGGTTGGTTCTTACGAAGCTGAAGCTAACTTACACAAAGAAGTTAAGCAAGCTTTCACTTTCGAAGTTGTTGGTGAGTAATTCACTACTAATGATATATAAAAAGGCTGTTCATTTCGAACAGCCTTTTTTTTTGTACCCTATTTTTTCAACCCTTTATTTCGGTGGAACAATTCACTGCCTAACTCTTATCCTCCTAACTACATAAAGACCACTTATAAGTACAGACAAGGTATTCTTACACCTCTGCCGTCAATGCTTTAAATTGACACATAATTTCGTTTCAGTATTTCGTTTGAAGACCGTAACTCTATCCCTGCTCCTTCATTCTACTCCTTGCTTCGAACTCTAATGAGGAGCAAAAAGGCCCTCATTCTAGACAATGGGATATGGAAGCAAGTCCCATCCGTATACCACAAGGGTAAAAAAGCCCTAAACTTTTCTACATGATTTAGGTTCACCACTCCCTTTTCAAGAAAACTGAGCACAAAAAAAGGACGATTTCTCAACCGTCCTTTTCTAATTAATTATATCTTCTTTTCTTAAGAGTTCACAACCTCATCGTATTGATCTTGGAACATTTGATCATCTTCAAACCAAGGCGCTACTTTATCTAATAATTCTTTCGCCTTTGCATTTTGACGCATTTGAACATAGATTTTTGCCGTTTCAACAACTCCTATTCGCAACATATCAAAATCTTCTTGCAACCATCCGTCAGTTGTTTCTACTTTATCTAAGAGCTCGTCTGCGTCTTTCCACTTATTACGAGCTGTAGTTTTATCACCTCTGTGGTAACGAATAGCTCCTTCTAAATAGTTTGCTCCGATTTCTTCTCTATCGAACTTGTACATTTTAATTACCCAAGCAAAAGCTCTCCTGTAAGAACCTACCTCAACTTCGTTAGCAATCATCTCCACAAGGTATTGCTTCACTTCAGAGAAAAACTCTCTGTGCTTTTCAAATACAGATCCATCTTTGTCTTTACGCATAAACTTACCAATGTAAGTTAAGGCATCTTTAAAAGCATTCTCATATTCCTCATCTCTATCAGAAATGAAAGAAATATTATAGTAAGCTAAGGCCACGTAGTAATAAGGCTCCGCGTCATTTTTAGTATCGTCCTTTTCAGTGTACTTAACCCCTTGCTTAATTAATTTCTCCCAATTTTTATCGGCCTTGAGTATTAATAAATCTTCGTAAGTCTCTTGTGCAAATGTGCCAAAGCCAATTGTTAATAATAATAGTGTCAATAATTTCTTCATGATACTTGTGTTTTCAACCAATATATTCAAATATTATGCCCTCATATAAGGACATTTGGATTTTAACAAATCCTTAACAGCTTCTTTTTACGCAGAAAAGTAAGCTCAGTTTCAATTTAATCTACTTTAATGCTAAATATTTTCACTTTACCATTACGGGTAGTTCCGTAAAGTTTGCCTTTATACAAAGTTAATGAAAAGGCCAGAGTTTTACTCAGTGATTTCCAACGTTTTCCTCCGTCAAGAGAGTAATCAATACCGTTTCTCCCTGAACAATACAAAATTTCATTTTCTTCATCATAAATCACACATGATCTATAACCATTAGGCATCTTATCTGAAGGCTTCCAAGTTTGTCCTTTGTCTGAAGAAACAAAACAAGTTTTCTTCCTTTTCCCCGGTTCAGTGTAGTTCCCTCCAACAACCACAAAAGTGCTATCATCAATAGACGTCATAGAAAAAGCACCACTACCCTCTCCGCTTTCAAAAGGCATTTCAGTTTTCGTGTATTTCAATTCAACAAACTCACTTTTTTTGAAACTCACCGTATAGAAAACGCTTTTTGATCCTCCGGTTACAAAAACAAAACTTGTATCACTTAACATTTTCAAGGTACTTCCACTGGCTGCATATCCAAACTCCCCATCGGGTGCAGGTATCATGTATGACATATTCGACCAGGTATTCCCATAATCAAAACTGCAATACAAACTAAAAAAACCATTCACCGGGTCTCCCATCATCACAGCTACACCTGTAGAAGTCATATCCAATACATCCAAGAAGACAGAATCAAAAATAACCGTATCTATATAACGTGTAGTTTGACCTTCTACCCACATCAACTTCCCGGTACTTCCCGACTTCATAGTTAGGAGTCCTTGCTGAGAACGATAAAGATCTCGTATTTCTACCATCTCACTACTTCCGTATTGAGCTTTTAAAAGATCCTTTTCTAGATTATAATGATAAAGTATTCCATTGGACGTCCCTAAATACAGCCCCGTACTATCTACATGTATCGCTCTCGCATAACAGGTATCGGCTCCTACTTGTATTTCTTGAATCTGCTCAACTTTCACTTGCCCGTAAACAACTTGGCTCAGCAGGACTAACGCAAATTTTAGTAGTAGTAATTTCTTCATTTAATTTTCTGAATTAATTGATTGAACTTTTCTTTTTGTTGCTCCTTTAATCCCTCGAGATCTTCTGGAATAGTTCGCTTCCATCTTTTGTGGGACCATATCCAAAACTCTGGATGATTGAGGATGGTTGCCTCCATTTCACGGGCATGTTTTTCTGTAATCTCCCCCCAAGTTGTTGACCTTGGATCTTTTTCTAGGACTTTTAAGTACAACCTATAATAACCTCTACTTATCTTTTTCATTTCGTAATAAACGACAGCCGTATTGTAATTAACAGCCAAGTACTCTGGTCCGTATAAAACCGGAGTTAAGTTTCCTAAAAATTGCATCCAATAACTTTTAAGACTATCACCCGGAGATTGATCTGCCAATAACAATACCGCAGCAGGATTTCCAGAGTTCAGGTATTGCTTAAAACAAGCTTTTAGCGCTTTATTATTGGTTACAGTCATCCCGTAACGCTCACGTCGCGCATTCATTTTCTTATTAAAGAAACCATTCGACAAAGGCTTACCAACACCTATTGCCTTATGAGAAAACAAGGCATCCTGAATCAAAATTAACCATTCCCAGTTGTTGTAGTGCCCCCCAACAAACAGCACATCCTTCCCTTCGGCATAAAGTTCTTCCATCACCTCAGGATTCTCCACGGTTACTCTTTTAAGTAAGGATGCTTTAGAAATAGACAATCCTTTAACAGACTCCATCAATAAGTTCGAAAAGTACCTGTAGAACTTACGCACCAAAGCTTTCTTTTCTTTGTTCGAAAGCTTAGGAAAGACTCTTTCTATGTTGGCAATAATTACCTTTTTGCGATACGGCAATACAGAAAGCAATAGTAAATACAGTATATCTCCAATTCCATACAGCAACCAAAGCGGCAGATAGGAGAACGGAAGTATTATTAAATAGTATGCTATTTTCGAAATCATAAGATGCTTCAAATGTAAATAAATAAGGTTAAATCACTTTCTCTAGAAAGCTTTACTTTTTTCTTTCATTGCTCCACTCATTTATTACTTTTGAAAGAGTGAAAAATTTACTTAAAATATTCATACCCATTGGTTGGCTATACGGCAGTGTTATGGCACTTCGAAACATGATGTTCAATCTTGGAATATTAAAAACATATAACGCTAAAATCCCTACCATATCTGTTGGGAATTTGAGCATGGGAGGTACTGGAAAAACACCGCATGTTGACTTCCTGATTTCTCACTTTAAAAGCAAATTTCAACTTGCGGTTTTATCGAGAGGTTATGGTAGAAGAACCAAGGGATATTTAAAAGTCACCGAGCATTCTTCCGCTGAAACCGTTGGTGACGAACCTTTACTTTACAAACTTAAACATAAAGAGGAAATAGAGGTTGCCGTTTGCGAAGACAGAACTTTGGGGGCTCAAAAACTAGAGCAAGGAGCATTTAACCTATTGATATTAGATGATGCCTATCAACACAGAAAAATAGGCAGAGATTGCAACATACTTATTACAACTTTCGACGAACCTTTTTACAAAGACCATGTTGTTCCTGCAGGAAGACTTAGAGAATATAGAAGAGGGAAAAATAGGGCAAATATTATCGTGGTAAGTAAGTGTCCTAAAAGTTTATCCTCCGAGGATAAAAGGAAAATTGAGCGCAAAATAAACCCATCCAATAAGCAAAAAGTATTCTTTTCGAACATAGATTATGGAGCAATTTTACCCATCAGTTCTCAAGAAGCATGGAACAGTGAAAACTTACCTGAAGAAGTACTTTTAGTAACGGGAATTGCCAACCCTGAACCCTTGCAAAAAGAACTTGAAAAGAAATTTAAAGTAGAATTAATGTCCTTTCCAGACCATCACAATTACACAGTGAATGATCTGAATAAAATTCACACTATTTTTGATACCTTTGTGGGTCAAAATAAGGCCATCATCACAACGGAAAAAGACTTGATGAGATTGAAACAACCACAATTGTTAAAACTCATAGAAAATCGTCCGTGGTATTACCAAAGTATAACGGTAGGCCTTGATGAAGAAACAAACTTTTTAAAGCAAATAGAAAAACATGTTAGCGCAAATAAATGAGGCGGTAAGCTTCCTTCAAAATAAAGTAGATTTCCAACCTGAGTTTGGAATTATTTTAGGTACTGGATTAGGTGGTTTAGTGAAAGAAATCACTATTTCTCATGAGGTTTCTTATGAGGATATTCCTCACTTCCCTGTTTCTACAGTTGAGAGTCACTCTGGAAAATTAATTTTTGGAGAACTTGGAGGGAAAAAAGTTGTAGCAATGCAAGGTCGTTTCCACTTTTATGAAGGGTACTCAATGCAAGAGGTTACTTTCCCTGTTCGCGTATTAAAGCAATTAGGAATCCAGCGTTTATTTGTGAGTAACGCATCTGGAGGAGTTAATCCAGACTTCGAGGTTGGTGAAATCATGATTTTAGATGACCACATTGACTTCTTCCCTGGAAATCCTTTAATTGGTAAAAACATCGATGAATTAGGACCGCGTTTCCCGGATATGTCTGATGTATACGACAAAGACATGATTGCAAAGGCAAAAGAAGTTGCTGCCGAAGAAGGAATCAAAGTTTCTACAGGGGTTTACTTAGGATTAACTGGACCAACTTTAGAAACACCAGCAGAATATAGAATGATTAGAACATTGGGGGCTGATGCTGTAGGAATGTCAACCGTTCCTGAAATCATTGTTGCTCGCCACATGGATTTACCATGTTTTGCTATTTCTATCATTACTGATTTAGGAGTTCCTGGAAAAATTAAAAAGGTAAGCGTTGCCGATGTTATTGCAGTTGCCAACCGTCAGGAGCCTAAGATGACAACTATCTTAAAAGAATTAATTACAAAATTATAAATCACTTATACTTTACAAGGTGAGAGAGAATTACGAAGCAGTTATAGGTTTAGAGGTTCACGCCCAAATGCTTACAAAAACAAAAGCATATTCCAACGATGTGAATGAATATGGGGCAATGCCCAATACAAATATTAGTGCAATTACTTTAGGACATCCTGGAACATTACCCGTGATGAACAAAAAGACAATTGAATACGCCATCAAATTAGGATTGGCGTTGAATTGTAACATTGCCGAAGACCAATACTTTGCAAGAAAGAACTATTTCTACCCCGATTTACCAAAAGGTTATCAGATTACGCAGGACAAGACGCCAATCTGTACGGGTGGTTCTGTAAAAATTAAAACCAAAGACGGTGTAGAAAAAGAAATCGGTATTACGCGTATTCACATGGAAGAGGATGCTGGAAAAAGTATTCACGATGTAGATATGTACGACACCTTGGTTGACCTTAACCGTGCCGGTACTCCTTTATTGGAAATTGTAACTGAGCCGGACTTAAGATCTTCTGATGAGGCATATGCTTACCTACAAGAGGTTAGAAAATTATTGAGATACTTGGAGATCTGTGACGGTAACATGGAGGAAGGTTCAATGCGTTGTGACGCCAATATTTCGGTAATGAAAAAAGGGAGTAAAGTGTTTGGTACCAAAGTAGAGGTTAAAAACATGAACTCTATGCGTAATGTACAACGTGCCATTGAATTCGAAATCAATCGTCAGATTGAGGCTTTGGAAAATGGAGAAGAATTGTTCCAAGAAACAAGATCTTTCGATGCATTGAACAACAGTACAATTTCTATGCGTTCTAAAGAAGCGGCGAATGATTACCGTTACTTCCCTGAACCAGATATTCAACCTATTCGCGTAACTGAAGATCAGATTAAAGTTGTAAAAGCAGAAATGCCTGCCTTACCGAATGATTTGTTTGAAAAATACACAAAGGAATACAAGCTTTCTGAATACGATGCAAGCAACCTTATAGAAGCCAAGCCTATCGCTTTATTTTATAACGAGGTTACTTCATTTACTAAAAATTACAAAGCGGCAGCAAACTGGATCATGGGTGATGTTAAATCCTTTTTGAACCAACGCGGATTGGAAATGAAAGACTTCCCAATCTCTGCTGAACAAATCGCTAAATTGATAGGAATTATAGATGAAGGTAAAGTAAGTTCTACTGTAGCTTCTCAATCTATTTTCCCGGCTATGTTAGAAGCTCCAACCAAAGATCCTTTAGCAATTGCTCAAGACTTGAACTTGATACAGGAATCAGATGAGGATAGTATCAAAGATTACATTTCGCAAGTTATCGAACAACATCCAAGTGAAGTGGAACGTTACAGGAGTGGAGAAAAACAACTTACTGGATTCTTTATGGGACAATTAATGCGTCTTTCGAAAGGAAAAGCAGACCCGAAAGCAGCCAATAAGTTAATGAGAGAAATGTTAGAACAATAATGAAAAAAGTGAATAAAATATTCCCTATTATCTGTACAGCTGTGTTACTTACAGCTTGCTCAGATGACAATAACAACACAAACAGCGTTTCGGGTGAAGAAACTGCCGGAGTTCAGCAAAATGTCCCCGCTGAATCAAAGGTTACCCCAACTCAAAACTTGGAACAGAACTTCGTAGTTACGGGTAAGGTTGAAAATGGTATTCATGCCGAAATGGTGGTGGAAACAACAACACCTCGTGGAGTAATTGTTCTGGGTAAATCTCATGCTGATGAAGATGGGAATTTTAAAATTACAGGAAACATTCCAGCTTTAGGTCTTTACCAATTAAGGCTCAATGAAAGCAACCCGAATTCACAGAAGGTTGTACCATTAAGCTTGGTACCGGAAGATTCAGTGAACGTCGTAGTAAACTTCGATGATTTTAACAGTACCCCTAAATATTCTGGTACAGAATGGGCTCCTGTTTTAAATGAATATTTCGAACATTTGTTTGGCTTCCTTTCTTTCCAGAGAAATTTAAAAGATCCTCAAAAGTACAGTCAAGACGAATTGTTAAAAATGATTGTAAAGGAAAGTAAACCTATGGATGACTTCTGTATTGACGCGATTACAAATGATAGCGACAATCCAGCGAACATCATTTTGGTTCAGCAAGTATATCCTAAAGAATATTTAGGTGGATTTGAAAACTGGGATCCAAAAAACCTTGATGTGTTGAGAACAATGCAAGATGGTTTTATGAAGTCATACCCACAAAACCCATTGTCTCAAGCCATAGGTCAACAAGTTAGTCAAATCGAAAATGGATACAATGAATACTTATCTTTCTCTAAAATGAAGGTAGCTCCGGAGATTGCAATGCCGGATCCGAATGGTATTGAAAGAAGATTATCTGACCTTAGAGGAAAATATGTGTTAATTGACTTCTGGGCTTCTTGGTGTGGACCTTGTAGAAAAGAGAATCCAAACGTAGTGCGTTTATACAACAAGTACAAAGACAAAGGATTTGATATCTTTAGTGTTTCACTTGACAAAGATGCCGAAGCATGGAAAAGAGCTATTAAAGCAGACAACCTCAGCTGGGAGAATCACGTCAGTGAATTGAACTATTGGAACTCTTCAGTAATACAGACGTATAAATTCCAAGGAATACCTTTCACTGTTTTAGTAGATAAAAACGGAGAGATTATTGCAAAAGGATTAAGAGGTCAAGCACTTGAAAACAAACTGAAAGAACTTTTAGATTAATAACTAAATAAAAACGAGAACATCAGAATGACTAAAGTATTTATCACATTTTTACTATTCGCAACATCGCTAGTTTACGCACAAGGAACGGGAGAAAAACCTTCTACTATTCACATCGAGCTTAGTGGAACTATATTCAACCTTCCTAATGATACCCTGTACATTTCCCAATTGATGGGAAGACAGTATCACGATTACGATAAAGCTGTTGCCGATAAAAATGGAAACTTTAGTTTTTCTACAGATCTTCCTAACCCCGATTATTATGTACTCAGGTTAGGAAATCATTCTCACTTGAACATTATTTTCCGTGAGAATGATAGTATTCAAGTTTACGGTGATGGTAAAAACATATTGTTCTTTTCTAATATCATTGGTTCACCAGAAAGTACTGACATGAATGACTTTTTGCGTACCTATGAAGTTTTCAAAAGAGATAAGGATAGTGCTACCATGTTGATGAGACAGTTTCCCAATCAACAAAAAGCAATTACACAACAATTTCAACAAAAGTACCTAAGGTTTACAGCAGAACGTTCTAGGTTTACTTCTAATCATAGAAAATCACCTGCATTAATTGCCGTGATTAATACCTATGCTATACCGAACGAGTACAAAGAATACGAAGCTGTAGCTAAAGATTTATTAGAAGGTTTTCCAGAAAGTAACGTGGTTCAAAGTATCCGTCAACAAATGGCGCAACACAAAGCCAAGTATGAATCTTCTCAACTTCTAGCTTCAGGTAAACCAGCACCAGAAATTGCCATGCCTGATGCCAATGGCGACACATTACGTCTGTCTGATTTAAAAGGAAATGTTGTATTAATTGATTTTTGGGCATCATGGTGTGGGCCATGTAGAAGAGAAAACCCGAATGTGGTAAAACTTTATGAGAAATACCACGATGCAGGCTTTGAAGTATTCAGTGTCTCATTAGATGGTAGAAAAGAAAATTGGTTGGCTGCTATAGACGCCGATAATTTAAAATGGGATAGTCACGTAAGTGAGTTAAATAAATGGAACTGTAGTGCACGTGCTGATTATGGTTTTAGTGGAATTCCATTCACCGTTTTAGTAGATAAGGAAGGTAATATCATCTCAACAAATCTGAGAGGAGTAGCATTAGAAAGTGCTTTATCCAGTATATTTGGATACTAAGATGTCACAACACCAAAAAAAGAAGGTTTATTTCGCTTCAGACTTCCATCTGGGCGCACCCAATAAAGAATCAAGTCTCATTCGTGAAAAGCGTATTGTTAAATGGTTAGATACCATAAAAGACGATGCGTTAGAAATATTTCTGGTCGGAGATATATTTGATTTTTGGTTTGAATATAAGGAAGCGATTCCGAAAGGATTTGTTCGCCTTCAAGGCAAAATCGCTTCGTTGACAGACAAGGGTATTCCTGTTCACATTTTCACAGGAAATCACGACATGTGGATCTTTGATTACTTACCAGAAGAACTAGGCGTACAACTGCATAGAGAACCTATAGAAAGAACTTTTTACGGTAAAAAATTCTACATTGGTCACGGAGACGGTTTAGGTCCGGGTGACCGAGGTTATAAAATGATCAAAAAGATATTCAGCAATTCATTCTTCCAATGGTGTTTTGCACGTTTACACCCCAATTTCGGAATCGGAGTTGCGAATTATTCCTCTCGTAAATCAAGAGCAAAAACTGGGAACGACGACGATAAGTACCTGGGAGAAGATAGAGAATGGTTGGTACATCATTGTAAGGATATATTGCAAGAAGAACATTTTGACTACTTCATTTTTGGTCACAGACATTTGCCATTAGACATTCAATTAAATGATAATAGTAGGTATTTAAACCTCGGAGATTGGATTAAGTACTACACTTATGGAGTATTTGATGGAACGGACTTAAAACTCCTTCAAAACACACCAGAAAACGTATTGGGTAAAGCTTATACATTTACCCATCAAAATAAAAAAGGTTAGCGCTCGCTAACCTTTTTTATTTCATCTATTAATTCTATTTCAGCTTTTACGCGAGCCTTGTTCTTTTTATAACGCTCTTTATTATATTCAACTATCTTTTTATCCTTTGCAAACCACTTACACCCAGGTTTAGTGAGATTGGCATGCCTTCCACACATATTTACACGCAT
>NZ_JAWWCF010000017.1:0-23963 GCF_033720595.1 Lishizhenia sp. | reverse complement strand
AGAGTTTCTGAAAGTTGGAGCAATTTCTGACAAACAATTGCAGAATAGGTTGTTGCTCAGAAGAATGATGCGTTATGGAGGTTATACTGTGTTAAGTACCGAATGGTGGCACTTTAATGGCCTCAGCCGCGATGCAGCCAAGGCCAAATATAAAGCTATAGAGTAAGTCTTATTTCTCTAGTTTTAGAGAGTGACCTAATTTGTCTCTTTTCGTTTTTAAGTACAATTCGTTGTGAATGTTACTCTTGATCTCTAAAGGAACATTTTCCACGATTTCTAATCCGTATCCAATCAATCCTGTTCTTTTCTTAGGGTTGTTAGACATCAAACGCATTTTACGAACGTTCAAGTCTCTTAAAATTTGAGCTCCAATTCCGTAATCTCTTTGGTCTGATTTGAACCCTAATTTATGGTTGGCTTCAACAGTGTCTAAACCTTCTTCTTGCAATTTGTATGCACGAAGCTTGTTCATTAATCCTATACCACGTCCTTCTTGGTTCATGTATACAATCACACCTTTTCCTTCTTCGTTGATTTGTTCCATGGCAGCATCTAATTGCGGACCACAGTCACAACGACAAGAACCAAAGATATCTCCTGTTATACAAGAGGAGTGTACACGAACTAGTACAGGTTCGTCTTCTGTCCATTCACCTTTTACTAAAGCCAAATGTTCTTCACCTGTGTTTTTGTTGACGTATGCGTATAAATCAAAGTCACCCAATTTGGTAGGCATTTTAACAGATACCTCACGCGTAATTAAAGTTTCTTTTTGAATTCTATATTTGATAAGATCCTCAATAGAAATGATTTTAAGGTCGTGTTTTTTGGCAATTTCCATCAACTGTGGAAGTCGGGCCATAGTACCATCCTCATTTAAAATTTCTACGATAACACCTGCTGGTTCGAATCCTGCCAAACGGCTAATGTCAACAGCAGCTTCAGTATGCCCAGCTCTTCTCAAAACTCCACCTTTTTTGGCTCTAAGCGGGAAGATGTGTCCTGGTTTACCTAGCTCAGAAGGATCAATATTTGGATCAATTAATGCTTTAACTGTTTTCGATCTGTCACTGGCACTAATACCTGTTGTACAACCGTGACCGTTTAAATCAACAGAAACAGTAAATGCAGTTTCGTATGCAGCAGAGTTAGTTTTTACCATTAAGTCCAAACCTAACTCGTCACACTTTTCTTCTAATAATGGAGCACAGATTAAACCTCTACCTTCAGTTGCCATAAAGTTGATGACTTCTGGAGTACAATTACGAGCAGCGGTTAAGAAGTCACCCTCGTTCTCTCTATCCTCATCATCTACAACTATAATTACCTTTCCAGCTTTAATATCTTCTAAAGCTTCTTCAATTGTATTGAGTTTGTTTTCCATTTTTCTCTAAATCTTCTGCAAAGTTAACAACTTTAGTTGGTTTAGTTTATGTATTCATGAGGTCAATAAGACGCATGGATGACGAATGCCAATTAAAATTGTCGTTTACAAAGGCCTTTGCATTCCTTTGTATGTGTGTATATAACTCTTTATTTTCAAGGAGATTTTGAATAGCCTCCACAAATTCTTCTTTTGTATTTGCGATTAAAATCGACTCTTTATCTGTTGCACCCAGGGCATTGTTTGCCAAAGTTGTGGTGATACAAGGTAGCCCCATAGCCATTGCTTCTAGCAATTTGTTTTGAAGTCCAGTACCAATAAACATAGGAGCTACAAATATTTTGGCTGAAGCATAAGCGCTGCGTATATCATCTACCCAACCGGTGATTTCTATATTTTTATTCTTTAAACCTTTTAATTCATTTGCCGGGTTTGCACCACTTATTTGAAGTTGTAGTTCAGGAAGTGCAGGCATTATGTTTTGCCCTAAATACAGACACGCTTCAATGTTGGGAGGGTAGCTTAAGTTTCCCGTGAACACTAAATCTTTGCGGACTTCTTGTTCTTGTTCATAATTGAAAAAGGCTGGAGAAACACCATTGGGTATAATGGCGATTTTATTTCTGTCCTTATGAAAGATCATTTCCCTGTCTTGAGCAGTAATTATCGTGTGGTGCTCAAAATAATCAAATATTTTGTGCTCGTAATTTCTTAAACGTTGGTATTCAGCTTTAAAGAAGGGACGTTTGTACCAAGGAGCTAACGCAATTCTACGATGTATTCCCTTGCTTAAAGCATCCATATAGTCTATGGTTTTCGGACAAGCGTGGTAGTTTTTAACATACTCAGCCGGCCTTACTAACTGACAGTAGATATGATCTGGAACAATCTCTTTTAACAATTGATTGACCTGTCTTTTAATACCATAGTTAGTAAAATACCCAACCTGGAATGGTTTGTTGGTAAGCAGTTGCAGAGCTGTACCCAATAATTTTTGAAATTTGTTGAGTCTGAAAATATGCAGCGATTTGCAGTATTTTTTTACTTCACCTTTCCATTCCTCTTTCAACTCAATTTCAGAAAGAGCAATAAGATGTATATCGTAAACTTTGGAAAGTTCTATGATTTGATAAAAGGCACGTAATTTATCTCCTTTCTCCAGAGGAAAAGGAAAACGTGAGGTTAAAACAACAAGTTTCTTTTTATGTTTTGCTGATGAATTCAAGGAGTTTCTTCGCTTCTTTGTCTTGTGCAAAATTATCATTTAGAAACTGTTTCCCACCTAAACCTAGTGCTTTTCTTGATTTTTCATTTTTTTTCAATTCAAGCATGGCTTGGAAGAAGGTTTCTTCATTTTCGGTCAACGCAACATTTTCGCCATTCTTAAGTGCTAGACCACGTATACCTTCTAGTGTTGAAACAGTTGGTTTTCCGTGTTTTAAGCTTTCTAGAACTTTCATTTTAACACCTCCTCCAGTTTGAAGTGGTACCAAAGCAATTCCATGCGCAGCGATAAAGGCATCTGCATCTTCCACTTCTCCGTGGTTGTGCACATAGGGGTATTCTGAAAATAAATTTTTAGATAAATTCTTTCCGGCAATATGAATTTGAAAGTCGTGACTTTTATCTTGTAAGACCTTTTCAAGTAACCAATGAACGGCTTCTTTGTTGGGTGCCCAATCGAAGGCTCCTAAGAAGTAAAAGTCGTTTTGAGTGTAGTCAGGACAGGTATGATTCGTCTGTAAACTCGTATGAACAACTGCTGTATTGGGGTGAAATGTATTGAACCAACTCTCGTCTTTTTCTGAAATACTTAGCACACCATCCACTTTGCGTAACTCTTTTTCCTCGTAGTTTTTGAGTTGTTTACTTAAGTGTTGCGTGTAGATCTTTTTTAAAGGGTTGTTTTCACTTTTAGCTCTATCTTCCCATAGTTTCCACTCAACATTATGAGTACGAACAAATACCTTTTGTTTATCAAAAACATGTAAATAGGGCAGGAGGTAAATACTCTCCATAATTACAGTGTCTATTTCGTGTTCTTCCAAAAGATCCTTCAGTGTGCTTACTACACTTTCGTCGTAAAATCGTTGAACATTATAAGGTACATAAGCAAAATAATTTTTCAATAATTGAAAAGCTTTGATTTGCGTATTAATTTCCTGAAAATAAGTTAATCGATTTTCTTTCTTTGGATAAGCTTTGGATGAGAAAGGATGCTTGTGTGTGGCGAGTGTAAAATGCGTCACTTCTAAATCCTCACCGATAAGGTCCAGTAAGTCGGCCGTGTTTTTCATAGCAACACATCCTCCGTCTATAACCGGGTATATGGGTTTGTTTGTGAAGTGAAGTGTTTTCATTTCTTACGAGACAAACGTTTTTGCCATGCTTTGACGTCTATTGGAGACCTGTCATTCGCGGCAGAGATCATTAAAAATATTGCAAAAGGAGCAAGAATGAAACTTGGGCCCCACATACCCCAGAAAGGAGATACTACAAAGCTTTCTGCCATTCCTTCACCTACACTGATTAAAACAAAATAGATCATAAAGAGCAATACAGCAATCACTACAGGTGCTCCAAAACCTCCTTTTTTCACAATAGCTCCCAAAGGTGCTCCAATGAAAAAGAGTACGATGATGGTAAAGCTAAGTGCAAACTTTCTATGAAATTCAATTTTAAATCTTCTTAAGTTATTGTGTTTAGCATCTTCAAAATCTAGCTGACCATTAAGTTTTCTTTGCTTTTCTCTTATTCGAGTAAGTGCCGTTTTATAGGCTTTTGCCAAATCTTCGTCGGTTAACTCTTCTAAATTGATGTGCACACTATCTTGATTTAAGAAGCTACTGTCTGCATCCTCTTTTTCTGCGCTTTGAGCAGGTAAAAAATCTATACTTTGATAATATTGTAAATCTCCGCGAACTCTCTTTTCAAAGTTATCGGAAACATTTTTGTAATCTGTTTTTAAGGAGTCTAAAAGATGATTGATTTGAAATACGTTGAGCATCTCATATTCATTGGTGAAGCGTTCGTCTTCCGATCTATCTACGGTGAAACCACTCATGTTCATTTTATACGTTGCCGTGGTAAACTTTGATTTCCTTCCCGCTCTGTACGCTTTTCCTATTTCACTTTTCTTGCGTCCGTTTCTTTCCGAAAGTTCTTCGATAACTGTACCGTTATCTAATTTTAAGAAAAGTACATCTCCCTTTTTAGATTTGAAAAACTCTCCCTTTTCTGCCGTAATGGTTTTTAAAACCTTCTCGTCTGTATGATCGTGTATGGTAATACCTGTAACTTTGTTATCGGTTTTTTCAACTACACGTATGCTAAAACCATCGATGTCATCTGTGTATGAGCCTGGTTTTAAGAAACTAGTCAGCTTTGTTTGCTGTATATCCCAGATAATGGAATGCCACTTTAAATTCGCAACAGGTATTACATAATTGGCAAAATAAAAGGTTCCTATAGCTAATAGAATAACAACAAAGGTCAAAGGCCTTAGTATGCGGTATAAAGATAAGCCGCTTGCTTTTAATGCTGTTAATTCGTTTTTCTCCCCTAAATTTCCAAGGGTAATAATGGAAGCTAGTAGTATGGCCAAGGGCAGTGCGAGTGGCAGTAGGCTGGCAGATACGTAAAAAAGTAATTCTAAAATGATTACCGTATCTAATCCTTTTCCCAGTAAATCATCGATGTATTTCCATAAAAACTGCATGAGTAGCATGAACATGGAAATAAGAAAGGTCGCCAGAAGGGGACCTCCAAATGATTTTATAGAAAAAATACTTAGCCTATTCACAAGCAATTTTTAGAGTTGCGAATGTATACGAAAAAAATGAAAATCTATTGTCTAAGCTCCAAGAACTCTTTTTAGATCGCCAATAGCGTTCTCCCAAAGGTCTTGTATCTCTTCCATTTCATCTTCATATGCAAAACCTGTTACCCAAAGAACAATCTCTTTGGTCATGCCGTCTACCTTGAATTTCAATTCGATATAAGTGTTCAGTCCTTCTTCTTCGTCTTCTAACCATCTAAATTTGATAGATTCGTTAGGTCTTTTTGTTAAAAGTCGGGCTTGTTCTTCTGAACCATCCCATATAAATGTGTATATATCTTCTTTGATGTTAACGTCATCTGCAAACCACTCGCTTAGTCCGCTTGGGGTCATTAACATGTTGTTTAATACCTTGGGTGATGTTTTTAGCAAATACTCTTGTTCGAATTTAATTTTATCCGACATAATTGGTTTAAGTTTTAATTATTTAACTTCGCGGCTGGAAATTAATTGCTTGAAATATACAAAAACTTTTAAATGGCACTAGTACACTCTTTTGAAAAATCTGGAAATTTTTTATTTCGCTACAGAGGTCAAATCCCAACAATATTGTTCCTTTTGGCGATACCTGTAGTTTATTTTACGAACTATGATTGCTTTGAAAAAGAGGGATGGTACTATACTGCATTGTTAGTTGTTTCTGTAGTCCTATCGTTGTTAGGACAAATTATTAGAGCTATCGCAATTGGTACAAGTAACAAGAATACATCGGGTAGAAATACGAAACAGCAAGTTGCTGAAGCCTTGAATACAAAAGGAATTTACTCTACAATGCGTCACCCACTTTATGTTGGTAATTACTTTATGTGGATAGGTATTGTGGCTTATACAGGTAACATTTGGTTTGTTGTATTGGTATCTTTAGCATTTTGGTTGTACTACGAAAGAATCATGTTTGCTGAAGAAAGGTTTTTGGAAAGAAAGTTTGGAGAAGATTACGTGAACTGGTCTTTGAAAGTACCTGCATTTATTCCAAGTTTTAAGAACTACGAGGAGAACGATATTAAATTCTCAATGAAAACAATATTAAGAAGAGAGTATAGTGGGGTAACCGCTACGATGCTTGGGTTTGTATTTGTTGATTTCTTTAGAGATTGGTTTACTACAGGTAAAATAGAATTCAGGTTGTACTACCTGGTTGTTTTGGTTGTTGCGTTTAGTATCACTTTGATTTTACGTACGCTTAAACACCACACAAAGGTGTTACACGAAGATGATAGATCTTAATGGAAAAAGTTTAAAAAATATTTTTCTTATACCATATTGAAAAGTAGAAGGTTAGGGAGGTGAGTAGAAAAAGCTTGAAAAAAAACTTTAAAAAAGTTTAGTTTTTCCATAAAAGTAAATTATATTTGCACCCGATTTAAGAACAACGGTTCTGAAGAAAAATAAGGCGTGGTAGCTCAGTTGGTTAGAGCGCAGGATTCATAACCCTGAGGTCGGGAGTTCAAATCTCCCTCACGCCACTGGAGAGAAAAAAGGCTTACAAATTTGTAAGCCTTTTTTTTGTGTTAATTTTACACCTAACCATGAACCACTTTTATTTCATAATACTGACCTTACTTCTGTTTTCATGTACAAGTAAGTATCAAAAGGTAAAACCTCTTCCACATATCGTTATTGATATGCCGCAAGGTGTTGGCTGGGAAGAAAAGGATAGTTGTTCTATTCTTTATATTAGCTCAAATTTCGACACGCTTCATCTGAAAGGTGGAATTAAATGCCGTGGTGGATTATCTAGTGCCTACGGCAAACATAATTACAGTTTAGAGCTTAACGATAAATTCGAACTTTGTGGTTTACCAAAAGAAGATGATTGGATTCTTCACGCCAATTACATAGACAAAACTTTTATGCGTCATAAATTGTCTTATGATTTATTTAGACAGATGTCTGTAAACAATATAGCTCCACAAAGTACCTTTTTAACTGTCAGCTATAATGGGGAGTTTCACGGACTTTATACAGCTATTCAACGTGTAAATAGAAGTTTGATAGGAGCTAAAAAGGGAGATACATGTGCGTTTTTATTTAAAGAACCTGAGGTTTTTTATAATCATCAAAACGATAGTATTGTGCGTACCGGGAATTACAATTTTCAAAAATATCCCAAATTTCATAAAGCAAATAAAAATGTTCTGTTAGATGAATTGAATCATTTTCTATTTCATTCTTCTGCTGAGGTATTCATCCAAAACATCGATAAATATTTTGACTTAAATAATTTGATGGATTGGCATCTACTGTTGTTGGTGACCAATAATAGTGATGGGATAATGAAGAATTTCTATTGTTATGGATTAAATGATGGTTTGGGGGTAAGAATTGTTCCTTGGGATTATGATCACTCTTTCGGAAGAGATGGTAATGGTGATAGAAATGACCTTGATAGAAATGCTGATCCAGAACGCGCTATTGTTATAAAACGATTAATGAGTATAGGGGGAGATAATACGTATGTTCATCAACTGGAGAAGAGGTATAAAGCATTGCGTTCTAGTGGTGTTTTTTCCAGTGAAAACTTAACTAAAAAGGTGAAGGTTATGGAAAAGCAAATTCGTCCGTATATACAATCTAACTTTGAGCGTTGGCCAGTAGACGGTGCGTATTATATCGATTCTAATGATTTTGAGATGGAATTGGCTATTCTTTTAGATTATTTTCCGAAGTGTTTTAAAATGCTTGATGAACGATTTGGGTATCAACCATAAAAAAAAGCCCCGTTTTCACGAGGCTTTTTATGTCTTATCAACTTTTTAATCTTTATAATGACAGCATTTAGGTAGCTTTTGGTAAGCTTCCATGTTCGCTTCATGGTTTTCAGTTGCGTAACCGCTGTTGGCAATACATTGGTTTATTTCATCTAAACTCACTTGAGTAGAGTCATATTTAACCATCATTTGCTTGGTGTCTTTATTCCATTCGGCAAAACTTACACCTTCAACTTTGTTTACTGATCCTTCAATGGTACTCTTACACATGTTACAGTTTCCCTGTACATTAAAGTTTGCTTCAACTTCAGCTGTTTTAGTGTTTTGACAACTCATGAGTACTAAACTGACTACTCCTAAAACTTGGATTGCTTTTTTCATTAATGTGGATTTTTATATTCTGGGTTATTTAAAAATGTATCATCGGTTAAAGTTTTCAAGAAGTTGATCAAGTCTTGCTTTTCTTGAGCATCCAGCATAAGTCCTGTTGAAGTTGTTCCCAACAAGGCTGGGTTTACTGTACTGGAATTCTTAACTCCTTCATTGTAATGATCAATCACTTCTTCCAAAGTGTTGAATCGACCATCGTGCATGTAGGGTGGAGTAACCGCAATATTTCGTAAAGAAGTTACTTTAAACTTGGCTCTGTCAGCCGGGTCATTCGTAGCGTTCTCACGTCCGAAGTCTTCAAAATCTGCATCTGTATCTAAACCGTTGTTCATATACAAATCATTTTCAAAGTTATTTCCTGAATGACAGTGCGCACAATCTGCACCTGAATCGTCAGGGAAGAATTCGTTGTACTCTTGGAAAAAGAGTTTTCTACCTCTTTCTTCACTTGGTGTAAGTGTTACTTTTCCAGCTAAAAATCGGTCGTATTTTGAATCTTCTGAAATAATAGAATTCATAAAGTTTTCCAAGGCCAATGAGATGTTGGTAGCATTAATTTCACCGTTTTCAAAAGCACGCGTAAATTGGTCTACATATTCTTGGTCATTTTTCAACTTGCTTACAACATTCTCCAAACTTTCGTCCATTTCTAAATGATCTTGAATGGGTAAAAGCGATTGATCGCGCAAAAGATCTGCTCTACCATCCCAAAAGAACTGGTTGGTGTTGTATGCCATATTAAAAATAGCCATGGCTTGTCTTTTCCCTACACTATTATCTACACCAAAAGAAAATTGGTTGGTGTCTGAAAAAGCATTGGCTTGGTTATGACAACTTGCACAGTTCACAGAGCCATCGCGAGAAAGTTTGTTTTCGTAAAACAACATCCTACCTAACTTTACTTTTTCTACCGTTAAGGGATTGTCTGTGGCAACAATGAAATTTGGTAATGTATTGTTTTTAAAATTTACTGTGTAGGCCTTAGGGTTGTATTCAACCACTTTATCATCCTCTTTTTTACAAGATGCAAACAATAAAACTCCACCAAGACAAGCGATCAAAATTTGATTTACTTTCATCTTAGTATATAAGTTTTCTTGTTGTTAATACTCCGTCAATATCCAATACTTTAATGAAGTAAACCCCTTTGTCTTTCAATTGAATCTGTGTTTCTTTTTGGTTTTCAAGGTTTACCTCAGAGATGATTTGCCCTTTGGCATCATAAACATAGAGTGTTGAAATTTCTTTCGTTGCAGTGATGTTTACATTTCCATTTGTACTCGGGTTAGGGAAAACAACCAATTCTGTAGCTGGAGTAGTAACATCTTCAGTAGAGGCTATAGCGGTAGGGTAAAAGACGCTATTACTAAAGTTTTGAAGTACTTTCTTCGCTTCTCCGTTATCACCGTGAGAGATTAATCCTTGTGATACGTATAGACCGTTTAAGGCAGATTTGTAATCGGCATTGATTTCAAAAGTTTCAACTCCGTTAATTGTTGTAGTGGCAGTCATCAAATCTTGTGTTTCAAAATAATTTGCATCACCTAATCCGTGGAATTGCCATAATTGAGAAAAGTTCGTTCCGGCAACACCTTCAAAAGCAACGAATCTATATCCTGCAGCCCATCCCCAGTGCATTGATGGGTTGTGCGGTGCTAGAGGGTGACCTTGTGGGTATAAAGAAGGGTTTCCACTGTTTACGGGTGAATAAACACCAATGTGAAATTTCACTCCTTCTAAATTAGTAGCATTCACTTCTCCTAATTCAATGGTAGTACTTATTCCGTCTTCTACATTTATTAACGCTACTGTATCATCCGAAATCGCTGTTTCTTGATTACCGTCGTGAATAACAGAAATACGCGTAACATAGTATTGAACTCTAGTTATTTTTATTTCTTCATTATTTCGTGTAAATCCAGGGGTGTTCAATACGGAAGTTTGACCGTCGAAGGTGTGGTGTATTAATAAATTTACGTCTACTTGAGCGTTTGCAAAAGCTGTACAGACTAAGGCGCAAAAAAGTAATAAATTTTTCATGTGTGTGTTTTTGGGTTTGGATATCACTATCCAAAAAATTATAGTTTATAGTTTGGCAAAAAGCCGTTTAATTCAAGAGATTTTATTCTATATGCTAGGGTAGCATAATGTGTTTGATAAGCTTTGTTATCAAATCAGGTAGCAGGCAATTCGTTGATATATTTTTCTGCTGAGAAGAGGAGGGCCATCTATAATTTCTCCACCATCCTTTTGAATGTTTAACGCACTAAGTTCAATCGTTTTAGGAACAATTGGTGCAGTTTGAATGAGGTTTGTTGATAGTTCTTTATTGAATTGTTGATTGTAATCTAAGCCGTTACTTATGTTTTTAAGCTGAGAAGTACAACACAGTACTTGGATACTTGGTTCTTCAGATTGTGAAGTTGAGCAACATGCTGGAGGTTGCTGGCAACAAGACTTTTCGTGCAATTCTTCTTGCTGATGTTTACAACTTTGAAAGCTTAAACTTGTGCTTTCTTGTTGAGAAGTTCTACACAAATTCTCATATACACTCAAGCCTTTTGCCAAAAAGGATCCGGCAAAGAGCAAAGCAACCATGAGTATAGTAAGTAGACTTTTCACGCCATGAAGATAAAGATTCTTTGTGAATATATTCAGGTGATTTTTTGAATGAAAATTGAAATCCTATTTAAAAAAGGAAAGGAGGGACGTGTGTCCCTCCTCAATTTCATTTTTTGGTACGATTTAATGAGAATGTTCGGCTTCTCCTTTCATCAATTCTGCCATCATATAGTAGGCTTTGTTTTGTAAGAAAATTTGCTTTTTTAAATCTTCCGCCAATTCAATTGATGAATATTTCTCGTTGGTATTTATAACTACAACCTCAACCATTTGTAAGTCAAATTCATTTCCTTCATCCTTTAAGATAAATGCATATTTTTTGCCTTTGTCTGTGGTAATGGCCTCATTGGGAAGTGCCATCACAGCAGTGTTGCTTGTGCTTATTTTTCCTTGCACGTACATTCCTGGGAGCATAAAATCTTTCTTATCTATGATGTCGGCATGTATGTGAACTGCCTTAGGGTCTGATTCGAAAGCTTTACCTACACTGAAAATTCTTGCTGTGTACGTTTTGTTTGGAGTTGCTTGAAGTGTGAAACTGATGTTTTGTCCTTCTTTCACTTTGTTAACGTCTTTCTCAAAAACCATTAAATCGGCGTGCACATGATCGTTATTTACTATATCGAACATTTCCTTTGATGGAGAGACAAACTGACCTGTTTTAACAAATACCTTACGGATGTAACCAGAGATTGGACTCAAAACGGGAATAGCCTCATAAATTTTTCCATTTTCAACCTTTTTAGGGTCTATTGATAGGAGTTTTAATTCTGCTTCTAATCCCAAAACTTCACCTTTGGTAGCCTTGTATTCAGCTTCAGTGGCTTGAAATTCCTTTCCAGATGCTACTTGTTCATCGTATAGTTTTTGAGTTCTCTCTAAGCTTTGTGCTAAGAAATTTAGACGACTTTTACTTTGAACATACTGTGTTTGAATTCGAATAATGTTTGGGTGAGTCAAGTAAGCCAGAATTTGGTTTTTCTTGATTTTTTCACCCTCTATCACTTGAATGGTTTTGATGTTGGCACCAATAATTGAAGTAATAGTAGCTTCGTTTTGTGGGGGAACTTGTAAAAAGCCATTTACCTCAACCCAGTTGTTGATGTTCACATATTGTAAACTGTTTGCAATAAGCCCCAATTCTTTGAATTTTGCTTTTGTTAGATGGTACCCCTCCGTTTCATGGTCGTTATGAGGTTCTTTTGCCTCATCGTGAGCATGATTGTGATTGTGGGCTTCTGTTGTATCTGGTTTTGCATCATTTTGACATGCGGTTAAAGCCAAGGTCAATATGAATATGCTATATAATTTTTTCATGGTGTTATTTTTTACCTAATAAATTAGACAGGTGAATAATGGATTGGTTGTAAGCGTTAATGCTTTCCAAGTATTTCACTTTAATGTCTAAAGCGAAATTGATATTTTGGAAATACTCGATGTAGTCAATAGCTCCTTCTTGGTAGCTCAATTGTGCTTTTTCAAGAATGAGTTCTGCCTGCACCAATGCCTTCTCTTCAAAATATTTTAAGTTGTTTTTTTCTTTTTCAACACGTAATATTTCAACTTCAACTTGATTGGTGAGGTCATTTAAGGCATAAGAACTCTTGGTTTTAGCATGATCCAATGCAATGTTTCTTGCTTTAATTTGTGCTTTTTGAGCTCCAAAGAACAATGGAATTGCTACGCCTAATTCAACCGCTTGAAATCTGTCGTTATAACTTGCACTTGGAGTGTTAAAGTAGGGAGAACCTATCATAGAGATGTTGAAGTAGCCCAGGGTGAATGTTGGACTTAACTTCGACTTTTCTACCGCCAATTGCGCTTCAGAGTATTTTACTTGTTCATCTTGTTTTTGTATGCTTGGATGTACTGCTAAACTGTCTTTATTCCAAAGCATCAAATCGAGGATTTGTAGTTGAGGATCAAAACTGTAGTTTGAACTGTCTTGCAGTAAGAAATGAAGTTTGTTCTCTTGAATAGAGATATCCTGAGCATTTATGAATAAGTCATTCTTTACCTGAAGGAGTTGAGTTTCCGCATTTGCTTTTTCAAGTATGTTGCTTCCCTCGAGTTCTAAACGCAGTGTTGCTGCTTTTAAGTTCTTGGTAAATAGGGTGTCTTTTTGTTGAAGGATGTCTTTTACAGCATGTAAGTAACTCAATTCCATCCACGTTTTTCTTACCTCCTCACTAATTCCCAAAGCAACCATTGCTTGGTCATTTTTGGCAATATTCACCTGTGCATTTTTGGCTCTTATATCGCGTAAATAAACATGTGGTAATTCAAAACTTTGTGTAATAGATATACCGTAGTCATTCTGATAACTGTTGATTTGACCATAGTTTACCCCAATATTCGTTTTATTTAAGTTCACCGCTGTTTTAACCAAGGCTTCGTATTGCTGTAAATCCAGTTTACTCATTTGCACCCGTTGGTTGTTCTCTAATGCAATAGAAACTGCTTCATCGGCTTGGGTGATCACTTTTTCTTGTGCCATCAATTGTGGACTCACCAACAAGATAGCAAGTACAGCAACAGCCTTTTTTAATGAGGGATTTGAATTTTTATTTTCCATGATTTTATAGAAGATGGGTAGTACAAAAAGGGTAAGTAATGTGGCCGAGATCATACCGCCAATAACGACTGTGGCTAAAGGTTGTTGGACTTCAGCTCCTGCCGAAGTTGATATGGCCATGGGTAAAAATCCAAGAACGTCTGTAAGGGCAGTTAATAAAATAGGTCGTATTCTACGTTTAGCTCCTTTAGAAATTCTATCTGTTAAGGATAAATCGCTTTCTTCTTCTTTGAGCTCATTCCAACTACTCACCAAAACCAAGCCGTTGAGCACCGCTACACCAAAGAGTACAATAAATCCAACTCCTGCCGAAATACTAAAAGGCATATCTCTTAAGAAGAGTGCTAATATTCCTCCTATACAAGCAAAAGGAATGGCGAAGAATATCATGATACTTTGCGACATGGATTTTAAAGCAAAGAAGATGAGAATTAGTATTAAAGAAAGGGCAATGGGAACCACTAACTTTAATTTGGCTGATGCTCTTTCCAAATTTTCAAAAGCTCCACCATAACGGATAAAATACCCAGGAGGTAGGTCTAATTTTTCATCGAGAATAGATTGGATTTCCTCTACCAAAGAAGCAATATCCCTATCTCGAACATTGATGCCGACATAGGTTCGTCTGTTGGTGTTATCCCTACTAATTTGCATAGGTCCCGGTTGATAGCTTATTTCGGCCAATTCTCTTAGAGGAATTTGAGAATTATTGGGAAGTCGAACATAAAGATTTTTTAAGTCGGTAATACCTGATCTTTTCTCTTCTTGTAATCGAACTACCAAATCAAAACGTCTTTCTCCCTCGAAGATCACACCTGCTTTAGATCCTGCAATGGAACTCTGAACAAGTTTGTTGATGTCTGAAATGTTTAATCCATATTGTGCCAGTTTCCTTCTGTTATAATCAATGGTGATTTGAGGTAAACCAGCTGTGGCTTCAACTTTCATATCCCCCACGCCTTGAACACCTCCAATGAGTTGACCTATTTCTTCAGCTTTTTCGGCCAATATATCCAAGTCTTCACCAAAGAGTTTAATGGCAATGTCTTCACGTACCCCTGTTATCAATTCGTTGAAACGCATTTCTATAGGTTGTGTAAATTCAAAAGCTACTCCAGGTACTTCCGAAATTTTAGCTTTCATTTTTTTAATGAGCTCTGTTTTTGTTGAAGCACTCGTCCATTCATCTTGAGGTTTAAGAATTACGAAACAATCGGCTAAATCCATAGGCATTGGGTCTGTAGGAACATCTGCCACCCCAATTCTACTCAAAACAGTTTTAGCTTCAGGGAAATTCTCTAGAATGATTTTTTCTACCTTGGTCGTAGTTGCTGTCATTTCACTCAAAGAACTTCCAGGAGTTAATATGACATGGTAAGCAATATCTCCTTCATCTAATTGTGGAATGAATTCTCCCCCCATACGAGAGAATAACCATACTACCGAACCTAAAGCAAGCAGTGCAAGCGTTAAAACAAGTTTCCATTTGTGCAAAACCCACTGTAAAGCCGGAGTGTAAATACGTTCTAACCAAAGAATGAATTTATCACCACGCGAAAGTTTATTGCTGCTTGCACCGCGTAAGAACCACGCCGACATCATCGGCACATAGGTTAAACACAGGAGCATAACACCTATCATGGCAAACATAAAAGTATAAGCCATGGGTTTGAACATTTTTCCTTCAACACCCTCTAGGGTAAGAATAGGAATGAAAACGATGAGTATGATCAATTGACCAAAGAAGGCGCTTTTCATCATTTTACTCGATGAAGAAATAGCTGCATCATCTCTTTGTTGTTGGTTGAGTTTTTTATTGAGGAATTTATCGTGTATCATGAACACTGTTCCTTCTACGATAATAACAGCACCGTCTACAATGATTCCAAAATCTATAGCTCCTAAACTCATTAAGTTGGCCCATACATCAAAGTAGTGCATGAGGATAAAGGCAAATAAGAGCGAAAGGGGGATGGTGGAGGCTACAATGAGTCCACCTCTCCAATTACCTAGTAGTATTACCAATACAAAGATCACAATTAATGCACCTTCTATAAGATTACGCGCTAGGGTAGAGGTTGTTGATGAAATCAAATCTGATCTTTCCAAAAAAGGCTTGATATGTACACCTGTTGGAAGAGATTTTTGAATCTCATTTATACGTTCTTGTACGTTGGCAATTACATCGTTAGAATTGGCACCTTTTAACATCAGGATCATTCCTCCTACAGCTTCTCCTTTTCCATCTTTGGTCAGTGCTCCGTAACGAATTGCATTTCCGTATTGAACTTCAGCAACATCTCCAATGGTGATAGGGATGTCGTTTTTTATTTGTACAACTATTTGCTTGATATCTTCCAAGCTTTTTATCAACCCTTCACCTCTGATGAAATTAGCAAAGTGATTTTTCTCTATATAAGCACTACCGGTATTTTCGTTGTTGCGTTCGAGTGCGTCAAAAACTTCTGTAATGCTTATATCCATTGCTCTTAACTCTTCTGGATCAACGGCGATTTCATATTCTTTTACATCTCCTCCAAAGGCGTTAACCTCAACAACTCCGGGTACCATCGCCATTTGTCTACGAATAATCCAGTCTTGGATACTTCTAAGCTCTCTTAAATCGTATTCTTGAGCGTATGCTGCATCTACCTCTAAGGTGTATTGGTAAATCTCTCCAAGTCCTGTAGCTATGGGACCAATATGTGGTTCTCCAAATTGTGCGGGTATTTCAGCCTTTACTTCTACGAGTTTTTCGGAAACCAATTGACGGGGGAGGTAGGTTCCCATGTCGTCTTCGAAAACAAGGGTAACTACAGAAAGACCAAAGCGTGATATGGATCGCACTTCAACGATTCCTGGCAAGTTGGCCATACTCACCTCTATGGGGTAAGTAACGAATTGTTCGATATCTTCGGTTCCTAAATTAGGAGCCTGTGTAATAACCTGTATTTGGTTATTGGTAATGTCTGGTACTGCGTCTAAAGGAACTTTTGTGATGCTCCAAATTCCTGTGACAACCAGCGCAATGGTCATTAGACCAATGATTAATTTATTCTTTACAGAGAAAGAAATTATTTTTTCTATCATGAGAAAAAGTTTAAACGTGTGAATACTCACTCCTTTCTATAGGAGCATTTTCTATGTTTAAACTTTAAGGGGAGGTCCGCGAAGTAAATCTTGTCTCCGTTGAGGAGGGTGGTAGATTTTTGTGGTGTAAAAAAGGTATTGTTTTCCCGTTTTTAAGTCAACTAATGGTATGCTAATTATTAGCGCAAAGGCTATAACTATGGATAGGATGAATATGGGGGCAATTTGATCTGGAGAGGAGAATTCTACTTTTACAGAATCTCCTAAATGTTCGTTTTCCGTGAGGTAACAAAGGATGAGATCAAATATTCCTTCATCATAATGCTCGCCATGCTCTATGAGGGAGCTGTGGCCGTGGTTGTGGTCTAGGTGAGAGGGGTGTTCTCTGTGTTCAAATTTAGCATGTTCAATTTGAATATCACTGTTTTCACACAGCGGCAAGAAACTACCACCTACACCAAATGTGTAGATTAAAACAATTCCTAAAGAAATGTATGTGAGTAGTTTATGCATCCCTACAAAAGTAGAAATTTTTCTAATGGAAAAAAAGAGATTGAATGACTGCTAACTTTAGTCTTCTAATTGAAAGAATGCAAAGTTCACACCTCCATATTTTCTTACAAATTGGAAATGATCGTATTCTTCAAAGTTACATTCTCTACCGTGCTCAATGATTAACACTCCACCAGGATTTAAAAGCTCTCTTTCGAAAACTAATCGGTGTATGTCATCATGAATATCGGCTGCAAAGGGCGGATCTGTAAAAATGATGTCGTATGTATCGTTGGTCTTTTGCAAGAACTTTACCGCATCACTTTTGTACACTTTTACGTCATCGTGTAAGTTGTGCTTTTTTACGAGGTCGAAAATGAACTTCGTACACTTAAAGTTTTGATCAATAGATGTAATAAAACCAGCTTCTCTTGAGGCAAATTCTAACGTGATGTTTCCCGTACCTGCACACAAGTCGAGGATGTTTAAATTGATTAAAGAATACTGATTCTCCAACATATTGAACAATCCTTCTTTTGCAAAGTCAGTAGTAGGTCGAGAAGGAAATCCTTTCGGCGCACTAAAACGTTGACTCTTTAATTTACCTCTAATTATACGCACAGCAAATGGTGTTTAATGTATTGATGTTCTTTAATTTCTATCTGAATTTTACTCAATTCTTGTATAGAAGTAAAGGTTTCTTTTAATTCTGTTAAATCAATTTTGGCGTTGAGGGCGCTTAAGCTGATCTCACCGTTTTCTTTACTGATTTCTAATTTTTGTAAAACCAACAAACTGTGGTATACAATATCGTTTACATGGTTGTATTCAAAAGCATTTGAAAATTTGAGTTCTCCATGTACAAAAATATTCAAATAAAAATGTTGATCATTTACTTCTATCTCCACCGTCGGCTTAAAGCTATTGGCTTGGTTCATTCCTCGTAAAAATAAAGTAGCAGCATGTTGTATCACAATGCGCGGGTACTTTACAATGAAAAAGGATTTGATCCATGAAGGAAGGTGGAAAATACTAGAAATTCCTAGTTGGGGAAGCATGTTGTAATCAATCTCATTTTTAGAAAATCCTTCACCAAAGCATAGGGTAAAGGCGTCCGTGTAATTTTTACTATCTATAAGATTGAAGGGCACCAAAGTGTAGGTGTTACTCCAGTAGGCTAAACTCACTTCATCAAAATCTCTTCGAAGGTTATTTGCATGAATAAAGGTGAGGAGTTCAGTTTTGATTTCCTCTTCCACATAGGAGCTGAATTCAAGGTGATAGTGTTCAACAACTTCTTCTGAAGAACGAAGAACCTCAGCAAAATGTGCTGAGGTTCCAGTAATATTTATACAAAGTTGTGTAGACATATCTTATTCCCAAGTACCTGTTAAAGATCCTGTTTTTAAGTTACCAAATCCAATTGTGTCTTTGGTTCCACCTTGGTACTTAGCGATAGGCTCTTCAGCGTATACTCTAAGTACTGGCATCGTATCTTGAACTACGATAGCAGAGTCAATAGCTACCATTGTCCATTCGTATTTTGGTTCAGAAAGAGGAACGTACTTAATATCATCGATATCAAATTCTCCCATGTTAAATCTAGCTCTGTTCGCTTTCATTGATTTGTTACTTAAGAAGCTTTCTTTGAAAGGAATTTCTAAAGTATCTCTTCTAAAGTTATCCAAACCTGGGATGTTCGTTGGGTTGTTGAATTCATACTTCAATCTGTATGCTTCCAATTCTGTCATGTTCTCATCAGAAGGAGGGTTAGCGTTGTACAACAACATTTTTTCCTTCTTCTTCAATTTGTATTGAGGAACTGTTCCTTCAGACTGCAATTTTTCAACTGTTCCTGTTTCAAAGAAGTTCTTCAACTCATCAAAGTTAGAAGCATACCTTCCATTTTGATCTTTAAATGCTTTCTGAATGTCTTTAATCTCAGTTAAAACTTGAACCGTTTGTAATTCAGCAGCTGTTCTTTTTTCATTGTGAACGATAGAGTCATTTACAGATTCTATAGAACTGTAACCGATGTACACAGTTATTGCAGCACATAATGCTGCGATAACGATCACCAAATTTCTCTTTAAAATTCCTGAGCTTAACAATACTGCAAGTACTCCTCCTATAAAAATGTTAGCCGCAGCTACAACGAAAAGTGAATCTTGACCGTTTTTGTCGTTTAATCCGTAGATCAACAAGACCAAACCTAATATTGCAATAATTGCTGCAAGTAAATATTTCTTAAAAATAATGTTTATAGAACCGTTCATTCTTTATGAATTTCATTTATGCCTTACAAAACTACAATTTTTTTAATAGCTCAATATTTCACACAGTAGTTTTTTTGAACCGTTTAATCAATTACCCGGAGAGGCGAGTTTAGATTCGCACAGAAGTAATGGATGAACAGAAAGTTTTTAACTTCGCAATCATGCATTCTAAAACTGATTTTAAAGCAAAGGTAAGTAGGTCGTTTGGTCATCCAATGACCCTTGATCAAGAACGTGCTGTTGATCAGTTAATCGAGTTTACGTATAAGAAATTAGAGAAGGATGTTTTTGTACTTACAGGTTATGCTGGTACGGGAAAAACAAGTGTGATGGCGGCTTATGTGAATGCCTTAAAGTCTGTAACTAAGAAGTTTGCATTGTTGGCTCCGACGGGTAGAGCAGCTAAAGTTTTCGCCAATAAGGCAGGACATAGAGCCTATACCATACATAGTTATATCTATAAAGGAAGCGATGAGATGGAACCAGGGTCAGCTTTTGTTCGACCAAATGATGCTGGTGTTCGGGTAATCATCGTTGATGAGGCGTCAATGATTGCGGAGTCTTCTTTTCAAGAAGGAAGAAATACTTATGTGCAAAACTTGTTACAAGATCTCTTCACATTTGCTTATTCTAATGGTAACGCAAAGATAATATTCGTTGGAGATGAAGGACAGCTACCTCCCGTGGGGTGTAACTTTAGTCCGGCATTGAGCAAGGATTATTTAAAAAGCAATTATTTTCTAGATAATACCTACCATATTCAACTTACCGAAGTATTGCGACAAGCGCAAGATTCTGATATTTTACATAATGCTACTTTGCTGCGTTCTGCAGAAAATGGACGTTACCCAAAATTTGAATTGAGGGGAAAAGCTGATTTGCGAAGAATAAATGGAGAAGAGTTACAAGAAGAGTTAGATAGTGCCATCTCTAATTACGGTATTGAGGATACTATTATGATTACTCGAAGTAACAAACGCGCCAATTTGTTTAATGCTCAAATTAGGAGTAGAATTTTGTGGTATGAAGAAGTATTGGTCGGAGGAGATTATTTGATGATTGTAAAAAACAATTACAAATGGTTACCCAAAGACAACAATATTGGATTCTTGGCCAATGGAGAAATTATTCGGGTAAGAAAGCTGCATAAACTTGAAGAAATGTATGGCTTTTTGTTTGCCCAAGTGAGTGTTGAATTGGTGGATTATCCGGAGATGGATCAGTTGGAAGTTTACCTCAATTTAGAAACCTTAACCTCAGATGCACCTAATCTTTCAAGAGATCGAATGAAAGATTTGTGGGAAGCCTTGGAAATAGACTACAGCTGGGAGAAAAATAAAAAGAAACGCTACGCTCGTATATTAAATGACCCTTATTTCTGTGCACTGCAAGTAAAATATGCTTATGCTATTACTTGCCACAAGTCTCAAGGTGGGCAATGGAGTGCTGTATTCTTAGACCAAGGGTTCTTAAATGAAGAGATGCTGGATAAAGACTTTTTTAATTGGTTGTACACCGGCTTTACCCGAGCATCTGAAAAATTATTTCTCGTGAATTTCCACGATTCCTTCTTTGAGGAAGACTAAAGGTCTTTCAGTTTTACTTCTACCGGACCTACCTTTATTTTTGCCTTCTTAAACATTTTATTGATGCGTTTTACCACTTTTTTAGCATCCTTCGGACTCAAATACATGTTCGCAAGTACAGTCGTTTCTTGTTGCATTTGCTTGGCTAATTGTGCACATCTATAAAGTGTAAGCACATCGTTGTCTGTAAACTTATATTTATCCTTTAAAGCATTGATTTTTTCATTGTTTACACTAAAGTCTGTTAAAACGGGGTCTGTGAAGGATTGAATATTCACCTTGATTCCACGGTTTAAGTCTACATAGATTTCATTGATACGTAAACGCTTGAAGGAAATACTGTCTCTGTGCGCAGGTGTTGGGTATTCATCAAACTCTCTTCCTTGGAAATCCTTTTCAACTGCAGAACCATTCCATTTCCCTATACCTCCGGCAATGAATGCCGTTTCTGTTTTCATTTTCTTGTCTAAGAGGGCTTCAAACAATTCAACCATAGCCATACTGTCTTGTGTGTTGAATAAAGTTCCTTCCAAAGCATAACTTTTCTCCTCAAATAAATCAATGGCTGCAAACTGAAGCTTGCTGGCATATTTCGGTAAAGCATCCATAACCGAGATGTGGACCATGTTATCGTCTGCATCTGTTGAATTATAGTCGTAAGGAATCGTTAATACACGAATTTCTATTGCTTCTGGTTCGGCTGTTTCTGGTATCCAGAATTCTTGGGTGTATAAATCGAAGGTACAAGAGTCTTCAAAGATGTAGAGTCCGTCTTTTACTTCATAAGTGGCCCACTGTCTACCAATGAGTTGAATAGCTTTGGATTTTTTACGCTCCAGGTTACTCAAAAGCTCCATCGCTTTTTCTTTCTCCAGGGTTAATTTTTTGATTTCAGATTTACACTGGTCGTAATATCCATACAAAGCAATAACCTTTTCCTGCATTTCTCTACGCTTATCTCCACCATCAGCAACAGTAGTGTAGTGTTTTCCTTTTTTCTTTTTGGTTTTTGTAGAAATAGTTGTGCTTCCTCTGTAATCACTTACTTTCTTTTCTGTTTTATCAATAGAAAGTGATGTTTTCGCTTTTTCTTTTTCCCAGTAAGCAATCCAGTAATCATATCCTTTTTTCCCGTAAATCATATCGTTTACACGGGCTATATCTCTGCTTAAAGCATTAATGATGCTGTAATAGGTTGCTTTTCCAGAATAACTAGAGTCTGGTGATAAAAAGCGCGTATCTACAGCGCCAAACAAATGGTAACTTAAACCATTTCTTTCTATCACTACTGTAGTTTGTTTCTCGTTGTTGTATCCGTAAACATCTACGTGAATATTGGTAGCCTTGTTTTTTCCACTTGTGTAAATGTTAGTAGCATTAATTCTTCTAGGTTCTATTGTTTTACTTGTTTTACGTCTTCCTTCTAGTCTTTTTTCAATTTGAATTTCGTAAGGAAATAATCCACTTGATTTTGGTAGGGCTGCGTTAAATCTGCTGTTTTCGTCTTTTTCTCTATCCACAAATTCACTAGACGACATGGTTCCGTCTCCAACGGCAATAAGGAAGTTTTGGTAGTTACTAACTTGTCCACCCAGTTGCGTGAAAATCTCATAACTTCTATTGCTAACATAGGTGTTGATGGCTAGTGCAATGGCATTGAGAACCTGTTGTTGCTCGTTAAAATTTAAGAATGACATAGACGAAACCATCGTTACCTTGTTTTTAAAGTTTAGGCTAGGGTCCATTACATTGTCAAACCTCTCGTTGATTACCTTTTTTCCATCTATCGTTTTGAAGGCACTTGAAGGAAGATGACCTCTTAATACTTCCTCGAATTGATGATATTTATGTTCGAGTCCTTTTTTCTCTAATTGCTTAGAACGTTTGGCTTTTAGTAGTTTGTTTAAATCCCACAAAGCCATTTTGTTAGCAGCTTCTGCTAAAATTCCTTTCGGTGCTTTGGCTAAGGTGTAGGTGTCGAACTTTAAGAGCTCGGGCTGACTAATAATAATACTTTCTATACTGTCGAAATTCACTTCACCATTAGGCATTCTAACATCTTCTCCTGTATATATAAGGTATCGACCTATGTTTTGATCGAGTATAGGACTCTTTTTTACGATGTGATAGAAATAAGCTTTTTCTTCTGGAGTAAAGCTTGTCTCTCTTTGGGCAAAACTTGTAGTTGTAATTGCTAGAATGAGAAGGATGTAAATGTATTTCATAGTCAAATTATAAGCGATGCAAATATGCGATTAATATTTAAGAAAGTCTGTGGTAAACGAGCAACGGAATATTTAAAGAATGTTACTATTTTGCACAGCAAAATTATACACCTATGCTCAAAAAAGATTTCTTTATTATTGTTATAAAACTGTTCAGTTTACATGCTTTGTTGATGTTTGGTTTTTCATTTGTACCAGATTTAGTTTATGAATTGATAAATGATAATAGAGATATTGCTTCTATTGGTATGAAATTTACGAGCCTGTTTATAGAACTCCTGTTGTTTGTTCTACTTGTATATTTCAGTCCGCATATTGTAAAATTCCTAAAGTTAGAAGATGGAATAGAAGGTGAAGAGTTTAATTTTAAAGGAATGAGCGCTTCATCCATTATGAAAATTGGAGCTTTCATAATTGGAGGGTATATGCTTATTTCAAGTTTACCTGTTTTAATCAATGAAAGTATAGTACTTTTTAACAATACCTTTTCAACTGAAGAGTTTGATTGGAGGTTTAAGAAACTCTGGGGTATTCAGTTAGTGCGTGTTGTAGGAGGCTATCTATTGATGACAAACTATGATAGGGTAGTTGCTTGGTTTGAAAGGAACTACAGAAAAGTGGAAGGGGAAGAGTTGTAGTATTGGTTGTTTAAAACTCCCCCATAGGCAAATGCTTAAAAGAAAATCCTTTTTCATTGTAGACCGTTTTGAAAAGGTGAGGATAGTAGTTGTACATCTCTTGGTTCATCAATAATAAAGGTACATCGGCAAACGT
>NZ_JAWWCF010000016.1:0-24920 GCF_033720595.1 Lishizhenia sp. | reverse complement strand
GTGGTGATACTTCTGTTTACTCAGGACCAATTAACTTCTTAGCATTTATGGATAATGATTCATCTTGTTTTGCTCAAGAATTACAAGTTGATGGTAACCCATACTTATTGTACAATAACGGTGCTCAGTTAGATGCAGGTGTTCAAGCAATTGCTCCACCAGCAACAGGATACTACGAGACTGATGGATGGTACAACCAGAACATGTACAGAACTACATGGTATACATTTACAGCACCAGCTTCTGGAGATGTAATGATTTCTGGTACTGATGTAAACTGGTCTGGTAAAATGGCGGTTTACGAAACTACTGACTGTGGTGACTACAACCAGTTTAACTTAATTGGAGCGAATGATAACGGTGTGTTATTTGGAAACACAGCAGCACCAGAATGGGCTGTGTGTGGATTAACTCCAGGTCAAACATACTACTTGTTACACTCTTCAAACTACAACTCTCAAGGTAACTTCTCAATTCGTTTAACTGGTTTAGATTTTGAAGCAGGAACGAACACTGGAGTTGTTGACGCATGTATCGGTGATACTGTTGATTTATTCAATGGAATTACAGGTTATGATGTACAATACGGAGTTTGGAATGATTTAGCGAATACAGCTCAAATGGTATCTCCTAATGATTTCGCTACATCAGTATTAGCAGCGCAAACGTATGACTTCGAATACAGAGTTTCTTTAGGATGTTCTTACGATTCTATTGTTGCTCAAGTGAAGATTTTCCCTCCTTCTAGTGCAGGTAACGATGGTTCTATCAATGTTTGTATGAACCAACCAATTAACTTGACTGCAGGACTTTCTGGAAATGCTGATTTAGGTGGTACTTGGTACGATCCTCAAGATGTTGAGATCACTCAATCATTACCATTAGCAGGAAACTTCCCAGGTCAATTTAACTACGATTACGTAGCAGGAAACGGAGTTTGTCCAGATGATACAGCATTAGTTGTTGTTATCGTTGATGGTTCTTGTGACTGGATGGGATTAGATGATGTTGAAATTGAAGGAATCTCAGTATTCCCTAACCCAACATCTGATGTATTGAACATTACTTCTGTTGGAAACCACGAAGCTTTAAATGCACAAATCGTTGATGTTAATGGTAGAATCGTTTCTATCGCTAACGAAACATTAGTTGCGGGTGGAGCATTAACTTTACCAGTTGAAGGTTTAGAAACAGGTGTTTACATCTTGAAATTATACAACAATTCAATTGAAAACAGCTTTAGAGTTGTGATCAAATAATTGATCGTTATAATATTTAGAAGGGGAGAACGAAAGTTCTCCCCTTTTTTTATGCCCTAAAAATATAGTGGTGAGGCTGAAAGTTGTTATGCTTGAATTGCTTTTCCCATGAAGTTTTAATTAATTTTGCGCCCACTAAAAATAAACTCATGATTAATAAACTTCAATTGGCCGTTCTCGCGACGGTTTCAACGGGTATGTCGTATGCCCAAATTTGTGGTGGTGGTCCTTCGAGTACATTAAATGAGAACTTACAAAGTTTGAATTTTGCGGGAGTAAACACTACCATCAGTTACACAGGTTGTCCGGGTGTAACAGGAGTACAAGATTTAACATCTTCAATTGCCGACGTAGTGGCAGGGAATTCCTACCAGTTTGATGCTGTATTTGGTACATGTGGTACTGCTAATAATGCAGGATTAACAACGGTATGGGTAGATTGGAATGGAGATCAATCCTTTCAAGATGCTGAAAAGATTCAAGAGTGGGCTGGTACTTTTCCTCACAATGCAACATTCCCATTAACTATTCCAACCAATGCAGTAAATGGTGCGCTTACCATGCGTGTTATTCATAAAAGAGGTGGAGCTCTACCTGTTAATCCTTGTGCAGGATTTACATATGGATCTGCAACTGATTTTACTATAGAAGTATCGGGGGGAACAGGGTGTAATCCTACTTTTGATTTAGCAGCGGTGGATGCAACATCATCTTCTGTTGATTTAACATGGACATCAACCAATTCGGCGCAAGCATATGTTGTGGAGTATGGAGTAGATGGATTTACACCTGGAACAGGAACAAATATTACACCCACAACGGCAAATGCACAAACTATAACAGGTTTAGCAAATCAAACCATGTATGATTTTTACATTCGCTCTATATGTGGTGCGGGAGATACATCTGCTTATATGGGACCAGTTGCAGCGAATACCTTTAATTTAGGTGATTTCATGGATTGGGATGAAGCTTGCCCTTCAACTGGATTTATCGATATTTCTGCTACAGGAACGGATTTACTTTTAAGTGATGATGGAGAAGAGAACTTTACCATGCCTTTCCCATTCTTATACCAAGGTAACTTAGTTACTAGTTTAAGAATTGGTAACAATGGAGGTTTGCTTATTAACAACACTTCTGCTGGTGTATACAGTTACATTCAATCATCAATTGTTAATGGTATTTTCCCTTTTGTTCAAGATTTGGATATTGATATAGATGGTGTTGATGTGCCTGGAGTATTTACTGAAGTTTTGGGTACTGCCCCGAACCGTCAATTGGTGATTATGTGGAAAGATAGAACACATTATCCGGGTACAACTCATTTTAATCCTGCTACCTTCGAAATCATTATTGATGAGACAACACAAGACTTTTGGTTTGTTTATGATGATGTAGATTTCGGAAACCCAAGTTTTAATAATGGTAAAGACGCAGAGATTGGAATTCGTGGAGCATTAAGAGATATTGATGTTTCTATTAATGATACAACTTATCTTAAAGATAATTCTTGTGTTCACTTCTTCAATACAGATTGTCCTAAAGTATCTGATATTTCTAATGTTAGTTACCTTCCAAATGAATTAAGTGTAACATGGACAGCAGGTTTGGCAAATGAGTCAAATTGGACAATAGAGTGGGGCTTACCAGGATTTACTCCAGGAAACGGTATTGGATCGGCAACTACAACTACAACATCTTATACGATTCCTAATTTAAATGCACTTACGGCGTATGAAGTACACATTTACGCAGACTGTAATGTAAATTCTAGTTCAACAGGTAATAGTGCAGTTTTTGAAACCGCTGCTACATGTGCTGAGCCATTTGGTATCAGTGTAGGAGTTGGAGTTGATTCTATCAGTCCTTCTTGGAACTGGATGCCAAATGGTTCTGGTTCTATAGCTACATCTTTCAATATTAGATATGCACCTATCCACACAGATCTTTATGATGCAACATTGGTGAATTCTACGAATACAACAGTTTTATCTAAAGATATCGTTGATCCTACTATCATTTCAAGTGGGATGTACCACGTATACATGCAAACGGTTTGTGGAACAAACGATACAAGTTTATGGGTAGGACCATTAACAGTTATTGCAGATAATGCAAATGATAGTGTATGTGAAGCGCAGGAATTAGCAGTAGATGGAACAGTTTACTACTTAAGTAATAATGGAGCTTCTGTACAGACCGGCGAGTCTACTATTGATCCACCTGTTACGTCATATCAAGATGATATGGGTTGGGGTTCTTCGGGTATTCACAACTCTATGTGGTATACGTTCATAGCTCCTGCTTCTGGCCAGGTTAAAATTTCTTGTTTAGATGATGTTTATGCAGGGAAAGTTGCTGTTTATGGAACAACGAACTGTTCAGATTTCTCTCAATACACATTAATGGGAGCAAATGATAATGGAATGCTTGGTCAAAGTTCTTCTGCACCGGAATTTGTGGTGTGTGGATTAACTCCTGGAGACACGTATTACATGGTGCATTCATCAAGTACGTCAACTTCAACACAAGGTGTATTCTCAATGAAACTTACAGAAGTTGTATTAAATGCGGGTATTGCTGGATCAACGTATAAAGTGTGTACTGGTGATACTGTAAATTTATTCCAAACTATTGCCGGAAATGATGTGCAATACGGTTCTTGGTCTGAATTGGAAATGACTGGACAACTCCAAAATGATTCGTTATTTGCTACCTCTATAGTAGCTTACAGAGCGTATGATTTCCAATATAGCGTAATCTATGGTTGTGCAATGGATACAACTGTTGCGACTGTGGAAGTTTACGGATTGTCATCAGCAGGAAATGATGGTGTTGTTCAAGCGTGTAAGAACCAACCCATCAATTTGTACGATGGTATTTCAGGAAATGTTGATTTAGATGGTTCTTGGTATGATCCCCAAAATAACTTGGTGACGAGTGTGATTCCAACGGTAGGGTCAATTCCAGGTCAGTTTAATTATGATTACATTACTGGAAATGGAGTTTGTCCAGATGATACAGCATTAGTTGTAGTTCAAGTGATGGCAAATTGCGATTTCTTAGGATTGAACGAATTGGAAGCAGGTGCAATTGAGGTTTACCCTAATCCGGCGTCGAATAATGTAACCGTGAGTTCATCTGTAAATACAGCTGATATGCACTTACAAGTTATCGATGTGAATGGAAGAGTTGTTATGAATGAAAGTTCTTTCCTCACGGAAGGTAAATCAAATACAATTGATGTGAGTTCATTGAATAAAGGATTGTATATTTTCAGCTTGTACAATGAAAATTCCGTAGCAAATGTTAAGGTAATTATCGAGTAATTATAAGATAATCTTAAGTTAATAATTGAGGGGAGCGAGAGCTTCCCTCTTTTTTTTGAATAATCCACCGAAAAGGCGCATAGAGATCAGTGTTTCATAGGAGTCCAAGTTAAAGTTTTAGTTGTAGATGGTTTAATACCTTGTTTTATAAGGGTGTTAAGCGTGCATAGTAATAAGTTCGGAGAAATTACGACTTGCTAAGAAGTCAATTTAGGTGGAGATAAATAAGTAGGTAAACGCCCTTGTTTACTATTTGTTTACCCCCAGTTTTCCTAGGTTCTTATTTCCTTTGCAAGGATTAAAATTATTAACATATGAAGAAAAAATTATTAATGCTCGTTATGATTTTCATAACAGCGGGTAATCTTTTCAGTCAGTGTGTACAAACGGCACCCTGGTTAGAAGATTTTACCAACGGAATCCCAACTTGTTGGACACAGTCATCCGGAGCTGGAGGAACTTGGATTACTCCTGGTTATTTGTACGGAGATATGAACCCTACTTATGACCATACGAATGGAGCTCAAAATGATGACTTCGTTTATTTCAATGGAACATACAACGCACTAGATGTTGTCCTTGAAAGTCCAGAAATTGATGTTACTAACTTAACAACTCCTACACTACGTTTTTGGTTAAGGTCTTTCTACCCTAACTCACAAATACCTTCACCAAACACGATTTCAGTAGAGTTTTTCGATGGTAATGCATATGTTCAAGTTGACTTATTATCGGGTGACTACGGATCAGATTTTAAACCTTTCGTTTATGATTTAACGAGTTACGTTTACAATTCCAATTTAGTAAGGTTCAGATTTGTTGCAAACAAAGGAGCTTCACCAAATGCATTAACACGTAACCAGATTGCATTAGACGATATTGAGGTTTTAGATTTAGATACATACTGTTTGAGTCCGCTAGAATTAGCCTTCAATGGTTCAACGGCTACAACTGCAGATTTCTCGTGGATTGAATTTTCAGGAAATGCTGGAGACTACATTATTGAATACAGTGACTTCAATGATATCAATACGGTTTTAGGGTCTGTTGTTGTCAATGGATCTGTTTCAGGTACATTGAGCAGTATTCCTTCAAATAACTTTTACAAAGCTCGTGTAAGAAAAATTTGTGCTCCTGGAGATACTTCTGGTTACTCAAACATAGTTAATTTCAATACGTATGACTTAGGAAACCATGTAGATTTTGATTTCCAGGCTTCGCCACTAGGTTATGTAGATATTGCAAGTCAAAGTAACAGTCTTTACGTTAATACGAACAGCAATGCTTTCGTAAGTTTAAACTGGCCAATATTTGTTGAAGGAACAGGTTATTCAAATCTTTCAGTAAGTGAAAATGGAGGTATTTTGTTTGGTGAAGAAACAAGTGGTCTTTACACAAATAATGCAGCCATTACTTCTTCGTTATCGCCAGGGGTTTATCCTTTCTGGGACAAGTTGAGCCAAGGTTCATTTTACGTGGAAGAACAAGGTTCTGCACCGAATAGAGTGTTAATCGTATCTTTTGTAGACAGACTTAATACTCCGGCTATGTCTGGTAATGAGATTAGCTTTCAAGTTCAATTTTTTGAGGCTACACAAGAAACTTTTGTTGTTTACGAAGATGTAGAATTTGGTAGCCCTTATGAAACTGCAGATTTCGGAGGAGAAGCTTCTATTGGTTGGGTTGGATCAAATACGGTGCACGAAGTATCATACAATGATGCGACGGTATTATCTCACCACAATACAATTCGTTACTTCTACACGGATTGTCCAAACGTGGAAGACCTTACGGTTACGCAAAACTTATATAATCAGATAGATTTAACGTGGTCTGCTGGTCAAAGTTCGGCAACGTCTTACACTGTAGAGTGGGGACCTGAAGGATTTTTACCGGGTAACGGAACAGGTACAATGACTGTAAATACAAACGCTGCATCAATCACTGGTTTAACGCAATTGACAGATTACCAAATTTACGTTTATGCAGATTGTGGATCTACTACTGGAACAGGAAGAGATATTCACATTCAAACTGCACCATTTTGTGCAACGCCATTTGGTGTTTCTACAACAATGGGTGTAGATTCTTTGATGGCAAACTGGAACTGGATTTCAACGAATGCTGGTACGGTAGTGGATGAGTTCAATATTTCATTAACGATGAATGGACAAAGTCCTTATGCTGGAACAATTACTGCTGTAGATAATAACTTTACAGATACTATTGTTGATCCTAATATTACACACGGTACAGTTTACGACGTTTATGTGCAAGCAAAATGTACAAATGGTGATACAAGTTTATTCTTTGGACCTATTGTTTCAGTAAGTCCATTATTAAATGATACAATTTGTTATGCTCAGCCTATAGCTGTGGATGATCAATTGAATGTGTTTACAAATGTTGGAGCTACAGAAGGGCCAATAGATATTTACTTTATACCACAACCAAATAGCCCTTCAGGTTCATGGAATTATCCAGATCCTGCGAGATCTACATGGTTTACTTTCGAGGCACCAGCAAGTGGTAACGTGAAAATTTCTGGATCTGATTACGGATATTGGGGGAAAACAGCGGTATACGAAATTTCTAATTGTAACGATACGAGCACCTACCAATTAATCGGGGCAAATGATAACGATGATTTGAATGAAGGTGCAGGTTCTGCTACTAATTGGGTTTTATGTGGTTTAACACCAGGAAATACATATTATCTAGGGCACTTTGCACAAGTTTCTTACACACAGCCAGGGTTCTATTCTCTACGTTTAACTGAGGTAGATTACACAGCAGGTGATGTTATCGGAAGCATGCAAATTTGTAAAGGTGATACACTAGATCTATACAGTGCAATTAACAACTTTGATATGATCAATTCATCTTGGACGGATCTAACAGGTTCAAATCAATTGTACACAAATGAGTTTGCTTCTACTTTGTTGTCAGAAGGAGTTTACGCTTTCCAACACACAGTGGAATACGGTTGTTACCAAGATACTACAGTTGTAAATGTTGAATTGTTTGAACAAGCATCTGCGGGTATCAATGGAAGTTTAACGACATGTAAAAACAATCCGGTTATTTTAACGGATGCCTTGTCTGGAGATATTAATATCGATGGTACATGGTACGATTACCAAGACAACGAAATCATAGGGTTGCCAGTTTCTCCAAACATCCCGGGACAGTTTAATTACGACTATGTTGTAGGAAATGGAGTTTGTCCAAATGATACTGCAACGGTTGTTGTTGTTGTTGATGGATCATGTGATTATTTGGGTGCAGAAATCTTTGAAGATGGAGCTTTAGAGGTGTATCCAAACCCAACTTCTGATGTGTTGAATATCGTTTCTAATATTGAGCACGAAAACTTGGAAGTAATGATTTTAGACTTAAATGGAAGAGTTGTTTTAACTTCTTCTTCTGTATTAATGAGTGGAAGTACAGTTAAAATGGATGTGTCTTCTTTAACTGAAGGTATGTACATGCTTAAAGTATTTAACGCGAATACTTCAACGACTTACAAAGTGGTTGTGAAATAATACATAAGTTATTTTATTTAAGGGAAGAGCTTTGGTTCTTCCCTTTTTTTATGTGCGTATTTTAACATTAAAATTGGTGAAATACTCAAGTTTTCTGTACATTTAGCTCCCAATCAAATTCTGATAAAATGAAAAAACCTTTCAATTTACATAAGTGGATAGAAGAGAATAGAGATTTATTGAAACCGCCAGTGGGTAACAAAAATTTATATGTTGAAGCTGGAGACTTTATTGTTATGATCGTTGGTGGTCCAAATGCAAGAAAAGATTATCATTACAATGAGTCTGAAGAGTTATTCTATCAAATAGAAGGAAGTATTACGGTTAAAATTCAGGAAGATGGTCAGTCGAAAGATATTACCATTAATGAAGGAGAGATTTTCTTATTGCCAGGTAATATTCCACACAACCCAATTCGTCCTGCTAATACAGTAGGTTTAGTAATTGAAAAAGTTAGGGAAGGTACGGATTTGATTGATGGATTAATGTGGTTCTGTGATGAATGTAATCATCAATTAAAAGAATACAAATTCAATTTAAGAAATATTGAAGAGGATTTCTTACCCCGCTTTAAGGAGTTCTACAACTCAGAAGAGGATAGAACTTGTGATAAGTGTGGACATGTGATGGAAATCGATGAACGCTTCATTTAGGAATAAGAGAATTAATAAGAAGTCCTTCCATTTTGGGAGGACTTTTTTTTGAATGCTTTTTAACTAGCTCCCTATTTTAAAAGGTTTATGTGTCCGGTTTGAACCGTTTGTTCACCGCGTATACTTTTGTAAGTCATTTTCCAAACATAAGTACCATCCTTACAAACAACTCCATTATAAGTACCATCCCAAGTGTCATTGGGGTCCGTCATTTTATAAATTAATTCACCCCACCTGTTAAAGATGAGTAATTCAAAATCTTTTACGTTAGAGGCCTCTACTTTAAACAGGTTATTGTGCGCATCATTGTCTGGTGTAAAAGTGTTAGGAACGTAAACAATAGGGTCGAAATAAATATTGATAGCTGCATCATCCTGACAACCATTTTCATCTGTAAATAATACGATGTATGTAGTACTGTTTTCTGGTCTAGCTACTGTTGTAGCACAAGTTGGGCAATCAACTGTCTCAGCGGGTGTCCATTGATAGTTCCCTCCTAGACTGGATCCAGTAGCAATTAGGTCGAATACATCACCAATAAAACCGTATTGGTCATTGTTTGTGGTTACCTCTGGAGTAGGATAGTGGTCGATAAGAACTTTCGCCGTATCAATACAACCATTAATATCTGTTACTTCTACCGTAAAAATCCTTGCAGTTGGCGGATAAACAAAAGTAGAAGGGGCTCCCGCATCGAAGGTATAAGCACTCGGTGTCCAACTGTACGAAACACCACCTGATGCCCAAACAAATGCGGTATCTCCAGGGCAAATTATAGTGTCATTACCCGCTTGCGCATCTACAACAATTACATCCACAAATACTGAGTCATAAACTGTTCCACATGCATTGGTAAATCCTACGGTGTATAATTGATCATTGAGCACTGAACAAGTTACCGTAGCACCAGTGGTTGTATTTAAACCTGTTGGCGGAGTCCACGTATAGGATGTTCCTCCACTTGCGGTAATGTCTACACTCGAATTTCTACATAATGGAACGGTGTCAGGCAAAACTGGGGTGGGTACATCGTCGAATACTTCTACAAAAATTTCTTCTTCTACCGCACAACCATCAGAGGTGGTTATGTCAATCACGTAATTTGTAGTTGTGTTTGGTGTTGCTATAACTGTATCCTGATCACTGACATTTAAGCCACTTACGGGAGTCCACGTATAACTTACACCTCCACTTACCCATAATTCAGCACTTTGTCCTAAACAGAGCATAGTGTCTTGTGCGCTGTTGGTGTTCACATCAAAAACTTCAACCAGAACATCTAAGGTATCTGAACCACATGAATCTGAAACGATAACGGTAAACGTTGTGTTTTGAGTGACACTAGCCATTGGAGTCGGACTTGTTGGGTCATCTAAAAATTGGGCTGGTGACCAGTTGTAATTTATACCCCCAGAAGCTTCTAATTGAATACTGTCACTTGGACAAATTGAGGAAGACGGTTGAGTGATTGCGCCTTGAAATAAAAAAGCATCAATGTCAAAGTATGCTGTATCGTCTTGAAAGCAACCATTGCTATCACTCACTACTAACATAACCTGGTATTGTCCTGGTGTATTGTAGGTATGGCTCGGTGCAACTTGGGTTGAAGTATTTCCATCACCAAAGTCCCAGAAATAAGAATTACCGTTGGTAGAATTGTTTTGAAACGTAACAGGATTCGGAAGACAAACAAAAGGTGATGGAGCACCGAGGGCAGACTGAATACTACCCAAGTCAAATTTAAATGCCGCTAAATTACAGTTTGAACTTTGATTGGTCGTTGAAACAACCCCTGGAGTGGTTGTAAATCCATTGGCATTACCACCACATCCTCCACAGACTGCGTGATAAATTCTTCCTCCTTTATCGAACCTACTTGTACCACCATCTACGTGGTTGTTTGGTCCTGTTGTTCCTCCGATAAACGTTGCGTATTCCAATCCAACTCCATCTGGTCCGAGAACGCCAATGTAAAAGTTGTTTCCATTCGTGGTTGTTTGATAAGCTCCTGTAGTTGTAGGGAAATTGTTTGTAGAGCTACCTGTAGCTTGTCCGAACTGATTATTCAAAGTTCCACCCCATCCTGTGTAGTAGATTTCATTACAATCAGATACTAAAAATGCCGTTGGAGATATTTCTACGGTTCCACTACCTGAACCCACTACCGTTTGCCATTCCTTGTTGGCTAAATTTTCAGAAAAACGCATGATAAACTGTCCGGAATTCGCAACACCATATTTACCTGGAGTAATGGGTATACTTCCTTCTGTTTGACCAAAAACGTAGATTTTGTCGGACATATCAATTTGTACAAAGAAACTTTGGTCGTAATCATTGGTACCCAAATATGTACCACTTAGAACATTAGAATTGGTACCATTGAGTCTTACCAAGTATCCATCACTCATTCCCCCAATGAAAGAGGAAGTCTGACCACCACTAATATTTAAGTTGGTCGATGTTGTTCCTCCTGTTAAATAAACACTACCTGTAGAAGATACTTGTAATGCATTTCCAGTTTCATCGCCAGAACCACCATAATAGGTAGACCAAATTAAGTTGGTTAGTGTGGAATTAAACTTACCTACAACAGCATCTCTAATTCCTCCCAGTGAATTATCTGAAGCATTTAATGTGGGGAAGTTAGAAGATTGTGTAGTACTCGAGAAATATACGTTTCCAGTTGCGTCTAGGGTAATTTCACCTCTAAACTGGTCTCCATAATTGTAGAGTAAATTTCCTGTATTTAGACCATCATTGCCAGAACCTCCCATATATGTTGAGGCCAATAAGCTGGTTCCTGTTGCATTTAAACGTGCAATATATATGTCAGTACCCGAAAATTGTATAGAGTTTTCTTGGACCAAAGTACCACCATTCATTGTGTTTTGATGCGGTGTACCTGCCATCGGGAAGTTTGTTGAAGACGTAACTCCTAGGATAAATAATTCTCCCGCGTTATTGGCTACGATAGAATGTGCCGTTTCATTACCACTCCCTCCTAAATACGTTGAATAGAGTAAGGCGGTACCATTTGAGTTGAATTTAGAAATTGATACATCCCATAGAATTGAACCTTCCCCTCCGTTGAAAGTACCATCGTATGCTCCTGTAGAAATAGGATAACCTGTTCCTACAACTATACCCCCTGCAATTAAATTAGCATTCTTATCTGGTGTTGCAGTAAATCCCCAATTATCTGCTGTAGATCCTGTAAATGAACTAAAGGTTAAAAAAGGATCTATGATAAGTGTTTGATTGGGATCGTAATCGGGAATGTCAAATTTCGTTTTGTTTCCGTTTAAAGTATAAGCGGAAGTTATTTTTCGTTTTCTATCACCATTCAACAAGTAAGAAACAGGTTTTGATTCCATCAGGTTTCCGATAGAAGTAATGTGATGAAGGTTGTTTTCTTCATCTAAAAATAATTGATCTTCACCTTCGTGTTTAATGACAATGTTATCTGGGTTTCCTCCAGGGTGTACAATGAAAGAATATTTGAGTTGTTCGTTTTTGGCTTCTAGCAACAAATCGATTTTCGGATAGAAATCTATAAGTTTTACAGAACGATAAGCGTGTAGCTTACTTTGCCATTTCGACGAATCGCTTCCGATGATGTAGTTTCTATAAAAATCAGAACTGTCTTTTTCTTCAACTTTTCCAGCCCAAGATGAATTAACGAAAGTAGATTTTAGTCCGTGGAATTTGATGTCATCTTCGTGTTGATGGGCATGATCCTCTCCATCATGGTCGTGCCTACCTTTGTAATTTGTGAAGACATAGGTGAAAGCATCTTTCTCAATGAACATTGCTCCAGCCTCTAATTCAATTTTGTAGAGAATATGACTCTCCCATTGACCCTTATTGGGATGAATCCAAGGGTCTTCCTGTGCCGTCGATAAAAGTACAGCGAAACATGTGGTCAATATTAGAGTAAGGAGTTTCAAGTCATTAAAATTAAACATTTTTTGTGCCAAAATCTAGTACGGTCCTAGTACTTTCATTCTGTGTTAATTATTAGACAGATAATGGTCAAAGAAGTTGCCTAAACTCAGGAAATATTAATAAATATGAAATGGAGACATAGATGATGAGGTGCAATAAAAAATATAAGCTTAAATTTGCAAAAAAAATGTTGCGAATCAATGAGTGATGCTATCAAACACGAGTGTGGAATTGCACTTCTGAGACTTAAGAAACCATTAGAGTATTATTTAGAAAAATATGGAACTGCTTTTTATGGAATTAACAAATTGTATTTGTTAATGGAAAAGCAGCACAACAGAGGGCAGGATGGTGCCGGAGTTGCGAACATTAAGTTCGACATGGATCCGGGAGAGCGTTACATCTCTCGTAAGCGTTCTATTGATTCGAAGCCTATTCAGGATATTTTTAGTTCAATTAACTCTCGTTTCGAGGAGATTGAAAATGAAAACCCTGAAATGTTGAAAGACATCAACTATTTAAAGAAGAATGCTGGATTTACAGGTGAGTTGTTTTTAGGTCACCTTAGATACGGTACTTTTGGAAGAAATAGTATAGAAAGTTGTCACCCTTTCCTACGTCAAAATAACTGGATTACAAGAAACTTAGTGGTTGCAGGTAACTTCAACTTAACGAACGTTCACGAGTTATTTGATGTGTTGTTAGGAATTGGACAGCACCCTAAAGAAGTTTCTGATACAGTTACTGTATTAGAGAAAATTGGACATTTCTTAGACGTTGAAAACGAAGATATGTTCAAAAATCTTAAGGCTCAAGGTTACTCTAACCAAGAGGTTTACTCTAAAATTGCACAAAGCTTAGATATTCCAAAAATCTTGAAGAAAGCTTCTGAAGATTGGGATGGTGGTTATGCAATGTCTGGATTATTTGGTCACGGTGATGCATTCGTATTAAGAGATCCTTCAGGAATTCGTCCAGCATTCTGGTACGAAGATGATGAGGTTTGTGTGGTTGCATCTGAGCGTCCAGTGATTCAAACAGCATTCAATTTAAAGAAAGAAGATATCAAGGAACTAACTCCAGGTCACGCTTTAATTATTAAGAAAGCAGGAGAAGTTAGTGAAGTTGAAATCAATGTACCACGCGAGCGTAAAGCTTGTTCTTTTGAGCGTATCTACTTCTCTAGAGGAAACGATTACGATATCTACAGAGAACGTAAAACGCTCGGTGATTTAGTAGTTCCTCAAGTAATTGATTCAATTGGTGGAGATTTAGATAACTCTGTATTCTCATTCATTCCAAACACTGCGGAGATGTCATTCTACGGTATGATCAAAGGTTTGGAAGACCACATGAACAATGAGAAATTCGAAGCAATTAAAGCTTTGGGTTCTGACTACAAAGAAGAAGATTTAGAGAAAATCTTAAAGCGTAGAGCTCGTATAGAGAAGATAGCTATTAAAGATGCTAAATTGAGAACCTTCATCACGCAAGATGATGCGAGAGATGACATGGTTGCCCACGTTTACGACATTACTTACGGTACAGTTGTAAGAGGAAAAGACAACTTAGTAGTTATTGATGATAGTATCGTTAGAGGGACTACATTGAAGCAAAGTATCTTTAGAATATTAGATAGATTAGAACCGAAGAAAATAGTAGTTGTTTCTTCAGCTCCACAGATTAGATTCCCAGACTGTTACGGTATTGATATGGCAAGAATGAAAGACTTTATTGCTTTCGAAGCTGCCATTGCTTTATTGAAAGAAAACAGCATGGGACATATCATTACAGATGTTTACAACAAATGTAAAGAACAAGAATCTATTCCAAAGGAGCACGTGAAAAACTACGTGAAAGAAATTTACGAACCCTTTACAGATGTTCAAATTTCTAAGAAGATTTCAGAATTGTTGAAACCAGTAAATATCAAGGCTGAAGTAGAGGTGATTTATCAAACGGTAGATAACTTACACAAGGCTTGTCCAAATAACCTTGGAGATTGGTACTTTACAGGAGATTATCCTACACCAGGTGGTAATAAGGTAGTGAACAAAGCCTTTATTAACTACGTGGAAGGAAGCGACGCAAGAGCGTATTAATATTACCCATTATACCCATGAAACAGAAGACCGCAATATTCTTTTATTCTTTAGGAATATATGTGGTTCTTCAGTTTCTTTGGTGGGGTTACCACATTATCGATTTATCCGAACAACTAAGTTCAAAAAATAGTTCCCTAGATTCTCGCGTTCTGATGATACTGGGAGAAGGAGCCGTGTTTTTCGTTATTCTAATTCTTGGATTATGGAAAATTAGGGCCTCTATCAAAAAGGAATTGGCACTTTCTAACCGACAAAACAACTTTCTGCTATCTGTAACGCACGAGTTAAAAACTCCCATTGCGGCCAATCGTTTATACCTTCAAACGCTGTTGAAAAGGAGTTCTTTATCTGAAGAAAAGAAAAAAGAAATTATTAGTTCTGCCTTGCACGAAAACAAGCGTTTACAAGAAATGATTGATAATATTCTTACCGCAACGCAGCTCGATAATAATGTCTTAGAACTCAATCAGCAACAAGAAGATTTAAAAGAAATTGTAGAGAAATTGCTCAATAAATTTATCTACCATAGATGTGATGTTGATTTGCAAGTTGACCTCAAGAGAAAGGTTAATATCGATAAAATGCTTGTAGAAATCATGTTGAGTAACTTGTTGGAAAATGCCGTGAAATATGGTGATGGAAATCCTATCACTGTTACGATTCGCGATTTAAAGACCTCTGTAGAAATTCAAGTGAAAGATCAGGGGGTGGGAATTGACAAGACCCAGGTAAATCAAGTTTTTGAGAAATTTTACAGGATTGGAAATGAAGAAACGCGAACTCAAAAGGGGACAGGTTTAGGCTTGTACATTGTTTCTGAATTGGCCAAAATACATAAAGGAAAAGTAGCTTATGAACCCAACCAACCCAAGGGTTCTATTTTTAAAATAATATTGAATAATGTCTGATAAAAAAACAGGACTCATCATCTTAGATGGATGGGGAATAGGAGATAAATCAGAATCGGATGCGATTTATCATGCACAAACACCATGTATGGATCAATTAATGGAGGAATATCCTAACGCAACTTTGGTGACTTATGGTGAACAAGTAGGTTTACCTGAGGGCCAAATGGGAAATTCTGAAGTGGGTCACTTAAACATTGGTGCAGGTAGAATTGTATACCAAGAATTAACGCGTATTAACAAGAGTATTAAAGACAAAGATTTTTTTGAAAATAAAGTTTTGTTGAATGCTTTTGAGAAAGCGAAAACCAATAAGGTAAAGGTTCATTTAATTGGACTTGTTTCTAAGGGAGGTGTTCATAGTAGTCAGGAGCACTTATACGCACTTTGTGACATGGCCAAAGCCCAAGGGGTGACGGATGTAAATATTCACGCCTTTACCGATGGTAGAGATTGCGACCCTAAAAGTGGAAAGACTTTCTTGGCTGAATTGAATGCGCATTTAGAAAACTCTGTAGGAAAAGTAGCTTCTGTAATAGGAAGATACTATGCCATGGATAGAGATAATCGTTGGGAACGTGTAGAAAAGGCCTATGATCTTTTAGTGAAGGGAGAAGGTAAAGTTTATCAAAGCGTAGAAGAAGTATTTACAAGCTCTTACGCCGAAGATATTACCGATGAGTTTATAGAACCTGCTATCATTGCTGGTAATGAAGCTAAAATAGCAGAGGGAGATGTCGTAATTTGTTTCAATTTTAGAACAGATAGACCTCGCGAAATCTCTATTGCTTTAACACAAAAAGACTTTCCTGAAAATGATATGAAAGCGTTGAAGCTGGAATATCTTACGATGACAAGTTATGATGATACCTTTAAGAATGTCAATGTGATTTTTGAAAAGGATAACTTGGTAAACACTTTAGGTGAAGTTCTAGAGGGAGCAGGTAAATCTCAAGTGAGAATTGCAGAAACGGAAAAATATCCACACGTTACTTTCTTTTTCTCTGGTGGTAGAGAAAGTGAATTTGATAAGGAGACTAGAATTTTAGTGAACTCTCCAAAAGTGGCGACTTATGATCTTCAACCAGATATGAGTGCACCGGAAGTGAAAGCCAAAATTATTAATGAATTAAATACAAATCAGCCAGACTTCTTCTGTTTGAATTTTGCGAATCCAGACATGGTAGGTCATACTGGAGATTATAAAGCGATTCAAAAGGCAGTTGAAACCGTAGATGGTGCCTTGTGTGAAATTTTAGAAACAGGGATGTCATTGGGGTACGAATTCATTGTGATTGCTGATCACGGAAATGCAGATTATGCAATTAATGCAGATGGAACTCCAAACACGGCGCACAGTACGAACCCTGTACCGGTAATTTATGTTGGAGATAAAAGTAAGCATATCAAAGACGGAAAATTAGCCGATGTGGCTCCAACAATATTACACCTTTTAGGGGTTGAGAAATCAGCTGAAATGACAGGTGAGAGTTTACTCTAAAAAGCGTAAGATTTATACGATAAAAAGGGGGATTGATATTAAATCAATCCCCCTTTTTCTATCCTGTATTTGTTGTTATTTCACGAGTTGAATAAAACCTTGTTCTTCAATTTCTTCTCCTTGGTAACCGTAGAAGGTTGCGCGGTAGAAATAAGTTCCTGGACTACATGCATTTCCTGAATCTTTATTAGTTCCATCCCACACTGCTTTTGTAGGATCACCTGTCGATTCAAAAACTGTATTACCCCATCTATTTGTGATGATAATATCGATGTTTTTCGCATTAATAGGATTGAAAGTAAATACATCATTTTTATCATCTCCGTCTGGAGTAAATACGTTGGGAGTGTCATAGCTCAATGCCAAGAAAGGAATGATAGTAATTTGTGCAAACGCTGTATCAGAACATGAACCTCCATATACAATTAAACTTACATCATAAACTTGCTGTCCATCTGTATAGGTTTGATTTTGTGTTGCCAAATCAAAAACCGTAACTCCATTTCCGTTTCCAAAGTCCCATTCAAATGAAGATCCTCCAGTACTATTGTTTGTAAATGTTACTGGTAAAGGTGCTGTACCTGTTGTTGGGTTAGCGGTAAAGTCTGCAACGGGCACGTTTTCTTGATCTACGAAAACACTATCGAAAACTTTACATCTGTCATCTTCAACTTCGAAGTAGTACCAGCCAGAAGATAAGTTACCCCAAGCACTGGCATCGATACCGTTCTGAGAGTTAGGACCGGGTCCTGACCAGTTCAATTGTGGTTGTCCCACCTGTCCAGTAAATTCTCCTGTTACCCAACCTGAGGCTTCGCCACAAGGCGTAGGTCCCGAATAAACGGTATCTACAGCTAAGGTCTGATCAACAATAATTTCCATGGTGTCTTCGAACACGAAACCACATGCATCAGTAGATTGTACGATATACAAATTACTTTGATTTTGATACCCTTCTAAGTAAACAGAATCACCGGATGTGTATACACTTCCACCGGGTAGTTGTATCCATTCATAAGAGTAAGGTTCAAATCCGTCCACTGTATATACCTCTGCTAAAACAGAGTCGTTATCACAATATATGGTAGTATCTGAGGTTATAACCTCGGAGAAGGGTTCGTCAGTTATGTAGGTAAAACCTTCAGAGTAGACAGTGTCTCCACAAGGCGTTATCGTGTACGCACTTATCGTAAGTAGCTCCGGTCCTTCGTCTACACCATCTTGTATAGGGTCAATAACAATAGAAATTGTGTCTTCACCTGGAAGGAAAATAACCGTACCATTTTGTCCTATAGAAGTGTAATCCGTTCCTTCTATTGCTTGTCCACCCGTACTGTACACTACAACCAAGCTATCACCTGTCTGAGTTTCTGGTCTTGAGAAAGTAATTGTACCTTGTGTACAACCTTCCACTAAAGTAGAGTCATTTACACTTTGATCTGAGGTAATGCTAATATCAACAGTATTTGAAGAGAAAGAGTTAGCCAATAAGAATACACCAGAATTTAAGGCCTGGTCACCTACGTTACTCAAGGCTATCTTAATGTGGTAAGTTTGTCCACAAGTAAGCGATGCGTTTGCTGATAGCGCAACAGTTCCTCCTCCATATGGATATCCTGCAGTTCCTGAATAAGACGTTGTATAGTAAATAGAATTACTTTGCCAGTTTGGGTCCTGTGCAGCACATGTAGCAGGGTTTCCTGCTCCTCCTGCTGATCCAGAGTTAACCGTGTTAATAGCTACAGGAACATTTGTGTTCGGAATTAATGCAATATTCTCAGCGTTGTATTGGTAAGGTCCATTAAAACCTGGTCCAGAGATAAAGAAACCAAATACGTCATTAAATCCTGAACATACATAAGTAGGATACTCAGAAGAGGCAAACATATAATTGAAAGATAAGGTATCCCCTGTAGGTATAAAATCAAATTCTAAAACCACCCCATTGGTAACCGTGTTTGTTGCAATGGCATTTAAATCTGGATCGTAAGAAACAGTTCCATTCCCTCCATCAGTGGTTAACAAAACTCCACTCGAAAAGGGAAAGTTTCCACCTTGGTCAGAAAATAGATTTACGTTTCCTTGTGTTGAATTTACGTTGGCTGTACTTCCATTGTAGCTGACGTTAGAAACAATAATTCCTTGACCCAGAAGTGTATTTTGAATAACATCTAAAACTGAAGTCGTGTTTGATATCGTTAATTGCGCGTGTATGCTCAATGTTAAAAACAAGCATGCGGTGGCGAGTAAAAATCGTTTCATAAATGTAAATGGTTTATTTTCTCTTTTCTACAGACTACTTTCTGCTAAAAAAAGTTGCTTGAAAATAGTGAAAACCAGATAAACTTTTTGATTTTGAGGCGTAAATGTGATAGAAACTTATCTTTACACTTTAAAATTAATTACATGGAAAGTACAATAAAGTATATCAACGCTAACAAAGACAAATTTTTAGAAGAACTCATAGAACTACTTAAAATACCATCAGTTTCTGCTGACCCTGCATTTAAAAATGACGTTTTAAAAACGGCAGATTTTATTGCTGATCAATTGAAGAAGAATGGTGCGGATAATGTAGAGGTATGTCCTACAGCAGGTTACCCAATTGTATACGGTGAGAAAATTATTGATAAAAACTTACCTACTGTTTTGGTTTATGGTCACTATGACGTTCAGCCAGCAGATCCATTAGAGTTATGGGATTCACCAGCTTTTGAACCTGTAATCAAGAAAACTGACATCCATCCAGAGGGAGCGATTTTTGCCCGTGGAGCTTGTGATGATAAAGGACAAATGTACATGCATTTAAAAGCTTTCGAAGCAATGATGGAGAGCAATGAATTGCCATGTAACGTGAAGTTCATGATAGAAGGTGAAGAGGAAGTAGGTTCTGAAAATTTAGGACACTTCATCAAAGCAAACCAAGAGAAATTAGCAGCAGATGTTATTTTGGTTTCTGATACAGGAATTTTAGCGAACGACGTACCTTCAATTACTACAGGTTTAAGAGGATTGAGTTATGTAGAGGTAGAGGTTACAGGACCAAACAGAGATTTACACTCAGGTTTATACGGTGGATGTGTGGCAAACCCTATCAATATTTTGGCAGAGATGATTGCTTCATTAACGGATGAAAATAATCACATCACTATCCCAGGATTCTACGATAATGTTGAAGAGCTTTCTGCTGAAGAAAGAGCAGAAATGGCAAAAGCACCTTATTCTGAAGAAGATTACAAAGCAGCATTAGATATAAACGCAGTTCATGGAGAAGCTGGGTATTCAACGCCAGAGAGAGGTTCAATTCGTCCAACATTAGACGTAAATGGAATTTGGGGAGGATACACAGGAGAAGGAGCGAAAACAGTTATCGCTTCTAAAGCATTTGCGAAAATATCTATGCGTTTAGTGCCTAATCAAAGTCCAGAAGAGATTACAGAAAAATTCCAAAAACACTTCGAGTCTATTGCTCCAGATAGTGTTAAGGTATTAGTTAAACCACATCACGGAGGTGAACCAGCAGTTACACCTATTGATTCTGTAGGTTACCAGGCTGCAAGTATGGCGATGGAAACATCGTTTGGCATTAAGCCAATTCCAGTAAGAAGTGGAGGAAGTATTCCTATCGTTTCTTTATTTGAGAAAGTACTAGGATTAAAAACGGTATTGATGGGATTCGGATTGAATTCAGATGCGATTCACTCGCCAAATGAACACTACGGATTGTTCAACTATTACAAAGGAATTGAAACGATTCCTTACTTTTATAAGAACTTCGCAGAGTTATCTAAATAATTAACAAGGAGGAGTGAAGGCTCCTCCTTTTTTACGAGAGCATTTTGAAAGGATTAAATTTAGTATTGATTTTCATCATCGGTTTCTTTTTCACAAGTTGTGAGGTTTATGAAGATTTAGATGTTGAGGAGATAAAGAGTGTGAAGATTGGGACCATCAAGGATGGTAAACTCAATTTGAAAATTACTGCAGATGTTTTAAACCCAAATGCCTACGGAATAAAATTGAAAGAGACTGATTTACAAGTTTTTTTGGACGACAACTTTATGGGTACAGCTCACCTTAATTCTCCGGTTAAATTATTGCGAAAGCAAACCAAAGCATACACCTTTGATGTGGAGGTTGGACTAGAGAAAGGAGTGATGGCCAAATTAATCACCCTAGCTTTAAAAAAAGAAGTGATGCTGAAGGTAAAAGGCGACATTAAAGCAGGTGTGATGGGGATAAGTAAAACACTCAAGGTGAGTAAAACCAAAACAATAGATCCAGCAATTTTAATGCAACGATGATAGATGTTGAATTAACGGGAGAGGGGGAATTTACTACCTTAATGCAAGAGTCTGGCATCGTTAGCTTTTATGATGCTTGTAGATTTGTTGCTACCATTCCCTATGCAAGAATTAGTGATAGAAAGGATTTGTCCTTGGTCTTTCATGAGCGCAGAGGTACATGTACGTCAAAACACGCTTTCCTTAAAGTGTTGTTAGAGGAACAGGGTATTTCTGATGTAGAATTGGTATTGATCTATTTTAAAATGAGTGGAGCAACCCATAATTGTTTGGGGGGCTTGTTCGATAATATTAATTTGGATTATATACCAGAAGCGCATGTTTGTTTAAAACATCAGGGAAAATACTATGATTTTACCACGCGCTATTTCTTGAATATAGAAACGTACATCATGGAGGAAGAGGTGATAGATGTAGAAACCCTCCTGGCAAAGAAAAATCAGAAACATCTCGAATTTTTAAAAGCTTGGAACACGAGTGAATACAGTAACGATCAGATATGGTCGTGGAGAGAAGACTGTATTGGACTTCTTTCCAAACAATAATTTTTATTTTTGAAGCAAATTATTTGACATTATGAGTACAGCAAACGCGGTTGACCAAGGTCACGTAGAATATAAAGTAAACGATAAAGGGATAGCAACAATAGAGTTTGGACACCCTTTAAGTAATTCATTACCAGGTAAAATTTTACAAAAATTAGCCGATACAATTACGGAATTAGGAGAGAACGATACTGTAAAAGTGATCGTTTTAACTTCTGCTGGAGAGAGAGCATTTTGTGCAGGAGCTAGTTTTGATGAATTGATTTCTATTAAAGACTTCCCAACAGGAAAAGAATTTTTCTCTGGATTTGCAAAGGTGATCAACGCAAGCAGAAAATGTCCAAAATTAATCATTGGTAGAGTTCAAGGTAAAGCTGTTGGTGGTGGAGTTGGATTAGCTTCTGCTGTAGATTACTGTTTGGCTACTAAACATGCGGCAGTTAAATTGTCTGAGTTAGCAATAGGTATAGGACCATTTGTTGTAGGACCAGCTGTAGAACGTAAAATTGGTGTTTCGGCAATGAGCCAGTTAGCCATCAATGCTACAGAATGGAGATCTGCAGATTGGGCAAGAGAAAAAGGTTTGTATACAGATATTTTCGATACTGCCGAAGAAATGGATGAAGAGTTAGAGAATTTAGCAAATACATTGGCGAATTCTAACCCTGAAGCAATGATGTTGTTGAAGAAGATTTTCTGGGAAGGAACAGAAAACTGGGACGAATTATTGTCTGAAAGAGCTGCAATGAGCGGTCAGTTAGTATTGTCTGAGTTTACAGTAAACGCAATCAACAAGTTCAAAGCAAAATAGTTTTTGAACAAAAGATATGAAAAGGTGCAGCTTCGGTTGTGCCTTTTTTTGTTTTCACTAAAACAATACTGCTCGTAGAATGTTGTTAAAAGAAAAACAATGTATCAACTCAAGCGCACGCAGTTTGTAAAAGCAAGTTTAGAAGAATGTTGGGAGTTCTTTTCTTCTCCCAAAAACCTCCAAACGATTACACCTCCCTATATGGGATTTAACATTAAAACGGAAGTACCTGAAAAAATGTACGAGGGGTTGATGATAGGGTATACAGTTACACCTCTTCTAAAAATACCCATGCAGTGGGTAACAGAGATAAAATATGTTCACGATAAAAAATTCTTTGTGGACGAACAGCGTGTGGGACCTTACAAAATGTGGCACCACGAACATCATTTTAAGGCAGTTGAAGGCGGAGTAGAGATGACGGACATTGTGAGTTATGCACTTCCTATGGGGATACTTGGTAGAATGGTACACCCCTTTTTGGTGAAACCAAAACTTGAAGAAATATTCGAGTATAGGTTTAAAAAAGTAGAAGAGCTGTTTAACGATAAGTAGTACTTACATCTGTCTTTTTGATATTGCTTTTATCTGTGTTTCTCTGAACTCGTCAATGATGTTCATACCTGTATTTGCTTCGAGAATTTTTAAAAGTTTACGTGCTATTTGATACTGCGTAAATTCGTGGATTTGAATTTCTTTGCCCATTTTATCTAACAGGTTGAAATCAAAAGTTTCGGAGCGTACGGTTGTGCTGGATCCCCTACTACTCATTTGAGCAGCGCTTCTTGTATATCGTAAAATTCCAGTTGTGTCTTTTTCAAAGGTATTCCACAAGCCTAATTTTATTCCAAAAACAGATTTATAACTCCTTATTTTACTCTTCGTGAAATTAACCTCAACACCTGTTTTAATCAGTAAAAGAAATAAGGCAATAGGAACTCCGATGACCGTAATCATTGGTTCAAATGTTACACATATCACACCCCCTACCAAAGCGATCATTCCGGGAATAAGATAATTCATTGAAAAACCTTCGGATACAATTGCATTTTTCATAGGGTTCAACTTATTAAACTTAGAATGGCGAAATGAATTAAACTGAGGGTTAAGAGGCTGTATTTATTCATTGATGGTGATGTGGTTAAGGTACAAATGTACAGTTCTAAATATGTTTTAGCAAATCCCGAAAAAATTGGAATTATTTACTTGAGACTACTCTTAGAAATCATTTTGAGTAATCCATAAGAAATTAATTAAACTGTCTTTTTTATAAAGATTCAATCGACCTAGAATGGGGGAGTTATGAGTCATGTCTTTCATTTGGATGATACCATAGTTAAACTCTAAGTAGGAGTCATCATTACTTGTGAAAAAGATGGTATCAGCAGACTTAACATAGCTTCCAGACGCGCTTTCTTTACGAAAACAAACTTCAGTATACCTAAAGTCATGTCTGTCGGTTAAGCTTAGCGTAGTTCTACAATTCGCCGCACCCTCTCTTGAAGCGTTAAATAGACTTGCTGTATCCAAATGATTGCTGCTAATTATCCCCACGGGGTAGTATGCGGCTAGGGTTAAAACAGAGGAACCTAAAACTAACACACCTATTCGATGTACATTCCTGAACTTTTCTGTAAGAAGGATGATGAATTGGGCAAAATTAACACAAACTAATACACACCATGCCGTGAACATTAGAAGGAAGAGGGAGATTGAGAATATGAAATGATTCGAAGTAAAGTGTTGGTATAGGAATTGAGTGTTCACTACAAGGAAGAAAAAGATCATTGTGAAGGTCAGTGCTCTCATGCTTTAATTCACGTATATTTTACCGAATGTATCAATAATAAAGCAGATAACTTTGAATATGTTGTGTTTTTCATTTTTCCTTAAAAGCAGCAATCAACGCGTTTAAATCTTCATAGAAAAAATGCGCCAATTCTAGTTTTGGATTGGGTATATGAGATTTTTCGGGTATCACACAAACTTTCATTTGGGCAGCCATACCTGCT
>NZ_JAWWCF010000015.1:0-24943 GCF_033720595.1 Lishizhenia sp. | reverse complement strand
TGGTCACTGTAAGAAAGAAACTCCAAAATTATCAAAGTTATACAACCAAAAGTTGAAAGACAGAAATGTAGAAGTATTTGCTGTAGGTAAAGCAACAGGAGAAGATTTTGAAAAATGGAAGGACTTTATTGAAAAGCACGATATGCATTTCATTAACGTTGGTATGTCTCAGAACCTATATGATTCTGTAACAGCTAACCCGTATAATTTCATTCCAAGATACACTACTGTTGAATCATTGAACTACCAAGATACTTACGATATCTATAGTACACCACAAGTATTTGTATTGGATAAAGACAAAAAGATTGTTGCGAAACAACTTTCTATTGCTCAATTAGAAATGTTCATAGACCAGAGTCAAAACAAGGCTGATGCTGAAAAGTTATTTGATGTTGAAGAAGAAAAGAAACGTCTAGAAGAACAGCAAAAGAAAGCTGAAGAAGCACAAAAATAGCAAGAAATAATCATTGAATTTTAAAAACGGATGCTCACTGGGTGTCCGTTTTTTTTTATGATCTATACTTCTTTAATTAAACCCTAGACACTCCTCTGCCCTAGATAGAAATGGATAGCTTTTGAGGCAGGTATTCTGGTATATTTTGGCTTATGTTTTACGACCACCGGAAGTGAAACGGAAGCTTAAATTGACCGTAATTCCTGAAGAAAAACTATGAATGGATAGCTAGATAAGGCAGCCTACTTCTTCATTTCCTTTTCGAAAAATTGCCACAATGCATCATTCGGAACGGGAGCTGTAATGTTGATTCTTTCTTTTGTAGTCGGATGATTGAAAGATAAATTTCTGGCATGTAAACTAATGCTCGCATCTTTATTTGAACGCTTAGCGCCGTACTTCAAATCTCCTTTAATAATACAACCGATATTTGACAATTGCACACGAATTTGATGATGACGTCCTGTTTTCAGCACCAATTCTACCAAATGATATTTATCTGAACTCGCTAGAAGGTTATAGTCTAACTCTGCCCTTTTAGCACCGCTAACTTCTTTGTCGTATACGTAAGATTTGTTTTGCTTTTCGTTCTTTTTTAAGAAATTGATAAGGGTACCTTCTTTTTCCTGTGGCGCTTTTTCTACAATGGCCCAGTAAATCTTCTGTACTTCTCTCCCTTTAAATTGTTGTGATAAACGAGAGAGTCCTTTTGATGTACGCGCCAAAACAAGCGCTCCCGAGGTAGGTCTATCTAAACGATGCACCAATCCGCAAAACACCTCTCCGGGTTTATTGTACTTTTCTTTTAAATAAGCTTTGGTTAAATCTATAAGAGATTTGTCTTTGGTTTTATCGCCCTGAACGAGTTGTCCACTTTGTTTGTTAATTACAATGGTGTGATTGTCTTCGTGTAAAACTTGTTGTTGAAATGTATTGGACATGAATGTAAAAATTACCAGGTACCTAAAAACAAAAAAAGGAATAATTTGTTTCGAAACTATTCCTTTTTTTGCTAAACCATGCTAAAACTATAAAACCCAATGCTTATCTATATAAGCTTTGCTGGGGCAAAAATACACAGTCTTTTTCTTTCCGCAATGACTTTTTGAAACTTTTTTCAAATTATTTTTAGATACACAAGCTAACTCATTGAAAATAAATATTTTAAACACTTTTTAAACTTTCAATTTTATTTCTTTTCTGTACCAATATTTGAATCAACCAGGTAATCAGAAACAAAATTCCCGATACACTCACGATCATTCCTGAGATAGTAACGTCTAATTCAAGCGCCAACAAGGTACCTCCGACAGCTGCCAAAATGGTATACAATACAGATATCCATAACATCTTGCTTAAATTATTGGTTATTAAATAGGCACTTGCTGGAGGAATGGTTAAAAAACCTACGACGAGCACGGCTCCTACCGCTTCAAAGGAAAGGACAGCTGTAATAGACACCAGCATGAGCAAAGCATAATTCCAGGCATTTACGTTGATGCCCAAAGCCTTGGCATAATCTTCATTGAAAGATGTGAGACGTAGGCCTTTCATACCCAATATTACAAATAAGATAATAATCACTAAAACAGGCGTCATGGTTAAAATGGAACGGGTTCCTACAAAGTACCCATCTATAAATATTTTATCGAGGTAAGAACTCGCTATTTCACCAAATAGGACACACTCCTGGTCTATATCTACATTCCCCCCTGTACTCAGGGCTATCATGATTACCCCCAAGGCAAAGAAAAAGGTAAAACTTATACCTATGGCAGCTCCTTCTTGCACGTTCGATCTACGTTGCAAGAATTGGATAAACATAGTAGTGAGTACACCAAATACAGCTGCTCCAATTAAAATGGGAAATGCTGCACGTTCTTCTGTAAAAATAAAGGCCAGTACTATACCTGGTAGTACACTGTGAGATATAGCATCCCCTATCATTACAGATTTTCTTAAGATCAAAAAGCTACCCAGCAAGGAACAAGAACTTCCTATTAATATAGCTGTTAGCATGACCAATAAATTATTCAAATCCATGTTAATAAGGTATTTTACTTTCGTGGGGGTCAGTAGTTGGGTAATCTAACTCTTTCAATAGATCTTTCTCTATTTCTGGTGTAATAATATGTTCCATACTTTCTGCCAACCCGTGAATATGGTCGTCTTTATAATTCATACGCTTGGTTAAGTATAACTCCCACAAACGGTGTAAACGCACTACGCGTTTTGCTTCATCCCAACCCGCTTCGGTTAAGGTATAGACGCTTCCATTGCGATCCACAAACCCTTGATGTTTGAGTTTACTCAAGGTACTCTCTAAAACGCGAGGAATAAAACTTCTCTTTTCTAAAATAACTTGAGTAGTTATCTGTTCTACCCCACGTTCAATTAAATTGTAGAAGGTTTTTAAAACATTTTCTTGATTGATCTTATTGGCATTGTTGCGCTTTTGTTTGAGCTTGGAGAGAATTCCATTCTTAGGTGCAATAAAGATAGATAAGAGGGCAAAAAAAGTAAGGAACACCACAAACCATGGTCCAGTGGGCATATTGACCGCCGTAAATGAAACATAGGCTCCAAATATTCCAGACAAAGCTCCAAATATCCCCGCAATCAACATCAGTCGATGTAGTTTATGAGTCCACAAACGAGCTGTTGCCGCCGGTGTAATTAAAAGGGCCGACATCAAAACAACACCTACCGCTTGAATCCCAACGGCCACAGCAATAACTGTCATGGTAGTTAACAAGAAACGATAGAATCTGACATTATAGCCCAAACTAGCGGCGTAATCTTCATTAAAAGAAATGAGTTTAAACACCTTATAATAGGTAATTACCAATACGATGAGCAACAAACTAATCACCCCAAAAACAGCTAAATCAAAACGCGTAATGTTTGCTGCCTTCCCCAATAGGAAATCATGCAAACCGGTTTGAGATGCGCTTCCAGACTTTTGGATATAAGCTAAAAAAACGGTTCCTAACCCAAAGAAGAAGGTTAAAATAAAGGCTTGCGCTGTATCGGTTTTCAATTTAGTTTTTGCTACAATGGCATCCATTAATATCAAAGCCACCCACCCCGCTAAGATGGCTCCCAGCATAAGATAAATCGGGTTTTTAGAACCTGATAAAACAAAGCCAAAACAAATTCCAGGAAAAATAGCATGCGCTACAACATCCCCTACTAAAGAACGCTTTCTCAAATAGGTGTATGTTCCAACAATAGAGGAACACACTGCTATTAATACAGTTCCCAAAACTACTGTTCGTACCGTAGGATTGGTAAAAGAGAAAAATTCGAGTAAACTATTCATCGCTTTTCAAAACCTTTTTCACGTATTGGAAATTCTTTTTCCTTGATAATGGATTGAATTTTAGAAAGCAGTGTTAACTGTCCACCATAGGCATTACTCAAGTTTTCTTGGGTCAATACTTCAGAGGTTGGACCGCATGCAATTACACGTGTGTTTAACAATACTAAATGATCAAAATAACCAGAAACCGTTTGTAAATCATGGTGAACAATAACGACGGTTTTCCCCTCATCTCTCATGGCTGTAAGCAAATCCAAAATAGCTGTTTCCGTAGTTGCATCCACTCCCACAAAAGGTTCATCCATAAAAAAGATATCAGCTCCTTGTGCTAAAGCCCGAGCGATGAACACTCGTTGTTGCTGTCCTCCAGAAAGTTGCGAAATTTGGCGGTCTTTAAAGGCCGTTAACTTCACCTTTTCGATGGCATTGGCAACAATTTCTTTATCCGTTTGCGTGAGTCTTCTAAACAAACTGTTTTTGCGGTAGCGCCCCATTTCCACTACATCTTGTACACTTGCAGGAAAGTCCCAGTCTACAGATTCTCGTTGCGGAACATACGCTACACGTTGTCTTACCTCATCCAAATCATTTTCAAACACCTTCACATAACCACTTGCAGGTTTTATCAAACCCATAATGGTTTTCAGCAAAGTTGTTTTCCCCGATCCATTCGGACCGATGATTCCTATAATTTTACCTTTAGGTAACTCAAAATCTATATCCCATAACACAGGAACTTTATCGTAAGCTACCGTTAAGTTGTGTGCTTCTAGACTAATCATGACTCAATATTCCATTTGCAATACGCTGGGCATTGGCCTTTAACATTCCGGGATAAGTTCCTTCAGGCTTCCCCGCTTCACCCATAGCATCCGAAAACAATTCTTCTCCAAACACAACGGTATACCCTTGTGCTGCACAATTTTCTTTAACAGATTTCAAAGCTTTACGCGAAACGCTACTCTCTACAAAAATGCATTTCACCTGATGCGTGATAATGTAATCTACCAAATTACTCACCTCTTTAATCCCTGCTTCACTTAAGGTTGAAATACCTTGTAAAGCTCTTACTTCAACGCCAAATCTTCTTCCGAAATAATTGAAAGCATCATGCGAAGTAATTAAAATTCTATCTTCAGCTGGAATACGTTTAATCGTAGTTTCTACAAATGTTTCAGCAGCTTTCACTTCATTTTGGTAGGCTGCAAAATTTTTCATCCACACCTCCTTGTGTTCTGGGTATATCTTCACCATACTATCTATGGTAGCCGAAAGTGCTTCTGTCCACATCTGTGGATCGAACCAAAAGTGAGGATCTACAGCATTGGCAAATTCACTTGCGTTGTGGGCTTTCTTTTCTACAAACTCCCCCAAGGCAATTACCTTCTTTGTACGCGCTAATTTTTCAAACTTATCTACAAACTTCCCCTCTAAATGAAAGCCATTGTAAATAATAACATCTGCCTCATCCAACGCTTTAAGATCACTAGGACGTGCATCGTAGAGGTGAGGATCTACCCCTGGTCCCATCAATACTTTCACTTCGGCAAAACTATCGAGCACATGTGTAAAACAATCTCCTATCATAGAGGTTGTACACACTACTTTGAGCTTACCATCTTTCTTGGATTGATCTTCTATTTTACAAGCTGTCAAAACAGAGAGAATAACTATAAATCCTATAATTCTTTTCATATTAATGTTCTAAGCGTTCCACACAAATTTTTGAAGCTGCAGTTTTTGAAAGGTTGAGTTCTCTTTCTCCTAGACGTATACGCACAGATTCATCAAAGTCGAAAAGGTCTAATACTATTAACTCTGTACCCAACTGAATTTTATTTTGATCGAGGTATTGTAAAAATGACGGATTTCCATCTGCTACACCAATAACCACGGCAACGTCTGAAATTTGCAATTCATTCAATTGAACCATTTTTGTTCTCAACTCCAGATTTCCATCTCTATCAGGAATAGGGTCACCATGTGGATCATACTTTGGAAACTCTAAAAACTCATCCAATTTCTCCGTTAACTTTACAGAACGGATGTGTTCTAATTGTTCAGCTATCACATGTACTTCATCCCATCCAAACCCTAATTTATCTACCAAAAACACTTCCCAAAGTCTGTGTTTGCGGATCACCTTTAGGGCCGATTTTTCTCCTTCGGTTGTTAAAGAGCAACCTTTGTATTTTTTATACTTCACCAGCTTTTTATCGGATAGCTTTTTTACCATATCGGTAATACTACTGGCTTTGGTTTTCATTTTCTCGGCCAACTCATTGGTCGAAACCGTCTCAACCTCCCCTTGTGTGGTGTTGTAAATGGCCTTTAAATAATTCTCTTCACTATGTGATAAACCTTCCATTTAAGAAATTTATTTTACACAAATATAAGCTTATATTTAGACAAGGCTAAAAATAAAGATGGAATTCTGCGTAATGTCTTCTATAGGAGAAAAATCTGGCTTTTTACGACATAAAAAAAGGGTCAAACTTTACAGCTCAACCCTTCTCTATTAACCCTTATCCATACCTAGTGTGGTAATTTGTTTCTCAACGCTCCATATAAAAAGGTTCCGAACACCGCACTAATAATTACAATACCTATGGATGCAACACCTTGCCCTAGTAAGACAAACATTGGTCCTGGACATGCACCTGTCATAGCCCAGCCTAAACCAAACAATGTTCCTCCAATTAAATATCTTGGTATACTTTTATTCTTATCAGAAAAACTGATTTGATCTCCTTTAACCGTCTTTCCTTCTTTCTTTTTAATCAATTGCACAGCAATCATTCCTAAAATAACTGCTGAACCTATTACTCCATACATGTGGAAAGATTCGAAACGGAACATTTCGTAAATACGGTACCACGAAACGATCTCCGCCTTACTCATTACTATTCCAAATATTACTCCTACTGCTAAATAAGCTATTCTCTTCATCTTAAAAATTAAAATTCATTATTAAATTTAAATGGTGATAATTTGTTCTGTTCACCACATTTGCATAATCAGGAATATTACCTCCTGTATGCTTCATCACGTATAAAAAACGTACATCCAAGCCCTCCAAAGCGTGATGGAAATGACGCGTAATGTCAATATTTACCTGATCGTTTGATAACTCCATGTATCGGTTGTGATCGTAATCGTTTTTACTCTCCAAGTGGACGTAAGACATTTTCATATCCCAATTACACAATTCCTTTTTCAAGGTCAACCCAACTGCTGAGGCATCAGACAATCCTTCTAACCAATTCCTAGTTATACTTGTATAAAAAGGATCTACTCCCAATTCTCTCGGAAAGATATACTGTCCGCCTTTTGGAATGTAACTGGCCATGAGGTCTAACTCAAATTCTTTAAACTCCCTACCTACCAAGGCCGAGAACACATGTGTTAGCTCACCACTTTTAAAATACTCTTCATTATAAGTATTCTCTCTTGTTTGTGTACTAAACTGGTTTACATATAAGAATTTTGCTTTATAGTCTTTGGCAAAAGCCTGACTCACCTCTACTTGCGCAGTATTCATCAAATTATCAAAATAGTAATCCCAAAACTTTAGCTGTGTACCCTTATCAAACTTACCTTCGTAGCCAGCAATGGTTAAAAACTTGGTATCTAAATGCCCGTGATAGTGCATTTTATTTCCATGTTCATCAAATCCATTATTATAGATTCCTATAGCTTCGTGTAAATTAAACCACTCTACCGTAGATCTTGGAGTAGCTTTGGAAATATGATAGATGTGAAAAGTATTCTTTTTCTTCACTTTAAAAGAAGAAGACACCCCCGAAAACATTTTCGGTTTCATTCTTCCATCGTGCTTATTAACAATGGGAGATTTCACCTCCATTTTCCCAAACCTCAAGTTCCAAAACTTGTAGTGATAATTAAAATACAACTCCTCTAACCTATCCAACTCATTATAATTTGTCGGATTTTCTAAATCGTATAACTGACGTTCAAATCTGGCACCTGCAAGATCATTAGAAAACACACGGTGAATAAACATCCCTTTTAGTCCCATAGAGAAACCATAAAACTCAGCTGTTTCGTAATGCAAAGAAGCTCCAATTGCTTGTGTAAAGAAATCTCCTGCTATTCCTGCATTTACTGTCATCATGCTATAATCTCTGATCTGACCTTTTAAATGCCCATGGTGGAAAGCTTCTAATATATTGTGTTCTACTTTGGTGGTATCATGTTCGGAAGCCCAAACACTTGCACTCAAAGTACAAACTATTATAAAAACTAATCCTCTCATTACTTACAGTATAAAAGGTAAAATCAAGTGCGTCATGATTAATCCTCCTATAAAGAATCCAACCACTGCAATTAAAGAAGGAAGCTGTAAATTACTCAATCCGGAAATGGCGTGACCCGAAGTACATCCTCCAGCGTAGCGCGTTCCAAAACCAATCAACAAACCTCCTATGATTAAGAAAATCCATCCTTCTACACTACTCAAGGCCTCAGCTCCAAAAATCTCTTTCGGTAAAAAAGTACCTCCTGGATTCTCTACACCTAATTCTTGTAATGCACTTTGTGTTGACTCACTAATGGCAACACTTTCTTGTGGCGTTAAATAGTTTACTGCAATGAAACCTCCAATGGCTCCCCCTACAATAAACAACAAGTTCCAACTTTGCTTTTTCCAATCGAAATTGAAAAAGTCTACCCAACGACCTGCTCCTGCAATAGAACACATAGATCTTAGATTGGCAGACACTCCAAACGACTTTCCTGCATAAATTAATAACAACATAACCCCAGTAATCATGGGTCCGGCCACATACCACGGCCAAGGCTCATAAATCCAACTCATAACAACATTTTTTTTTGATGATGCAAAAATACCGAGGTCAAATTCTTCTATCAGTAACCAAAGTCACACCCAATGATAAAAGTTGGTTTTTTCAGTGATTATTGTCAACTAAATTGCAAGACACAAAAAAAGGATGCCCTAAGACATCCTTCACTAAACACACGTTAAAATAATCAATCTTTTTTCAACCATAAGATCCCAGAAAGCAGTAATAACAACCAGGGTGTTCCATGCATAAATGCGTCAAACCAATCCTGAGGCCCCATACCTACTGCGCCACCGGCTATCCATTTCAACTTTCCCCAAAGGTGGGGTTCTGGAGAAAAGGGTGCCAAGCCCAAAGTTAGCGAAGCCATTAACCACAACTTCCAGTTTTCTTTGATCTTTTTTAGATATTGATTCATACCTAAGGCATTACTGTTTCGTATGGCCAAGCCATCATTCCACCCGCCATATTAATAGCATTCAATCCTTTCGTTTCCATCAACATACATGCTTGTCCAGAACGGTTACCAGATCTACAGTACACGTAGTAATTCTTACTTTTATCTAAACTATCTAAGCCTTGTATAAATGCTGCAGAATCCATGATATTCATTTGAATAGCACCTTCAACAATTCCCTCCATACATTCTCCTGGAGATCTAACATCTATAATCACAGCTTGCTCATCTTTAGCAGCTGCTTCTTTCCATTCGTTTACACTTAAATTTTTCATTCTTTATTTCTTTTTTTTGGAAAATCCACCTTCCCAAGAAACTTGGATCGCTGGCGGGTCTTCCGCTATAGTTTTTAATCTCTTGCTTGTTAAACATCGGCAGTAAAAGAGCTTCTTTCGTCGCCCTATTCCTACCGTGTTTCAACTAAGCAATATTCTTAAAAAGCTGCCACTTCACCCCCTATTTTGAAACTTATCTCGATATATTTTAACCACTTTAATATAAATCGGGGGTAAAGTCAACATGCTTCAATTTTTATAATGTTGATGGACAAACGTAATCAGAAACGTCTACTCCTGCATCTTTAATCGCTGCAAAACCTCCTTGAACATCAACTATATTATGAATCCCTCTAGCTTTCAAGATAGAAGCCGCAATCATAGAACGGTATCCTCCAGCACAGTGAATGTAATGTGTACCTTCTCCGTACTCTGCCAAGTAATCATTTAAATTATCCAATGGCGTATTCTCCGCGTCTAAAACGTGCTCCGATAAATACTCAGAATTCTTTCTCACGTCTTTCACCTTCACATCTCCTTGTTTAAGGATCTCATCAAAAGTTTGAGCGCTAATCCCTTCCACACTATCTGTTGCAAAACCTGCCGCAGACCATGCTTCAACACCACCGTCAACAAAACCTAGAATGTTATCAAATCCTACACGAGATAACCTTGTAATAGTTTCTTCTAGTCTTTCTGGATCTACAACCAACACGATAGGCTGTTTCACATCTTTGATTAAAGCTCCAACCCATGGTGCAAATCCACCATCAATTCCTATAAAGATAGATTTTGGGATGTGTGCTTTACCAAATTCGTTCTGATGTCTAACATCCAACACTAAAGCTCCTGTTGTTTCAACGATATCTTCTAAGTCCTCAACCTTAATAGCAGTTTTACCTCTATTAATAACCTCTTCAACATCTTGGTATCCCTCTTTATTCATTTGAACGTTCAATGGGAAATATGCAGGAGGAGTTGCCAATCCATCTGTAACTTCTTTGATGAATTCCTCTTTGGTCATATCTGCTCTTAACGCGTAATTCGTTTCTTTTTGCTCACCAATTGAACCCACCGTTTCTTTACTCATGTTCTTACCACAAGCTGATCCAGCTCCGTGACCTGGGTACACGATTACATCGTCTGCCAACGTCATGATTTTAGTACGTAAGCTGTCGAATAAAGTACCTGCTAATTCTTCTTGCGTCATAGAAGCTGCTTTCTGCGCCAAATCTGGTCTACCCACATCTCCTAAGAACAATGTATCTCCACTAAACAAAGCGTGGTCTTTTCCATTTTCGTCTATCAATAAGTAACTTACCGACTCCATCGTGTGACCTGGTGTGTGCAACACTTTAATTTTCACATCACCCAATTCAAAGATTTGCTCATCTTCAGCTATGATACAATCGAATTTTGGATTTGCATTTGGTCCGTAGATAATAGGTGCTCCCGTTTTTTCTGATAAAGTAACGTGACCACTTACGAAATCTGCGTGAAAATGCGTTTCAAAAATATACTTGATTTTAGCGTCATTTTTAGCTGCCTCATCGATGTAGTCTTGCACCTCTCTTAAAGGGTCAATAATTGCTACTTCTCCTTTGCTTTCAATGTAGTATGCACCTTGTGCTAAACACCCTGTATAAATCTGCTTAATTTCCATTTTTTTATTTTTTAAAATTTATTTTTTATTTCTTTTTTCTTACAACAAAGATACGATATAGGCCTCTCTGCTACAGCCACTTTTGTTACACAGCAAACACTGTTTCTTTCAAGATAATATAGATTCCCATTACCAATACAAACCATCCGAAAGCCTTCTTCAATTTAGCGCCATCTATGAACTTATTCAAATAAATTCCTAGAAAAATTCCGACTACCGCTAAGGCTGAAAATGAACCAAGGAAGGTCCAATCGATTTCCTGATTCCCCAAATCTCCCAAGAATCCAATGAGAGATTTTACGGCGATAATCATCAGCGAAGTAGCCACTGCTTTTTTCATGGGTAATTTTGCCAGCAACACTAAGGCTGGAATAATTAAGAAACCTCCTCCAGCTCCTACAATTCCAGTTACAACTCCCACAACTGATCCTTCTAACAATATCATAGGGTAGTTATACTTCACTTCTGTTTCTTCAGCACTTTCCTTTCTTCCTTTAATCATAGCAATAGCCGCAGCCAACATGATAATGGCAAAGAATACCATTATAGCTATGTTCTTTGTAATCTCAAACCCTCCTACCGTAAACAAATGTTCTGGAATTGCCGGTATTAAAAATTTTCTTGTTAAGAATACCGCTAGCAATGCTGGGATAGCGAATACTATTCCTGTTCTAAAGTCTACCATTCCTTTTTGAGCATTTCTAACAGCTCCCACCAAGGCAGATAGACCAACAATAAATAAAGAATAAGCCGTAGCTCTTACCGGATCTTCCTCTAAGACATACACCAAAATAGGCACTGTCAAGATGGATCCTCCACCACCGATTAATCCTAATACTAATCCTATTAACAAGGCTCCAACAAAGCCGAAAATTTCCATTAACTCCATGTGTAAAATTTTATTTGAGCACAAAGGTAGAGCCACAATCTTCCTTCTACAGTTACTATTGTTACACAAGTTAATGCAAAAAAAAAGCACCGCTACGGGTGCTTTATTCTTTTAATCTAATCTACTGATTTACTGCGCTATTGAATAAGTCTTTAATTTGCGAATGTGGTAAGTACATGAATTTTCTAGTTCAACAATATATCCATACTCCATCCAAACCTTGCCAACTCCTTTGGTATAATAGGTATTTAAAGCTAGCTCTTGATTACTGCAACCATTAAAGGAACTTCCATCCAAATAAGTGTATTTAGCTTCCACATGTACCGTTTCAAAGGCTCCTGCTTGCGTACTCAAATCTTGGTCTACACTCACCACTCTCACCTCCTCATTTATCAAACCAGAAACCTCTTGAGCACTGTAAACCTCACCTCTTTTCTCTAACGAAAAATTCACCTTACCGTGCTGATCAATTACATAGCCGTTTGAATCCCTTAAATACAAATGAAAATAAGGGTTAAAACTTTGATAGAACACAGCGTACTCTTTCCCCTCTATCATCTCAGTACCCAAACATTTAATGGTGTCTGTTTTGTTTTCAGAAGTTTCAATACCATTCCCGTCTACGGTATAATTATCATATACCCAGTAAGAACCTTCGGTAGTTATTAAATAGTCTTTGGTTGAATTTTCTTTATTTTCATCGACCATCTCCTTCACTTCCTTTTTACAAGAAAACAATACGAGAGATGTTAGGATTAAGGCACTAAGTAATTTCATACTTGTTAAGACAGTTTGAAGCGTAATTTGTTACACCTAAAACTCCAAAACTTTAATTTTATTTCTCAAGAGCTCTATTTTACCTTCCTTTTCGAGCTTTTTCAAGATTCTAGAAATAACCACGCGAGAACTATTAAGGTCATAAGCGATTTCCTGATGAGTAACATTCAGTTCTGTGTCTTTATTGATCATTACCTTATCTCGCAAGTATTTCTCTACACGCTCTGGCATATTTAAGAAAGCCAAACTATCTATAGCCTCCAACATTTCAGTTAAACGAGAATTGTAACTTTCAAACACAAAGTTTCTCCAAGATTTATAAGTTACCACCCATTCGTTCATTTTTTCAACAGGAATCATGATCAACTCCACTTCAGTTTCTGCTGTAGCTCTGATTTCACTTTTCTTTTGTCCCAAACAACATGTCATGGTCATGGCACAAGTATCCCCTTTTTCAATAAAATACAGCAAAAGCTCATCGCCATTGTCGTCTTGACGTGAGATTTTAATTGCCCCCTTTAATAAAAGCGGCATGAACTTGATATGATCACCGAAATCTATAAGCCTTTCGCCTTGCTGAACGTGCTTCACAGCTCCTAAAGCCTTGATTTCATTGATTAATTCTTCTTCGAATAAATAACCGTAGTTTAACTCTAATAAATCTTCCATGTAAACAATTTGAAGGGCGAAAATAAAATTCTAACCCTAAGCCTAATGTAACAATTGTTACGCAAAGAAGGAAAGAATATTCTAGTTCAATTTACCCGCAATGAAACCTGTTGTCCAAGCTGCCTGAAAATTAAACCCTCCTGTGATTCCATCTATATCCAGCACTTCACCTGCAAAATATAAATTAGGATATTTCTTGGTTGCCATGGTTTTGAAATTCACTTCAGAAAGTGATACACCTCCACAGGTAACAAACTCCTCTTTAAAGGTAGTTTTTCCGCTCACCTCGTATCTATCCTGGGTAAGTACCGTAAAGAGTCGGTTTACAGACTTCTTAGATAAGTCAACCCATTTCGTTTCCTCTGAAAAACCAATTTTTTCACATAAGAAATTCCAAATTCTATTGGTAATAGGGAAAGGATTGAATTTATTAAGTCGTTTGTTTCCTGCTTCCTGTATGGCTTTTTTAATCTGACCTCTAACTTCTTCTTCACTCGGGTTATTGAGCCAGTTTACAAGTATGGCAAATTGGTAGTTTTTATCCGCTAAAATCCTCGCTCCCCATGCCGAAAGTTTAAGAACCGCCGGTCCACTCTTCCCCCAATGGGTCACCAATAATGGTCCATCGCCTACCAACTTTGTCCCTTCTACTTTTACGATTGTTTCTTCCACAACACATCCCATCAATTCTCGAATCGGGTTATTGGGCATATTAAACGTAAACAATGAAGGAACGGGTGTTTCTATTTGTAAACCGAGGTCTTGCAACCATTTTAAACCACTCATTTTTGGAGAACCTCCAGTGGTAATAATTACTTTATCAAAACTTACCTCTTCTTCGTCTAAAGACAATACAAAAGTACCCTCCTCTTGCGGCGTAATTTTACGAACACTGCATGATGTTTTTAAAACGACGCCCAACTGTAGGGCTTCATTCATAAAAGTATCTATGATAGTTTGCGAAGAATCTGATTTTGGAAATATACAGTTATCTGGTAAGGTGTAAGTTTCCACACCTCTTGCTCCAAACCAATCCAAGGTATCTTGAACGGCGAATTGCGAAAAGGCTTTTTTTAGTTGATTTTTACCGCGCGGATAATGCTCGGCTAATTTTTTATTATCAAAACAATGGTGGGTTACGTTACAACGTCCCCCACCAGATATCTTAACTTTTGCTAAAAATTTCTTAGATTTTTCAAAGAGTACTACCTCCGCTTCTGGATGGTGCTTTTTCGCACTCAATGCTGAGAAAAAACCAGCGGCTCCACCACCTATTACGGCTACTTTCATTTTACTCTCCAAAGAAAGAATCTACAAAGGCTTGTTTGTTGAAGACTTGTAAATCGTCTATCCCCTCACCTACACCAATGTATTTTACAGGAATTTGCATTTGATCTGAAATTCCGATTACCACACCACCTTTTGCTGTACCATCTAATTTGGTAACGGCCAAGGCATTGATATCCGTTGCTAAAGCAAATTGCTTCGCTTGTTCGTAGGCATTCTGACCTGTTGAACCATCTAAAACCAACAATATTTCGTGCGGAGCTCCAGGAATTACCTTGTCCATCACGCGTTTGATTTTAGATAACTCATTCATCAAGTTCACTTTATTATGCAAACGACCTGCTGTATCAATTATCGCTACATCAGCACCTTGTGCTTTTGCAGATTGTAAGGTATCAAAAGCTACAGATGCTGGATCTGCGTTCATTCCTTGTTGTACAATAGGCACACCTACTCTTTCCGACCAAATGATCAATTGATCAACGGCCGCGGCTCTAAATGTATCTGCCGCACCTAAAACAACCTTTTTACCTTGGTTTTTAAATTGGTTCGCCAACTTTCCAATGGTAGTCGTTTTTCCAACACCATTTACACCCACCACCATAATTACGTGAGGGGCATTATCTGGATGTTGAGGAAACTCAAAGTTATCTGTTACTCCTGTTGTATTTTCTTTCAACAAAGAAGCAATTTCTGCCTTTAAGATACCATTTAGCTCATCTGTACTTACATATTTATCCTTCGCGACACGCTCTTCTATACGCTCAATAATCTTAAGCGTAGTATTCACTCCCACATCAGATGAAATTAGAACCTCTTCTAAATCATCCAATACATCTGCATCAACTTTAGATTTACCAACTACAGTACGCGTTAGTTTAGAAAGAAAGGAAGTTTTACTTTTTTCGAGACCTTCGTCTAACTTTTTCTTTTTCTCTTTCGAGAATAATCCGAATAGTGCCATAGGTATAAAATTACAAAAAGCTTTCCATCACAATGATGAAAAGCTTATACTATTTTCGAGCTTGTCTAAACATTAGTTCTTAGCGAACCAATCTTTAATTCTATCGTTGTGTACAACTTCCTCTTTAAATGTGTAAGAACCTTTTTCAGTCTTCACCATTTTAATCACTTTAGTGTGCTCTTTACCACCACCAGTTTGAAGAGATGCTACTGTTTTCTTTGCCATGGTTCAATTATTTAATTTCTTTATGAATTGTGTACTTCTTCAAGATAGGGTTAAATTTCTTTATCTCTAATCTCTCCGGAGTATTTTTTCTATTCTTAGTTGAGATGTAACGTGAAGTTCCTGGCATTCCAGAATCTTTATGCTCTGTACACTCAAGAATCACTTGAACTCTATTTCCTTTTTTTGCCATCTTTATAATCTTTATAGCCGTTTCTCAACGGGAATGGTTCTACTTTAAAAATCCTTTTTCTCTTGCTTCTTTGATACAAGCAGAAATTCCTTTCTTATTAATATTTCTTAATGCAGAAGTACTAATACGAAGTGTAATGTATTTATCTTCATCCTGAAGATAAAATTTCTTCGTTATTAAATTCGGGTAAAATTTACGTTTTGTTCTACGTTTAGAGTGAGATACATTATTACCCACCATTACTTTTTTTCCCGTTAACTGACAAACTCGTGACATAACTATCGTTGTTTTTCTAATTCTAAAAGCGGGTGCAAAGAAAGTGATAATTTCCTAAACATCACAATTCCTCCACCATTTTTTTTCTTGTGGCGCAAAGATAATACATCTTTTTTAGATAAAAACCTTTTTGCCCGAAATAATTGTCCTTTTTACTTAACAATTCATCGTTGATTTCCACAAAAGTAATCTTATCCTTCTTATTCGGGGTGTTCTGCTAAGACTTTTACACGTAAAGTATTTAGAGCATGTTGCACAGTAATCTGAATATTGCGGCTACGGTTACTTCCCAAGTGTAAACATCTTGTTTGAGTTCCATAAGCACTAGCAATAGCCATCCAAACTGTACCTACGGGCTTCTCCTCGCTTCCACCGTCAGGCCCAGCAATACCAGAAATAGCTATGGCGTAATCCGTTTCCAAAACCTTTCTTCCCCCTTCTGCCATTTCAATAACCGTTTGTTCGCTTACGGCACCATGTTCGGCTAAGGTTTCTTTTTGAACACCCACCATTTTTTGTTTTAAAGCATCCGTGTAGGTAACCAAACTTCCTAAATAATAGGCAGAAGATCCTGCAATGGAAACAAACTTAGCGCTCAAAGCTCCCCCTGTACAACTTTCAACAGCTCCTACTGTTAATCCTTTATTTTGTAATAAATTCCCAACAGCCTCTTCTAATAAAATGTCATCTCTTCCAAATACATGAACGGGTAAACGCTCCTCTATCTCCTTAAATAATTCCTCAATACGTGGTGCATCCTCTACCCCTTTTGGAGAAGTTAACCTCAATTTTACCGTACTCAAACTCGGTAGATATGCCAACCCAAATCCTTCCGCTCTTACTTTATCCTCCCAATCTTCTATTTGTTCTGCTAAGAAAGACTCTCCAATTCCCTGCGTCATTAAAGTTCTATGATAAATGGCAGAAATATTTAACTTCTCTCGCAAACGAGGCATCACTTCCTCTGTCATCAACCCTTTCATTTCATAAGGAACTCCGGGCATAGAGACCAGTATACTATTGTATTTTTCAAACCACATTCCTGAGGCCGTTCCGTGCTTATTGGGCAAAACTGTACATGCTTCTGGCATAGCCGCTTGTTGCACGTTAACGTCTAACATAGGGCGGTTACGTTTCGCAAAAAAGGCTTCTATCCCTTCCAATACCTCCTGGTTAATCTTTAAAGAAGTTTCAAAATATTCACACAACGTATGTTTCGTGATATCATCCTTGGTAGGTCCAAGTCCCCCCGTCATCAAAACCAATTCACTGCGCTGCATGGCAGCATCAACAGCAGCAATAATTTCATCTTTTGTATCAGAGATAGAAGTACTTCTAAAAATTGAAATACCGTTAGTACTCAATAACTGCCCCATCCAGGCTGAATTTGTATCCACGGTTTGACCAATTAATATTTCATCTCCTATCGTAATTATTTCTGCTCGCATCTATGGTATCTTTTTTGAATTGACCCTAAAAATATTTCGTATGTTTGACAAAAACCTATTTATATGAAAAAAAATATTGCAAAAGTTGCCTTATTATCATTAACGCTAGGATTAAGTAGCTGTGATGTTCTAGAACAGGCAGCTCAAACTGCACTGGAAGTTTCTGAAAATGGAGCAACAACTAAACTCACAAATGCAGAAGTTATTTCTGGATTAAAAGAAGCTTTGACCGTAGGAATTTCAAATTCCGTAAACCTTACTTCAGTTACAGATGGTTTTTTAGGAAATGCTGAAATTAAATTGCCATGGCCAGAGAGTGCTTTAGCAATGAAAGAAAAAGCTATTGATTTAGGATTAGATGCACAAGTAAACAAGATTGTTGAAACACTTAACCGTGCAGCAGAAGATGCAAGTGCGGAAGCAAAGCCAATTTTCATCAATGCTATTAAAAACATGAGCATAGAAGATGGTTTTGCAATTTTAAAAGGAGGTGAAGGTGCTGCAACCAACTTCTTAAGAAAAAACACTACAGACCAGTTGGTAGAAGCTTTCTCTCCGAAGGTACAGAACTCAATAGAAGAAGTTCAATTAACCCAGTACTGGGAACCTGTTGCAACGAAGTACAATCAAATCATGAAATTTACGGGAGGCGAGCAAATTACAACAGATTTAAATGCTTACGTTACCGAAAAGGCCATAGATGGTTTATTCATTATGGTTGAAAAAGAAGAGAATAACATTAGACAAGACCCTGCAGCACGTGTTACGGATATTTTGAAAAAAGTATTTGGTAGTCCAGAAGCTCAGAACTAAGAAAAAGCTGATATATAAAAAGACCGACTTTACTCAAGTCGGTCTTTTTTATGGTGAAAATTTTGTTTTACTCTCCCAAATTAGGGTTCATCACTTTGGTTTGATGACGTATTGATTCTTGGTGAAGAGCATCCATAAACTCTCGCACAAAGGCTTCACTTAAATTAAGATCTGTTGCCTTGTGCAAACGAGAAGCGATCATCTTTTTCCAATGCTCTTGTTGTAAGATCGTAATATCGTTATCCCTTTTAAATACGCCGATTTCTTCAGAAATGAGCATACGAGCCGTAAGCAGTTCAAATATTTTATCATCCAAACCACTTATTTTATCACGCATTAAAAGCATTTTGTTTTGTGCATCTTCTGAAATCAATTCTCTTCTTAGGGTTAATTGACTCAACATTTCTCGCAAAGCGATTGGCGTAACTTGTTGTCTAGCATCCGACCAAGCTTTTTCTGGGTTGGGATGTGTTTCTATAATTAATCCCTCAAAGTTCAAGTCCATTGCCTTTTGTGCGATAGGCAACAAATTTTCTCTTTTGCCAGATATATGACTCGGATCACATATTATAGGTATATCCGGTCTTTCTTCTTTCAATGCAATGGGAATCTCCCAATTGGGTTGATTTCTATAACGCGGATTGTTGTATACAGAAAAACCTCTATGAATACCTGCCAAATCCGTTAGTCCTGCTTTCTCCAGGCGTTCAAAAGCACCTATCCATAAATTCAAATCAGGATTAATTGGGTTTTTAACCATAACTGGAATACCTGAACCTTTAAGAGCATCAGCGATTTCTTGCACAGCAAAAGGGTTTACAGTAGTTCTTGCTCCTATCCAAGCAATATCTACCCCTGCTTCTAATATTTTCTCTACGTGCTTGGCATTGGCCATCTCTGTTGTAGACAACAAACCATTTCTTTTTGCAGCTTCTACTAACCAAGGTAAACCTATTTGTCCTACTCCTTCGAAACTATCCGGACGGGTTCGTGGTTTCCATATACCTGCTCTCAATACTTGTGCATGGGTATTTTCTGCAATATCTCTGGCAACATTTTGCATTTGCTCAGCAGACTCTGCGCTACACGGCCCTGCAATTAAAAAGGGTCGGTCTGACCTTTGAATTTTGTGGATTAATTTTTCTTCCATAGAACAGCTCCAAATTTAGAAAAAAGGCTGATGTTAACTTACTTCAACCTTCAATTTAAAAGCTTTAGGTTGTATTTAAGACAAGCTTTCTTCTCTCTTTCTTTGGAAGATATTTCAAAACTGTGGTAATCTAACCTAATATCTATGTTCAGGTAAAAAAAAGCGTTTATCTTTGCAAAAAAATAATGGAATGCAGATCATAAACGGAAAAGAAACAGCGTTAGAAATCAGAAAAGAATTGGCCGAAGCAGTTGCATCTCGCAAGGCAGCTGGCAAGAAAATCCCTCACTTAGCAGCAGTTTTAGTTGGGAACGATGGTGGGTCTATGACTTACGTTGGTGCTAAAGTTAAAGCATGTGAAGAAATTGGTTTTGAAAGCACGTTGATTCGTTTTGAAGATAGCATTACTGAAGAAGAGTTGTTGAACAAGGTAAACGAGTTAAATTTAGACAACGAAATTGACGGTTTTATCGTTCAATTGCCTTTACCAGCACACATCGACGAAAAGAAAATTACTTTGGCGATAGATCCAAAGAAAGACGTTGATGGTTTCCACCCAGAGAATTTAGGGAACATGGTATTGGATTTACCAGGATTCTTACCAGCTACTCCAGCAGGAATCATTGAATTATTGAGAAGATACAACATTGAAACTTCTGGTAAAAACTGTGTGGTTGTAGGTAGAAGTCACATCGTTGGTATGCCGGTAAGTATCATGTTAGGGAGAAATACAAACCCAGGAAACTGTACAGTTACCTTAGCACACTCTAGAACACAAAACTTAGAGGAGTTATGTGCAAGTGCCGACATCTTGATTGCTGCTATTGGAAAACCATTATTCATTAAAGAGAACATGGTTAAAGAAGGAGCTGTAGTTATCGTCGTAGGTACAACGCGTGTTCCTGATGCTTCTAAAAAATCTGGATTTAGATTAAGAGGTGATGTAGATTACGATAATGTAGCTGAAAAATGTTCTTTCATTACTCCAGTACCAGGTGGTGTTGGGCCAATGACTATTGCTTCATTAATGATGAATACATTGAGAGCAATGGAATTGAACGGGAAGTAAAACGAATTCTATTATATATGAAAAGGACCATCTTCGGATGGTCTTTTTTTATTTCTTGTACCTACAAAAAAAGGCTACCCTAAGAGGCAGCCTTTCCTTAAAAAATTCATTGCTTATTATTCAACTTCTTTCAACAAAGCATCCACTACAGGTACATTTCTTTCATAACCGTAGTAAGTACCTTCACCGTTATCTTCCTGAACCTTCATGATCATCTTTTTCGCATTTTCCTTATCGCCATTTGCTGCGTAAGCACGTGCTAAAGTAAAGTTTACGTAACCTCTGTAGTAACCCAATTTTGCTTTTGCTTCATCACTTAATGCTTCCATCAAATTAGCACTCGTAATTGCATATTCTAAAGCTTCAGCTAATTTGTATTCTTGGTTCAATAAAAATTCTGCAGATTGAGCATATGCAGCCCACTTATCCGCTTCTGGAGTTGCATTCATGATGTCTGCAAATTTAGCGTCAAATTGCTCTGTTAATTTCACAGACATATCAAGGTTCACTTGCGTTTTTCCCCAAACAATTTGTAATCGACCTTTTCCATCTACCAATTCGTGGAAACGAATATCCAAGGCTTCTACCTCTTCTTTAACAGACTCTGCCTTTACAGTTGTTTCTAAAACATTCAATTCTTTATCGTAACCGTATGCACCCCATTGTTCAGCATTTTTGTTTAAAATCAATTTCCAATCACCTGATTCTTCTGGGATTAAAAACAAAGCATATTTTCCTGCACTTATTTTTTGTTCTCCTACGTAAAAGCTTGTATTCATTTCAAGACTAGTAGCTTTATTAGCTCCTACACGCCAAATTTTACCATAAGGAACTAATTCTCCGAATAACTTTCTCCCCTTTTTCTTTGGAGAACCGTAGTCTACCTCAATTTTTCCTAAACCAAAAGTAGAACTTTCCGTTTTTCTTGCTGATGGTTTTACACTTAATCCTTCTTGGAACTGTGCAAATGTTAATGAGCTAATAAGCACCATGCTCAATACTAATAATTTCTTCATTTCTTAGATTTTAGAGTTTCAATTGCGGTCAGTTACAATATTTGAAATATTTTAGCTTCCGCAACGTTTACGCATTAAAAATAATCTTTTGAGACATTACATATATATCATTCTTGCATTTCTTTTTACGAATGTTGTTTTGCTTACAAGTTGTAAGAAAAAAGACATTTTAAGTACGGATGGAATAAGTTTTACTACAGATACATTGCTTTTCGACACCATTTTTACAACGGTGGGGTCTACCACTCTAAACTTCAGGATACACAATACCTCAAATCGCCCAGTGAAGGTGGATGAAATAGCCTTAATGGGAGAGGCAAATTCTAACTTTAGAATTAACGTTGATGGTATTAGTGGAGATGTACACACAGATATTACTATTCCTGCCAAAGACAGTATTTACACCTTTGTAGAAGTGACGCTGGACCCTAACAACGGTACAACACCTTTAATTATTGAAGACTCAATACGGTTCTCTGTAAACGGGAATTACAGCTATGTTCTTTTGGCTGCTTGGGGACAAGATGCTTATTTCTACAATAGAGACACTATTTCGGGTGTTTTACCCAACGACAAACCACATGTTGTATACTCCTCGGTACGTGTGGTCGATGGACAAGATTTAACCATCCCAGCTGGAACGGATTTCTACATGCATAAAAACGCCATTTTTTACGTGAGTGAAAGTGCATTAAACATCAATGGAACAGTGGATGATCCCGTAACTTTTCAAGGAGATAGATTAGAGGATTTTTACGATGACGTTGCTGGACAATACTATGGTATTTATTTTGACCACGCCAAAACCTCCACAATCAACCACGCTATCATCAAAAATGGTACGTCAGGTATACACATCTTTGAAACGCACCCATCTAATACAGATTACACTGTTAAATTGTACAATACAGAACTATACAATCATGCAAGTTATGGACTTTTTAATTTTCTAAACGGAACTGTTTACGGTGAAAATGTATCTATTCACAGCAACGGTACATATGCCTATTTTTCTCTTGTAGGTGGAGATTATTATTTTAAACAAAGTAATTTCTTATCCTACGGCGGAAATGCCAGTGTAGCTTTTGCCTTAAGAAATCATTACACGGATGTTGATGCTCAGACTACTTATTACAATGGTGTTAACGAAGGGAAATTTTACAATTGTATTTTAGATGCCACAGGCGACAACTCCTTTGGGTTTGATACAATTAACGACGATAACAATTCAATTAATTTCAATTTTGAATTTGACTATTGTGCCCTAAAAGCGAAAGATGAAATTACAGATGACTCGCGTATTAGTAACATCCTTTGGAATAGGTTTTTAGGTTTTGAGAACCAAAGTGAAAAAGATTTTCATTTAACGGCAGGTAGTCCACTTATTGATGCAGGAAGTACAGATTTCACCCACAGTAACGGAATAGACATCGAAGAAAACCCAAGAACGGGAGTTCCTGACATTGGCGCCTACGAATTCCAATAAAGTAGCATGAAAACGATTACAACGCATTTGCGAAAATTTGACGGAAAACTATGGAGTTTTGTTCTTCCTTTTGCAAAAGAAAATGTGGAGGAATTTCTTACAGATGACCGAAGAGTTTTACTTTATTTTAATGAGATGGACTACATTCATTGTGCGCTTATGCCGGATGGTGTGGGAGATTTTTTCATCAACATCAACAAAGACACTCGCAAGCAATTTAATTTAGAAGAAGACCAAGCCCTTGAGGTAAGCTTAACAAAAGACACTTCTAAATACGGAATGCCCGTTCCTCAAGAATTGGAAGAACTATGGGAAAACGACGCAGTTTTCTATGATTATTTTCATGCGCTTACCCCTGGAAAACAAAGGAACTTGCTACACTTAGTAAATAAAATAAAAAGTAAAACTAAGCGTCAGGAAAAAGCTGTAGTGATTTATCAATATTTGATAGAAGCAAAAGGTAAGCTTGACTTTAAAGAATTGAATGTGGCCTTCAAAAAAGGCATATTATAACACCTTGCATTCTAACCTTCATCTACCCCCAATAAATTCATGACTAGTTTGATTCGTCCTAGGTTGTTTCTCGGCTGCTAAGTACTTATTTTCGTAAAAAAGTTAAACATGACTATAGCCGATTATATAGGGGAGCAAAATGTACAAGACAAAAAGATTTGTGAGAAACTTGCAGCGTTAATCAACAATCATTTACCCGCCACAGAAAGTAAAATCTGGCATGCTCATCCAGTATGGTTTATAGATGAAAACCCTATAGTAGGTATTAGTAAATTAAAGATGGGAATTCGTCTCTTATTTTGGAGCGGACAAAGTTTTGAAAATACTCCCCTCATAGCACAAGGAAAATTTAAAGCTGCAGAACTTACCTTCACGCATGTTCAACAAATTGACGAAGCGATTATCATTGATTGTTTACAACAAGCCAAGGATATACAATGGGATTATAAAAACATTGTAAAGCGAAAGGGTGAACTTCTTCGTTTAAAATAAAAGCAAATACATACAATTGACCTAAGCTGCTGAAAAAAACATGTAATATTACTCCACCACGGATAGCAATGGCAGCTCCCCAATAGCTAGTTTTTTTTTAGTAAGCAAAGCTCTACCCTTACAACCAGCGGAAGTGATTGTAGGGCAAATTGCGACTTAAACTAGCTTTTGGGGACTAAAATGGATAGCCGGACCCCAAGATCACTTGGGGAGGTGGCCAAATTATACCTTTAGAAAATATTAGTCCACGGATAGCGTTATGTACTTGTAACTTTGGAAAGGATAAACGTTATTCAACAGAACCACAAATACTACTTATGAAAACTTTTACTTTACTCCTTCTCTCCTTCTTGTGTTTGAACCTTTCTGCGCAGGATACCATACGCATTACCAAAAGTGACAGTATGCACATTGGTACCGACAACTTCTATTTAAAAGCACTGCAGGAGCATATAAAACTTCATAGCAATTTATACAAAGAGAAAGAAGTTGTTTATGTAAAAAAAGAGGGATTAATAGCTTACTCACTTCCGGACAGTGTTCTGGGAAAGAAAATCATTTTACTTTCAAAAAATGATATTAATAAAACATTGAAAAAATTAAAACAATTCAATTTCATCAACTTTGAAGGGGTGCATATAGGTCATCAAGAAAGCTACTTACACATAAGTGTAACACAGTG
>NZ_JAWWCF010000014.1:0-25368 GCF_033720595.1 Lishizhenia sp. | reverse complement strand
TCCTCCCAAAATTTGGTACGCTTTTTCTAACTCATCCAACTTTTTTTGGTACAGCTTTTTTTGATGCTCCGTAGGTGCATTCGTAATCCTGATTTGAAATTCGTTGTAAAACTCATTATACTGAGCTGTTATCTCTGCTCGAGAAGCGTTAGCTTCTAATTCTAATCTTTCTAGAGCCTCTTCTTTGGTCATTCTATCGATTTAATATACAGAAATCTTAACCCTACCACAGCTATCTCACTGTAATGAAATGTAGTACGTAGTTAATGTTAATTCTTTCTAGTTCTATTTATTGGTCTTTACGTATCTAATAAAGATACACTTACTTCATTTTTAAGGAATAACAACTGTTATTTACCTCCTACAAAAACTTGTTGCAAAGATGAAAAACTCCATCTTATTTTCAACATTTAAATTGTATTTAATCTCTTGGCCTATAATTTTACCAAATAGGATCATCTCCTCCCGAAGAATTATTGGAAGAACAAGCCCTACTTGCGCAGTCCTCTGCTCTATCGGCAGCTCTATCGGCTCTATCGGCAGCGCGTTCTGCATCCTGTTCTTTACTTTCTGCGTCACGCAGCACACCTTCGGCCTCTCTTAAAACTCCTTCCATATCGCCAAGAAGATTCTTCGCATCTCCTGCGTAATCATTGATGGATCCTACAGTATCTGCTGCGGCCTGTTCATTTACTTGCATATTGGTCAACACTCCTGCAGCGTCTTGTTCAGAGGTCAAACATTTTTCTAAACTCGTTTGTGCATTCTGCTCGCATTCTTCAATCTTCGTTTGCGTTCCTAGACAGCTTGACTCACATTCCTTAACGTTGTTTAGAATCGTGGTAGCCTCCTCTGCATGTTCGTTTATAAGTCCAACCGTCTCTGCTGCGGCCTTTTCATTCACCTGCATATTGTTCAAAACCCCTGCGGCATCCTGCTCATGTTTCAGGGTTAATTCTAAAGTTTTTGTTCCTTCATCCACCTGTCCGCTCAATTCTTCTAAATGGCCATTTGCCGTTTCGAGTGCTGATTCGCAACGTGTTGTTGCATCTTCAGATTTTTCAGCGTTTTCATTAATGAGTTCTATCGTTTCTGCGGCAGCTTTTTCATTGACTTGTAGGTTTGTCAATAAATCCGCAGCTTGTTGTTCTATTTCTAGCATGTCACTCAGGCTCTGCTTAGCATCACCTTCATGCTGTTGTGCATCATTTGCCGCCTTATTTGCCGTTTCTACAATTTCATCTACACGTTCTATCGCTTCTGCAGCTTTATCTGCATGTTCGTTAATACGACCAACGGTATCTGCTGCAGCTTTTTCATTCACCTGCATATTCGTTAATATACCAGCAGCGTCTTCCTCATGCTTCAAGGTTCTTTGTACAGCATCCTCTGCCTCACCTATCAGTTCTTCTGCTTTCTCAATGCGGGCTCTAACTTCTGTTTCAGCTTCTTTGGCGTTCAATGCAGATTGCTCCGCTGCATCTTCTGCTTCTTTCGCTTCTTCAGCTGCGTGTTCGGCAACACCTTTATATTTCTCTGCTTCAGCTGCAGTTTCCTCTGCTCTATCCGCCGCTTTCTCTGCGATTTCTGCAGCATTTGAAGCGCTTTCTTGGAACCTTTCAGCTTGCGACGCAGCGCCTTCAGCACGGTTTTCAGCTTGCTCAGCACCTTGCGCAGCACTTGAAGCATTTTGCTCATGTTGTTGCGCCTGACTCATTGCTTGCATCGCCGATTGCTCATGCTGTTCTGCTTGAGTGCTCGACTGACTTGCAGCTTGCTCATGTACTTCTGCATCATTCATAGCTTGTTCAGCCGCTCTTGCATTGGCCTCTGCTTGATGCATTAAACTCGTTGTTCGTTGCTCTGCCTGCTGCGTATTGCTCAACGCCTGTTCTGCATTTTGCTCATGTTGTTGGGCCTGATTTCTATATGTTGCTGCCGATTGCTCGTGAGCCTGGGCTTCGTTCATAGCTTGCTCTGCATCACTTTCATATTGCTGCGCCTTGTTCATTGCTGTTAAGGCATCCTGCTCGTGTTGTTGAGTTGTCGCTAAAGCTGTTTGCGCATCTTGTTCATGCTGCTGAGTGGTCGCCAGAGAAGTTGAAGCATCCTGTTCATGCGTTTGCGTAGTTCCCAAACTTGTTAATGCATCTTGCTCATGTTGTTGAGCTGTATTCAATGCCGTTAAAGCATCTTGTTCATGGGTTTGAGTTTCCGCTAATGCTTGTGCTGCATTTTGCTCATGAGCTTGGGTATTGGTAAAGGATTCTTCCGCACTTTGTTCGTACTGTTGTATCTCCTGTAACATTGCTTGAATTGCCTGATGAGTTTGCGTAATTTCAGCAAGCATTTCTTGCGTCTGTTCCTGTATCCCGGCAATTTCATTATACATCTCATTAACCGACTCCTGCGTTTCAGCTATTTCAGTTTGACGTGTTTGAATTTCACTACGCTGAGCGACTACTTCATTATAAACCGTTGTAACCTCTTCATTTTTAGTATTAAGATCTTCTACAACTGTATTGGCCACCTCTACGTTTTCCTGTAAACTTTGGAAAGAGGTATTCATTTCTCCCAAAACAGATTCAGCCTCGTCTTTTATTTGGAGAACATTTTCTTGTGTACCTGAAATCTCATTAGATTTAGAAATCAACACATCTAATGAAGACGAAGCTTCTTGAATAATCGCTTGAATTTCTGTAGAACTACTCATAACTATATATTTTGAATACTTTGACTTAACTGATTTAATTTTTCTCTCACAGAAAACGCTAAATCAGCAATAATTTCTTCTTCTTTTTCTATTGGTTTTGATGCTGTTTCATTTTGAACAGATTCCGTTTCAGCAGATTGCCTTGCGGATACTTTTGCCGAAGATTCAACCTCGGACTTGTCGCCCAGTTGAGTATCCTGTGTAGCAGTAGTAGAAATATTCTCTTCTTTGATGGAACCAGAATCTCTCGATTCTTTAATATTCACATTATTTAAGCTGTCTTCTTTTTCTTGCTCCGAAGTTAAAACAGCGCCTGTTACGGCAGCACCAGCCACCGCCATACCAGCAGCAGCAGACTTGATTTTTTTCTTCTTCTTAGACATAGTAGTAGTAAATAAAGTTATTTCACATCCAATCGCTGTTTAAAGTTCAGGTAGGTATTGAAATGAATAGTAGTGTCTTGATACCCTGCTTTATCGGCAGTCTGCATCTTGATCATTCCAATCTCTCTATCTCCCATTTTGAAGAGCATCAAACCATGGTAGAACTTTCCCTTAAGCGAGCCTCTTTGCTCAGCTTTTTCGAAGTATTCTTTGGCCTTAGAAAAATCTTCAGGGTTACTGCTCAACTTTTCTGCGTTGAACTGAATCATTCCCTGTTCTAACAAATTATTCGTTTGAATGTTTTGCACCACAAAGTACGAAATTACACTTCCAACTACAATTATCAACGAACAAATTATTACCCATTGCTTTCTGTTCAGTTTTACTTTAGGTACTGAAGCTGAAAGCGATACTTTCGTAGCTTTGTTTTCCAATAAACACGCATAAGCTTCTTCAAGTTCTTGCAACTTATCAGTGTATACTCGCTTCATGGCAACGTTTCCCGCGCGTTCAATAGACAGTTCTATCCTCTCTTTTTCTTTCAGGTATATGAGTTTTAAATCCTCCTCATTGGTGAACCCCGAAATTTTTAACACACTCAACGCTCTACTTTGATCCATAGTTTTTCAATAACAGTTGGGCTAAAAATAAGGATCTTACTCGAGCTATGGCAAATTTTTAATGGATTGCATATCGTCGCAACTCTGATCTTCTTTTCAAATTTTCTCCTTTTTGAATTGAATGAGATGTGTTTGATAATAAGAAATCGATATAACATAGGCACAACCTTCTAAAAATCCTGATACCACTGAAAATGCTTCTCCATAATTCTATTCTTCTCTGCCTTAATAAACTCTAAAAAGGCTTTAGAAACGGGTGACATCTTTTTATTCTTCAACCATATGAGTCGCCAATCAGTTTTTACCGGTAAGTTTTTTCGCTCTATAATTTTAAGTTCTCCATCAAGGAGTTCATTTTTAATCCCTATTAAAGGTAAAAGTGAATGACCTAAACCAGCCACAACCGCTTGTTTTACTGCCTCATTACTCGTGAGCTCTATACGCTTTCTTTGCTGGGTTGACTTTTGCTTAAAAAAGGCCTCCATTTCCTGTCGTGTAGCCGATCCATCCTCTCGAAAAATGAGGGCTTCCTTTCGTTTATAATTATCTGGGTTACCTACCAAAAACAATTTGTTTTCCATCAAAATCTCTTCTTCTACCTCAACATCATCAGGTAAAACAGAAACCACCGCGAAATCCATTTTATTAGTTTTAAGATCCTCTACCACCTTTGCCCTGTTGGTTACATCAAGAATTAAATCTACTCCCGGATAATTTGTCAAAAAATCAGATAAGAAATAAGGAATAACATACTTCCCAGTTGAAGCGGAGGCAATTTTCAAATTCCCTTTCATTACCCCTTCATATTCTCTTGTTTTATACTTTAACTCATCAAACTCTACAAAAATTCGCTTGGCAATTTTAGCCACCTCGTACCCAAATTCTGTAACATATAGTTTTCTCCCTACTATCTCTGTTAAGGGAATATCGAACTGATCTTGAAAGTTTTTAAGTTGTATAGATACTGCCGGTTGCGTCATAAACAACTCCTCCGCAGCCCTCGTAACACTCATGGTTTCCACGATCTTAAGGAAGATGCGTAACTGATTCACTGTATAATTCATAAAATATATTTATGTATTTCATTATAAATATAAATAAAATTATATGGTACAAAGCCTCTAACTTTGTAGAAAATTTAAAAAATGCACACAACAGTTTTAAGTTTAGTAATCCTCCTACCCACCTTACTGCTTCTCATTTCATCATTAAATGTTGGGCCGTTTAAATCCATGAACAAAATATACAACTACAGTATATTTACAGTATGGACAGCTTTAATCGCTAGTGCAATTTCCATCTTTCAAATTAGTACTGAAGGCGTTACTTCAATCGAGTACTTTACATGGAACGAAGTAGGGTTGGTACTTCGCCTAGATAGCTTAAGTGTTACCATGTACACCATGATTGCCATAATTGCTTTGGTGGTGTTCCGCTACAGCAGAAACTATTTAAACGGTCATGATTTACATGCCCAGTTCTTTGGACGATTAGCCTTTACAATAGCAAGTGTGCAACTGTTCGTGCTCTCTGGTAACTTGGCCGTGCTCTTTTTTGCTTGGATAGGAACCGCAGTTGGACTTCACCGTCTACTAATGTTCTTCCCGCAACGTGCTAAGTCTAGATTAGCAGCAAAGAAGAAATTCGTAATCGCTCGAGCAAGCGAAGCTACCTTGTTAGGAGCAATCCTGTTACTATATGTAAGTTTTAATACAGGAGACATACAACAAATCTTCAGCGCACTACAAAACACAAGTGATTTTTCACAATATCCTTACCTGGAGGGAGCAGGATTGTTACTGGTATTGACGGCTTGTTTAAAATCAGTTCAAGTTCCTTTTCACGCTTGGTTATTGGATGTAATGGAAACACCAACACCCGTATCGGCACTATTGCATGCAGGTTTACTTAATGCAGGTCCCTTTCTTATCATTCGTTTCTCTTATGTAATGGAAGGAACGCAATATGCTTGGCTCATCTTATTTATCATAGGGGCGTTGAGCGCACTTTACGGAGCGGTAATATCATCTACGCAACCCACCGTTAAAACAAGTTTAGCTTACTCAAGTATTGGTCACATGGGCTTCTCTTTGATGGCTTGTGGATTAGGTATTTACTCTGCAGCCCTTTTACACTTAGTGTCTCACTCTTTCTACAAAGCACATGCTTTCTTAAGCTCTGGAAGTGTAGTAGATACTTACCAAACCAAAAACGCATTACGCTACCAACGTAAAGGAAGTTTTCTGAAAATTATCTTGGCAGTAATTGGTGCAATCGCTGTATACTTAGTAAGTACAGAAATATGGGGAGGAACGGAAAGCATGAACTTTCAGATGTTGATGTTGAGCACAGTGATACTCTTCGGAATGATTACCTTACAAATCAATGCTATTGACTCTGACATCAAAGGAAGGTCTGTTGTTTATCTCCTACTGATCTCAGGAGTAATCATCAATTTATTCTTCTTCTTAGAGGATGTATTCCATCACTACTTAGGAAAAGAAATTCCAGCGGTTAGAGTGGTTGACACAAGTTTAAGTGTTACCGCTTACATCATACTCGCAGTATATTTCATCACAATATTAGTAATCTCTTACTTGCCAATGATTTCTCAAAAAAGTGCCTTCCGCACCTTGAGAATACATCTAAAACAAGGACTTTATTTCAATCACATCATGAATAGGGCGTTGAACGCTTTAGCCATGAAAAAGTAAGCTAAACACCTTATTAAAAGAAAGAATTATGGAAAAGTCTAAAGTAAAAAGCACCTTAGAAAAAAGCTGTAAGCGTATTGCCCCAGCTTGGCCGCTGAAAAACTTTGTAGCCGTTAATCCTTACTTAGGGTTTACAGATACAAGCTTTAGAGAAACAGCGCGTAAATTAGCGCGTCGTGGAAATATTAAAATGACCATGCCGGTTCGCTATTACCTCAAACAAATTGCAGCAAATGTAATTCTACAAGAGGATATAGATAAAGCTTTTGAAGCAAGAGGTCTTGAACATATCTCTCAAAAAGAACTTTTAAAAGAACTTGAATTCTACGGAAAACAAGGTGACATATTACTCGCTAAAGACACCACTTTAATGGGGGTTGCTGGTCAAATAAGTAAAAAAGATTGGACCAGACACGTGATAGAAAACATTACACACTGGGCCAGTAGTTATTTTGATGACTACATCACTACATGGTCAACTACCAACAAGAAAAGCAATATTTTTCAGGCTTGGAAAGAAGAAGCATCTCACGACCTTTCGAATGAAATTATGGGACTTGAGAAGTTTAGATCTTTCGTTAAAGCATTACCAGAAGACCACAATACACTTATAGAGAGTTTTGCCAGTCAACTTAAACTTGATGGAAGCGAATTAGAAGAATACTTCCACACCCTATTCTTAAAGATAATCGGTTGGTCATCTTACGTATCTGGAATTGACTATAACAATAAACTCTACGCTTCAGAAACTGAACATTTAGCAGAATTGTTAGCCATACTATTAGCATGGGAAAGTTACTTCATGCAGGCATACAGCTCAGACCAAATCAAGTCTCAATGGTATAGAAACTTCCACAACAAAGAAGAAGAAAGTCAACTTGCCATAAAGAAATTAGAATATCAATTAATTCTACAAGAAGCTTATGATTTTGCCGCACAACGTGAAATGATGAGCAACTTAAGTACTTCCAAAGTGCTTGCATCTCCCAAAACACCAAAAGCTCAAATGATCTTTTGTATAGATGTTAGGTCGGAAGTGTACAGAAGAAACTTAGAACAACTAGACAGTGAAATAGAAACACTTGGTTTCGCAGGATTCTTTGGATTCCCTGTAAACTACAAACCCATCGCTCATGAAGAAGGAAAAAACCAATGTCCGGTGTTAATCCCTTCTTCTGCAGAAGTTCGAGAAAGTGTAAAAGATTTAGAAGCTGCTAAAAACAGAAGAATTTCTAATCACCAAATTGCTTATGGATGGAAGAAATTTAAAAAAGGCGCCATCTCGAACTTTGGATTTGTTAGTCCCGTTGGGATCTCTTTCTTGCCACAACTAATCGGAAACTCCTTTAGATGGAGTAAACCGGTTACTGACCCAAAAACTGACGGTTTAGAAAAATGGTTGAAAGAAGGTAGAGCCTTAGACCTTTCCGGAATTCCTTACGAAGAACAATTAGGTATGGCGCAAGGAATGATGAAAAACTTAGAAGTGAAAGACAGATTAGCTCCTTTAGTTTTGATCACGGGTCACGGTTCTAGTTCAGTAAACAACCCGCACGCTTCTGGATACGATTGTGGTGCATGTGGAGGTCACTCCGGAGAAATAAACGCTTTAACAGGCGCGCAGATATTAAACACTCCTCAAATCAGAACAGATTTAGCCAAGGCCGGAATAAAAATCCCAGAAAACACCTTGTTCTTGGCTTGTTTACACAACACAACAACAGACGAAATTAGCATCCTGAACGGAAAAGCAATTCCGAATGACAGACAGCAAGAAGTTGTTGCCTTAAAGCAAAGTATTGATAAAGCGAGTGAAGCGTGTAGAACAGAAAGATCAGCGCGTTTCTTATTAACTGATAAGGAGAGAAAAAACCTAAAAGCAACTTTCGAAGCGAAAGCAACGGACTGGTCTGAAATAAGACCCGAATGGGGACTCGCAGGATGTAATGCCTTCATCATCGCACCACGTGAAAAAACAAGAGGAATCAACTTAAACGGAAGAGCCTTCTTACAATCTTACAACCCTGCAAAAGACAGTAACTACGAGGTACTAGAGGGAATAATGACTGCACCTATGGTAGTGACAAGCTGGATTAACTTGCAATACTTTGCAAGTACAGTAGACACCTACAAATTAGGAGCTGGAAACAAAACATTACACAATGTTACAGGTGCCTTTGGAGTAATTGAAGGGTCTGGAGGAGATTTAAAAATAGGATTACCCCTTCAAGCAGTTCATAACGGTGAAGAATTTGAACACCAACCACAACGTTTGAATGTCATCATAGACGCTCCACAAGACGCAATTAATGCCATACTCGATAAGCATGAAGGACTCAAACAATTGTGTGACAACAACTGGATTAAACTCTTACATCTTAACGAAAACGGTGACATCGATAGTCGATATACCAAAGACCTAGAATGGGAAAATGTTCTTGCCACATCAACAAGTAACAAAGAGAAATTAACCATCGCTTAAAAAGAAAGATCATGAAAAGAACTGAAAATATAGTGGACCAAAGAGAATTGATCACCTTAACTTCTCCGGATAGTTTAATGACTTTGATTGACAATCAAATTAAGCAAATAGAAAAGGACTATTTATCGGATTGGGAGAGAGATCACAGCTACAGTAAGGCAGATAGAGATGCCCGCATCAAGACCTTAGAAGAAAAGAAGAAGTATTACGCAGAACTATTTAAAAATTCTGAACAAACTCCGAAAATAAGTGTGCAAGTTACTTTGCACGACGATACTACAGTAGCAATGCAGGAAAATACTCAGGCAATGAATATTTAAAAATCCTGGTTTCTAAACGAAAGAAAGCCACTCGACCATCGTGTTGTGTGGCTTTTTTTATTCAAATACCTATCTTCACCCTTAAGATGAAAAAGCAAAGTGCCATACGCGTAAAAGACAATGCCGATGTAAAAAAACACATCAAAACAGAGGCTTTTCGTTCGTCTATACGTAAAACCAAAGCGCACAAGCACAAAGCCTATTTTGAACTTGTTTACCTCAGCAAAGGTTCCGGCACCCACACCATAGATTACGACACTTATCCTATTGACGGCCCTGTAATTTTTACCATACGTCAAGATCAATTGCACTTCTGGGACATTACTAGTAAGCCAGAAGGTTATGTTTCCATCATTAAAAAAGATTTTATTGCTCACAGTTTGGACGGTGAATTAAAAACTTTGCTCACAGAACTCAGTAGCTACAATTACCTACCGCTAAAAAATGCCCAACGCATCACCCAATTGTTTGAACTCCTGAGCACGGAAGAAAATCTCACCGCTATAGAAGGGTTGTTAAAAGCCTTGATTGCAAAAATACTGGAGGAAGCACAACAACTTAAAAACATAAACCTGCCGGCTAAAGGAGAGTTCCAGAGCTTTTTAGAAATCTTAAGCGATGCCCAAAAGCTCCAAAATAACGTAGCCTATTATGCTGAACAATTGCACATTACGCCACAAGTCTTAAACAACATCTGTAGACAGGCTGTACAACACAGCGCTAGCAAGGTAATTGCCGACCACATCATATCAGAAGCCAAACGTTTGCTGATTTATACCGACCAAAGTGTACACCAAATTGGAGAGCAACTGCACTTTAAAGACCCCTCTCATTTTGTGAAATACTTTAAGCGGTATGAAGAACAAACTCCAAAACAGTACAGAGATACCGCTAATCTAGGGATTTGATAGCTCGCGGAGCTCGCCATTCGAAGATTGGTAAATCATAAAGTGGAACAATTTATAATAGTTAATTCTCAAATCCCTCAAATTATCAAATCTTGCTGACCACACAATTTTCAAATAGACCATAAAAATTACATTCTATTGTATTTTCTTTGCACAAAAGCATTTTAGACGATGAACAAAGAGAAAAACAGTGTTTGGGAAGTAGTAAAAGTATTCTTTAAAATGGGCTTGTTCGCCTTCGGTGGTCCGGCGGCACACATAGCCATGATGGAAGACGAAATCATTGAGAAGCGTAAATGGATAAGCAAACAACACTTCTTGGATTTGGTAGGTGCCACCAACTTAATTCCTGGCCCCAACTCTACGGAAATGACCATGCACTGTGGACACGAACGCGCAGGTTGGAAAGGTCTCTTTGCGGCTGGTTTCAGTTTCATTTTACCCGCAGTTTTAGTTACCATGCTCTTTGCCTACCTCTATACTACCTATGGAGAGTTACCCGATGTTGCTCCTTTCTTCTACGGTATAAAACCGGCAATTTTAGCAGTGATTGCTGCAGCCATTTTCAAATTGGGTAAAAAGGCCCTGAAATCAACAGAACTGGGAATTTTAGGAGCTTTGGTTCTGCTTTCTTCTTTATTCGGAGTAAATGAGGTTTATGCTTTGTTAGTAGCAGGTTTATTAGGGGCTTTTTTCTTTTACACTAGAAATACGGTGAGCAACAAAGAGAAAAAACAATTGCTTCCGCTCCTACTTTTACAAACTACTTCAGTATCGAGCATAGCTACCCTGAGTACGCTTAAAGTGTTTTGGATTTTCTTAAAAGTAGGTGCCATACTCTACGGAAGTGGATACGTTCTTTTTGCTTACTTGGTGCCAGAGTTGGTGGATACGGGATACATGACCCAACAAGAATTGTTAGATGCCATTGCGGTAGGACAGTTTACACCTGGACCGGTATTGTCTACAGCAACTTTCATTGGTTACCAAATTGGCGGTGTATGGGGTTCTGTTGCCGCAACAGTAGGGATTTTCTTACCTTCTTTCTTGTTTGTATTGTTCCTAAACCCATTGGTACCGAAAATGCGACAGTCTAAATTTTTGAGCTATTTCTTAGACTCTGTAAACATAGCTGCTGTTGCTATTATGGTAGGAGTTTTAGTAGAAATGGGCACACAAACCTTAACAGAGTGGCAAGCTATTGTAATCACTGCACTAAGCTTCGTAGTAACTTTCGGTTTCAAAAAAATCAACGTGATGTGGACGGTAATCGGAAGCTCTATTTTGGGTTGGTTACTCTTGATGATTTAAGGTAGCGTTCTAGCGCAATGGATAAGCAGTTTCCTAAAGAGATTTAAAGACTACTTCTTTTTAAATTTCCAATGTCAAATCTCCAATTCTAAACTTTCACCCCAAACAGCGACAGCAATGGCAGCGCCGTGAGCTTACGCCTTAGTAAGCACAAGGAAAAAGTTACGACCAGCGGAAGTGGCTTTGCCCTTTGGTGCGACTTTGGTGAAAGTGAGGGGACTATAATGGATGGCGCGGCGGTTTGCCAAGATAGAATTGAGTATGCGTATTGCGTCTAGAGATAAATTAATCGACGTAAAAAAGATTTGAAAAATTAATCTGTTTACTTTTACTATAAATTTTTGAGGCATGAACGAGAAGTTTGAGAAGATATTTGAACACAGTAACGAAGGTTTATTGGTGGTAAATAGCTCGGGGGTGATAGACACCTTAAACCCGAAACTCTTGAAACTTTTTGGTTATGATGATGAGAAAGAAATTTTGGGTCAAAAACTCGAAATGCTCATCCCAAAGCGTTATACGAAAAGTCACGTTGGCTACCGCGAAAAGTACAATGCTGCACCCTCTAACCGTTCTATGGGAGCAGGAAGAAATTTGATGGCTTTGCGTAAAGATGGATCTGAATTTCCAGTGGAAGTCAGTTTGAGTCACTACGAAGAAAACGGCGAAACCAAGTCTATTGCCTTTGTGGTAGACATTTCTAAACGTGTAGCCATAGACACGGAATTGAAGAAATTGAACAACCAATTAGAAGAGGAGGTTGTGAAACGTACCAAGGAAGTTAATGCACAAAATAAAATGTTGCGTTCCATTGCCGAGAACTTCCCGAATGGTAATATCTTCATTATCGATAAAAACTTCATTATTGAATGGGCCGACGGTTCTATGCTACGTAGTATGGGATTGACTGATTCTTCTTTGAAAGGAATCTCCTTTATTGAACGTTTGGGAGAACATGTTAAGCCTGTTATTACTGAAAAGTTACCCCTACTCTTTAAAGGAGAAACCATAAAATTTGAAATTGAATTCAAAGAAAAGTACTTCTCTATTTACGGTGTTCCTTTGACCGAGAAAGATGGAGTTACAGACAGCGCATTGCTGGTAGAAATGGATGTTACCATAGAAAAACATGCCGAATTGAACATTGAGCGCAGTTTGAAAAAGGAAAAGGACTTGAATGAATTAAAATCTCGTTTCGTGGCCATGGCTTCGCACGAGTTTAGAACTCCTTTGAGCACCATAGATACTTCTGCAACATTAATTTCTAAATACACCAAAACTGAGCAAGACGAAAAGCGTGCGGTTCACGTAAAGCGTATCAAACGTATGGTTTCTAACCTTACCCAAATCCTAAACGACTTCCTTTCCTTGGAAAAACTGGAATCTGGTTTAATTACCCCTAACATTTCTAGCTTCAATTTCCACGCTTTAATCGAAGAGGTAATCGACGAGGTTGGATTGGTAAAACGCAAAGAACAATTCTTGCATTTGGATTACGGTTTAACCACGTCTCAGGTGATAGAATCTGACCAAAACATTTTGAAAAACTGTATCATCAACTTGGTTTCTAACGCGTGTAAATATAGTCCGGAAGGAGCAACTATAGACCTCATCATTAGCGAGGAAAATGGAAACATACACGTAAAGGTAAAAGACCAAGGAATAGGTATACCGGAAGAAGATCAAAATCGCTTGTTCTCTCGTTTTCACAGGGCTCGTAACGTGACAAACATAGAGGGTACGGGGCTAGGATTGAACATCGTAAAACGATACATGGATGTCTTGGGCGGAACAATTACCTTCACCAGTAAAGTGGGTAAAGGATCTACCTTTGAATTGTGTTTTCCTAAAAATTGACATTTATCAATTTTCTTAACATTATCGATCAATATTTAAACACCTTCTAACTCTCATCTTTGTGAGATGTTTAAATTGTTGGTCATAACATCTCTTGAGGAAGGATTAAAACCTCACTTGGATTGTGTTCTCGAATACTTTGCAGATGACAATGTGCAAATTGACGTGATACATGGTTATGAGCCGCAAAAAGATAATGCCATCAGCATTATGAACCTTAACGACCTTATTTACAGGGAGAAGGTGAAAAAAATGGATGGTGTTATTTTACAAAATAAGGCTTTAACGCAACATTTATTAAACTTCCATCTTCGCGGAAAAGTACGTGTAGGCTCGATAGAAAAATTGGTTCAAAATCAACTCGATGCGAACCATTATGACGCTATTTTGTTTACCTATGAAATCCCGAAAAATATCAGTAGAAAACTCAAGCAATACAAAATCCCCCTTTTCTTGCCAACCCCTTCTCGTTATACCTATCAATTGTCGTTCGGAGGTAACTCCGAGGATACTACATCAATAGGTGAACTTACTGAAGTAATTCGTCGTCTAAATATGGTTGAAAAGGAGGGGGGATTTCTACTGAATTTACCTCACATTTAGCCTGAAATTAACTACCTTTATTATTTACCCCAACACTGAAAAATGAAGAAGATATTACTCATAGAGGACAACGAGGATTTTAGATTAAATACTACGGAGATTTTAGAGCTAAACGACTATGAAGTAATCACCGCTTCCAATGGTGTAGAAGGGATAGAGAAAGCCATTCTTACCAAGCCAGATATTATTATTTGTGATGTAATGATGCCCCAACTGGACGGTTACGGTGTAATTAATATTTTGACAAAAAACCCTGAAACTTCTAGTATTCCATTCATCTTTTTAACAGCTAAAGCTGAAAAAACAGATATTAGAAAAGGAATGAATTTAGGTGCGGATGACTACTTGTTAAAACCATTTGATGAGGAAAGTTTAATCACCTCGATAGAAACGCGTATTGCGCGTAATCAGAAAATTAAATCGCAAATCTTACAAGCTTTTGTTGGACAAGGTGCCGTTATTGAAGAAGACAGCAAGCATCAGGACATTAAGAGTTTACTGGAACACAAGAAAACGAAGTGTTATAAAGCCAAAGAAGAGCTGTACAGAGAGGGTGATTTTGCTCATTATTTATACTACGTGAACAAGGGAAAAGTTAAATGTCAGAAGACAGATAGCTACGGAAAAACCTTTGTAACACAAATCATAAATCCCGAAGAGTTTTTTGGGTACATGGCACTTTTGGAAGGAAGTGAACACAACGAAAGCACCATAGCTTTGGAGGATACTGAAATCACGTTGATTCCTAAGAAAGAATTCCTAAAATTGATTGAAAGCAACCGTGAAGTCGCAACGCTTTTCATCAAATTATTAACGGGTAACATCAAAGAAAAGGAGGAGAAACTCCTACAATTGGCATACGCTCCTGTTAAGGAACGCATTGCCCGTACACTTTTGAACTTATGTGAGAAAGATGGCGTGCACACCTTAAACATTTCTCGAGATGATTTAGCGAACATCGTTGGAACTGCAAAAGAATCATTGGTAAGAAACCTAAGCACTTTTAAAAGTGAAGGAGTAATACGTACAAGTGGACGAGAGATTACTGTATTGAAACCAGAGGAATTGTCGCGCCTAATTGATTTGGTATAGAATTAATTTCTTTATTGACATTTGTCAATCTATAAGCTTTATTGAATACAGAAATTTGCAGCATGAATTGTTACCATTGCGGAGATACATGTTCCACTACCATCGTAATAGATGAGAAAAATTTCTGTTGTAACGGGTGTAAAACTGTATACGAAATATTGCAGCTTAATGCGCTGGGAGATTTCTATACGATCAATTCAACTCCAGGGGTAAAAATTGATGAAGACCAAGTAGGTTACTTTGATTTTCTCCTTCTTCCTGAAATCCAGAAAAAGTATCTTTTCTTTGAAAATGAAGCGATTAAAAAAGTGGTATTTCACCTCCCTCAAATCCACTGTAACTCTTGTATTTGGCTCTTAGAAAACTTACCTAAAATTTACGATGAATTAGAGCATGCAGAAGTTAACTTCAACGCTAAAAAAGTTCAGTTTACACTTACTAAATCTGCCGACATTGTAGCATTTGCTCAATTCTTACAAAAATTGGGATATCCTCCTGATTTCAGCACCCAAGAACAAAGCAGCAAGAGCAACAAGAAATTATTGATAAAAATTGGTGTAGCAGGATTCTGTTTTGGGAACATCATGCTCTTTGCCTTCCCTGAATACTTGGGTATGAGCGAGGATGAAAGTTTTAGAGATTTGTTTCTTTACCTATCCTTCTTTTTAAGTATTCCTGTTACCTTCTATTCGGGTTGGGATTATTTTAAGAACTCATTTATAGGCCTTAAGAACGGTGTTTTCAATATGGATTTACCCATAGTTTTGGGATTGATAACACTCTTTGTAAGAAGCACCTATGAACTATTCGTTTATACCGGACAGGCATATTTTGATTCTTTATCAGGTCTTATTTTCTTCTTACTCATCGGTAAGTGGTACCAAGAAAAAACGTACAATCATCTCAACTTTGATAGAGATACGCTTTCCTTCTTCCCTATTGCCATACAACGTAAAAAGGGAGAAGAATTCGAAACTACCAATATTTCTGACCTTCAACCTGGGGATATTATTCAGGTTAGACATAAAGAACTCATACCTGCAGACGCTATAGTCATGGAGGGTAAACCTGTCATTGACTACAGTTTTGTTACTGGTGAAAGCACTCCTGAATACCCCCAAAAAAAACAGGCCGTTTATGCTGGTGGAAAACAAATGGGAGATAGTCTTTTACTGCAAGTTGTAAAGAAAACCGATCAAAGTTATTTAACCTCTTTGTGGAATACTCAAAATTCGCAACTGCGCCCCAAAGACCATAAACTTACTTTACTCTCCAATGCTTTAAGCAAGTATTTCACGCTTTTCATTCTGCTGCTAAGTTTAGGAACCGCTACCTATTGGTATTTCCACGATGTTAACATGATTTGGAGAAGTGTAAGTGCTGTACTTATTGTTGCATGTCCGTGTGCACTTGCGTTAAGTTTACCTTTTACCTATGGAAATGCACAGCGTTTACTCGCTAAAAATTCATTCTTCGTGCGCAAGATGGATTTGATAGACAACCTTCCGGATGTTACGGATATCATCTTTGATAAAACAGGAACCTTAACCGATACTAGCGCTATTCAATTAACACTAGAAGGAGAACTTAGTCTTGAAGAAGCAAACCTTTTATACACAGCCACTTCTTCTTCGCTTCACCCTTTAAGTTTAGCCATAAACACCTACTTAAAAACCAACTATAAAGTTCAGAAATTCAACATTTCCGAATTTATGGAAATCCCTGGACAAGGACTTTCTTTCCGCAAAAACAATCAATTCTTTAAAGTAGGATCTTCAGATTTTACAGCTTTAGAACATAAAAAAGATTACAATGGAGTATTTGTCACAATCAACGGTTACTATCATTGTTGGTTCAGTGTAACTCATAACTACAGACCGGGAATACAGGAAAGCTTGGCGCAATTGCACAAGACTTACCAATTGCACCTTCTTACAGGAGATAAAAACAAGGATGAGGCATTATTAAAGGAAAAATATGGTTTCAGTCAACTTCATTTTAATCAAAAACCTTCTGATAAACTCCGTTATGTACAAGCTTTGGAAAAGGCCGGTAAAAAAGTAATGATGATTGGAGATGGTATTAATGATGCCGCTGCTCTGTCTTCAAGTAGCTTTGGTATTGCTGTTGCCAATAAAGAGCACGGTTTTACCCCAGCCAGTGATGCAATTCTCGATGGAAAGAAACTTCACCTCCTTCCCCAAATTTTAAAATTTGCCTTAAACAGTAAACGTATTGTGGTAAGTAGTTTTACGCTCTCATTTCTTTACAATGCAATCGGACTTTTCATAGCCGTACAAGGAATATTTGCTCCTGTATTTGCCGCCATACTTATGCCATTAAGTTCTATATCAGTGGTAATCTTTACCACCTTAAGCACGAGCCTTTCTGCCAGAAGAACACTGAAATAACCCGCGTTTTTCCATAAAAAATGAAGATTGACCAATATCAATTTTTGAGTTGATCAAACACATTTTAATCCCTTACGATTTTAGCTCTCTTTGTTGAATAATTTTTACAAAATGGAAGTAATCGTTTTACTCATCTCAGTTAGTTTGCTCTTGGCAAGTATCTTTCTCGGCGCCTTTATCTGGGCACAGGTTAATGGTCAGTACGAGGACGATCAGAGTCCTGCCGTTCGCATGCTAATGGATGATGAACAGACTATCACTTCTAACAATAGAACTAAGCAGTAATGGAAGTAGAAAAATTTCAGTACGATAATAAAATCGTAAGCAAATTTGCCCTGGCTACAGTGATCTGGGGTGTAATTGGTATGCTAGTCGGGTTGTTAATCGCATGTCAACTCGTTTGGCCATCGCTTAACTTAACCTCATGGCTTACCTTTGGTAGAATTAGACCACTGCATACCAATGCGGTGATTTTTGCCTTTGTGGGTAACGGTATTTTTGCCGGGGTTTACTACTCACTTCAACGTTTATTAAAAACGAGAATGTGGAGTGATAAACTCAGTAACATCAACTTTTGGGGATGGCAACTTATCATATTATCGGCGGTAATTTCACTTCCTTTAGGATATACCACTTCTAAAGAATATGCCGAATTAGAATGGCCGATAGATATCGCTATTACTTTGCTTTGGGTAGTATTCGGTTGGAACATGTTTGCAACCATCTTAAAAAGAAGAGTAAAACACTTGTACGTAGCCATTTGGTTCTACATAGCAACCTTTGTAACGGTAGCTGTACTGCACATTGTTAACTCTTTTGAGTTCCCTATTCACTTCATGAAGAGTTACTCTTGGTATGCTGGGGTTCAGGATGCCTTGGTTCAGTGGTGGTACGGACATAACGCCGTGGCATTCTTCTTAACAACTCCATATTTAGGATTGATGTACTACTTTGTACCGAAAGCTGCGAACAGACCGGTTTACTCGTACAGGTTATCTATTATTCACTTCTGGGCCTTAATCTTTATTTACATCTGGGCTGGACCTCACCACTTGTTATACACGGCATTGCCAGACTGGGCGCAATCTTTAGGAGTAGTATTCTCTATCATGTTGATTGCTCCATCTTGGGGAGGTATGTTGAATGGTTTGTTAACCTTGAGAGGTGCTTGGGACAAAGTACGTGATAACGTAGTATTGAAGTTCATGGTGGTTGCCCTTACTTGTTATGGTATGGCGACTTTCGAAGGACCAATGTTATCGTTGAAATCAGTGAACTTAATTAGTCACTTTACCGACTGGACCATTGCCCATGTACACGTAGGAGGTTTAGGGTGGAACGGTATGTTGACCTTTGGTATGTTGTATTTCATCATTCCAAAAATTTACAGAAAGCCATTATACTCTAAGAAATTAGCCAATGCACACTTCTGGATTGCAACCTTAGGTATCTTGTTATATGCCATTCCAATGTACTGGGCAGGATTTGCACAAGGATTAATGTGGCAACAATTCAACCCAGACGGAACTTTAGTAAACAAAGATTTCTTAGAAACAGTTACCCAATTACGTCCATTCTTTGCCATGAGAGCAGCAGGTGGAGCCTTATTCATAGTAGGTGCAGTAATGATGAGTTACAACTTATTGAAAACGGCATTAGCTGGTAAGTTAGTAGCGAATGAAGAAGCTGAGGCTGTTAACGCCTTAATGGTTGAACATAAGAAAGAGAAAAAAGAATACTGGCACAAAGTTGTTGAACGTAAACCAGTAAGAATGTTGATTTTGAGTTTAGTAGTTATCCTGATTGGTGGTGCTATTGAAATCATTCCTACTTTCTTGGTGAGCTCTAACGTAAAAACCATCTCTAGTGTAAAACCATATACACCTTTAGAATTAGAAGGTAGAGACTTGTACATCAGAGAAGGGTGTAACAACTGTCACTCTCAAATGGTACGTCCATTGCGTTTCGAAACAGCGCGTTATGGAGAATATTCTAAAGCAGGAGAATTTGTTTATGACCACCCTTTCCTTTGGGGATCTAAGCGTACAGGACCAGATTTACATAGAGAAGGTGTTGGTAACAAACAAAACAGACCAGATTCTTGGCACTACTTACACATGATGGAGCCATCTAGTATTTCTCCAGGTAGTATCATGCCGACTTACGAATGGTTGACTGAAGACGACTTGAACGCTGATCACATCCTTGACAAGATGAAAGCAATGAAAAGCATGGGAGTTCCTTATGAAAACATAGAGGAACAAGCGGTTAGAGATAGCATAGATGCGCAAGCTACACGAATTGCTAAAAGTGTCTTGTTCGACATCACTAAAGACAACTATACAGATGAGGATGTTACGAGCATGAAGCAGAAAGAAATCGTAGCATTAATTGCCTACTTGCAACGCTTAGGATCTGACATTAACAAATTAGAAGCAACTAAAACGGAATAAGATGCTGAAGTATATCAAACACCATATGACCTCTATTGATGGTATAGAGATTTATCCCATCATCTCATTGGTCATCTTCGTAGCCTTTTTCATAGGATTATTCTTCTGGGTATTCAGCATGAAAAAGAAGCACATTAATGAAATAAGTGATTACCCTTTAAACGACTAAAAAATGGAAAAAAGTGTAATATTTTGGGCCTTGGTGGTTACTGCTTTTGTATTACTTCTTAGCATCTTCAGCTTAGGAAATGCCATGAAAGTGTACATCAAGAGCGACACCTTCAAGAATAAAGTAAATAAGATAAAAGAAAACAATACGATTAAAACCTTGTTGCTACTCCTTGCTTTTGTAGCAACAAGTACAGGAACTTTTGCACAAGATGCTGCTACAAGCGCTGCGGAAGTAAGTTTCTACACCACAACGAAAATCTACATTCTATTGGCCATAGATTTGGCCTTGGTTGCCTTTTTGGTGTACTACAGAAACTTCTTTAACAAGTTGATTAACATTGATAAAAAGGAAGAAGACGAAGCACCAGTTCAAGAATTCGTAAAAGAAAGAACAAGCAAGTTAACGCAAATCTTAACGGATACTGTTCCTGTTGAAGAAGAGGAAAGTATTCTAATGGACCACGAATATGATGGAATTCAAGAGTTAGATAACAACTTACCACCTTGGTGGATCTACGGGTTCTATTTAAGTATTATCGCCGGTGTACTTTATTTGTTAAACTACCACGTATTCAAGATTTCTCCTTTGCAAGAAGAAGCTTATCAAACGGAGGTTAAAGAAGCCAAAATTGCGGTGGATTTATACCTGAAAGAACAAGCTTTGAACGTGGATGAAAACACCGTTACTGTATTAACAGATGATGCGGACATCTCAAAAGGTAGAATGTTATTTAACCAATATTGTATTGCCTGCCACAAAGAAGGTGGAGGTGGTGACGTTGGTCCAAACTTAACAGATGACTACTGGATACACGGTGGTAAAATCAACGATGTATTCAAAACAATAAAATACGGAGCCCAAAACGGGATGAAAAGCTGGAAAGACGAATTAAATCCAGTGCAAATGCAACAAGTTGCTTCATACATCAAGTCTTTGAGAGGTACAAATCCTCCAAACGCCAAGGAGCCTCAAGGAGACTTGTATGTTGAAGAAGGAACCGCTGAAACGGAGGTTGAAGGTGAAGTTGCAGATACCTTAAATGTAGAGTAATGGCACAAGAGGAGTTTAGAGATAAAATCGCTACTGTAGATGCACAGGGTAAACGCATTTGGATATTTCCTAAAAAGCCAAGTGGACAGTTCTACTCAAAGCGTAAGATATTGAGTTACTTACTACTCTTGCTCCTCTTTGCTATACCCTTTATTAAAATTGACGGAGAGCCCTTTTTACTCTTCAACATCATAGAGAGAAAGTTTAGCATATTCGGACAAGTTTTCTGGCCACAAGATCTTTACTTATTTGCGTTGAGCATGCTGGTAATGATTTTATTCATTGTGGTGTTTACCGTGATTTTTGGCCGACTTTTCTGTGGATGGATTTGTCCGCAAACCATCTTCATGGAAATGGTATTCAGAAGAATAGAGTACTGGATAGAAGGAGATTACAAAGCACAAAAGAAACTTGCAAAGAGTCCTTGGAACAGAGAAAAAATTTGGAAAAGAAGTTTAAAGTACACGTTGTTTTTTGGTCTTTCTTTCATCATAGCTAATACTTTTTTGGCCTACATTATTGGATATGAACAAGTGTGGGATATAGCAACCACACCTCCAGCACAGCACATCGTTGGGTTCATCGCTATATTAATATTCACCTTCATCTTTTTCATGGTGTTTTTGAAATTGAGAGAGCAGGTTTGTACAACGATTTGTCCTTACGGTAGACTGCAAGGAGTTTTACTTGATAGTAAATCTTTGAATGTTATTTACGATTACAAACGTGGTGAGAAGAGAGCTAAATTCAACAAGAAAGTAGACCGAAAAGAAGCGGGACAAGGAGACTGTATTGATTGTAATCAATGTGTGAATGTTTGTCCAACCGGTATAGACATCCGAAACGGGATACAGTTAGAATGTATAAACTGTACAGCTTGTATTGATGCATGTGACTTCATGATGGAAAAAACCAATCAACCCAAAGGATTGATTCGTTACGACTCTGAAGATGGAGTGGCTAAAAAAGAGAACTTTAGATTTACACCGCGTGTTATCGCCTACACAATAGTTTTAGTAGGGTTACTTGGACTACTTACCACTTTACTCATGTTGAGAAGTGATTTTGAAGTTACCTTATTACGAACAAGAGGAACCTTATTCGAACAAAACGATGCCGGTGAAATCTACAACATTTACGATATCAATATCATCAATAAAACCAATAAAGATTTACCCGTTCATTTTGAAATTATAGACCATGAAGGGAGAATAGAAATGGTGGGAAATGATATCACGTTAAAAGCGAGAGATGCCGCTAAATCTAAGTTTATCATTTACATAGAACCGAAAGATTTAACTTCACTTAAGACCGATCTTAAAATAGGAATTTACGAGGGAGAGGAATTAGTTGAAACAGTGAAAACAACATTTATAGCACCGAGAATATGAAATTTACATGGGGATGGGGAATAGCATTGTTTTTAATGGGCTTTATGGCCTACATCTTATCAATGGTATTTCAAGCACAAAAGGTACAGACCGATTTATATGCCGAAGATTATTACGCTCAAGAAGTGAATTTTCAGCAAACACTTGATGCGAAAGCTCGCGCCTTAGTTTATAAGGATAGCATTAGCGTTGAACAAAGTGCAGAAGGTATAAAGATCAAATTTCCTGAAGCTTTGGCCGGACAAACAAACACCGAGGTAAACTTATATAGAGCTAATAACGCACAGTTAGATTTAAACTTTAAGTCGCCTCAAAACAACTTTATTTTAATCGATAAAGCCAATTTAATCAAAGGGAACTACCAATTAAAAATAAAATGGGAAGCCAATAACGAGAGCTTCTTAGTTGAAAAGAACTTTTACTACTAGCATGCTTTGGACTGCATTAACATTAGGACTCATTAGTAATCTGCATTGCTTAGGCATGTGTGGACCAATAGCCCTTGCCCTACCCGTAGGAAAGATGCAGCCCGTTCAGAAGTTCATTTCCATTTTCACCTACAATTTTGGTAGAATAACGGTGTATACCCTACTCGGACTTATACTCGGAATCTTTGGTACATCCTTAAAACTCATAGGTTTTTTACAAGGCTTTAGTGTATTGGCAGGAATTGCTTTAATTCTAATTGGATTAAGTGAATTTGGATTCATGAAGTTCAATATTCAGAATTTTGGTTTTACAGCCTTAAATAAACTCAAAGGAAAGTTTGCTCAACTGCTTCAGAAAAGAAGTTTAGACGCCTTTTTTATGATGGGTATTTTCAATGGTCTATTGCCTTGCGGTATGGTCTACTCTGCATTAATAGCTTCTTTAGTGATGGGTAGTATTCAAGGAAGTGCTACTTACATGTTATTGTATGGAGTTGGAACTTTACCGGTTATGTTCTTCCTTCCCTTTTTTAAAAGCTTCATTCAACTGAAGACCAAACGTTACTTAAGAATATTGATTCCGGCCTCTTTTATCATCGTTGGAGGTCTGCTGGTACTAAGAGGTGCCAACCTAGGAATTCCCTACATGAGTCCTGCCCTACAAGAACAAATCGGGGTATTGCCCCAAAACCAAATTAACTGTCATTAACATGCATACTTTTCTATTCAAATATCTAGTTTTCGGGCCAATCAGCAGCAGAAGACTGGGAAGGTCCTTAGGCCTTAACATTTTGCCCAAAGAACACAAACTTTGCAATTTTGATTGCGTTTACTGCGAGTGTGGAGAGGATCATCAGAAACATCAAAATGTACAATTCCCAACGGTGGAGGAAATCTTAGAAGAGCTGCTTTTGAAGTGTCAAATGCTCAACGATAGAGACATAAAAATAGACACTATAAGCTTTGCTGGAAACGGGGAACCAACGCTTCATCCTGACTTCGAGGAAATCATGTATGCTGTAAAAACCGTTAGAGACTTATTATTACCTGATGCTAAAATTGCGGTGCTTAACAACTCCACTATGTTGCATAAACGACAGGTAAGAAAGGCACTAGAAATTGCTGACTATTCTATCTGTAAACTAGATGCCGGCGACGAAAGCACCTTCTATTCCATCAATAGACCGCTTGGTAATTTAACCTATCAAAAAGTGAAGGACAACCTTAGAAATTACGGGAATAAAATTATCCTTCAGAGTTTGTTTTTTAAAGGAAAGAATGAACAAGAGCAACTAGGAAACTACAACGATCAAGAAGTTGAAAAATACTTAAGCTTGGTTGAATCGATAAAACCAGAAAGCGTAATGCTTTACAGTTTAGATAGAACAACGGCTATCCCCGATTTAGAGGCCGTTTCTATACCTCAATTAAAAACAATCGCCGAACGATTAAACCATTTAGGAATTACCGCAACAGTTGCATAAGATGAGTGAATTAATACGTAAATACAATCAACCAGGTCCAAGATACACGAGTTACCCCACCGTACCTTTTTGGAAGGATATGGACATCGATAAGGAAGCTTGGAAAAACAGTTTAATTGATGCTTTCAAGCTTCGTGCTAAGAAAGAGGTGAGTTTATATATCCACCTACCGTTTTGTGAGCAACTTTGTACATTTTGTGGTTGTCATAAACGCATCACAAAAAACCACGCTGTAGAAGAACCCTATTTACTTACAATTCTCAAAGAATGGCAACTTTATACGTCATTTTTAGGAGAAGATATGGTGATCAAGGAAATTCACTTAGGTGGAGGTACTCCAACATTTTTTCAAGCCGAAAACTTGGCGCGACTCATCAACGGAATTAAAGCGTTGAGTTTGTTTGATCCTGAAATTAGTTTGAGTTTTGAAGCTCACCCCAATAACACCACAGAAGAACACCTTAAAGTTTTCAGAGAGCTTGGTTTTAACCGCTTGAGTTTCGGGATACAAGACTACGATCCTCTTGTTCAAAAAACCATCAATAGAATACAATCTTTTGAACAAGTAAAGAAAGTGCATACCATGGCTTTGGATTATGGTTTCAATTCTGTGAGTCATGATATTATCTATGGACTTCCTCATCAAACCCTTGACAGTATAAAGGATACAATAAACAAGACGGCACAATTACGTCCACACCGTATTTCATTCTACAGTTATGCTCACGTTCCCTGGATTAAAGGTGTTGGTCAACGCGGTTATAATGAAGACGACCTTCCCAAAAATGAAGAGAAGCAAGCACTCTATGAATATGGAAAAGAAGAGTTACTCAAGTTGGGATATCAAGAAATAGGAATGGACCACTTTGCATTACCTGAGGATGAACTATCTGTTGCACATCAGCAAGGTAAATTACACCGTAACTTTATGGGATATACCACACAAAGTACAGAAGTTATGATAGGGTTAGGTATG
>NZ_JAWWCF010000013.1:0-25517 GCF_033720595.1 Lishizhenia sp. | reverse complement strand
ATACAAGCACAATAACGAAATAGTGGTAAGTATGAGTGCTATATTTGCCCTAACCTCAGACATATTCATCTTTCCATCCTCCTCTGTATAAATTTCCTTTGGAAGCTCTACTTCCTCCTTACTTTCGGATGTTTCAGAAACCGGAGAACTAAGTTCCTTCCTGGATCGTGCAATGAATCTTGCTGTTCTTTCTTGCGATTTTGACTTTCTTGAATTTGTTTTTCAGCGCCTTCCTTTTCTTCTTGCAATTCAGAGGAAGCTCTGTATTTCTTTAGTTTATGATGAATACGGAATTTACCCTTGGTATATTTTCTTTTATTGAATTCTGGCGTAGTTCCACAACCAACTAATAAGCAAGAAAAAATGGTAATGATAAGAATGTTTAGCTTTTTCATGATTAGGTTTTTTTAGGTTTCTTATTTGTAAAAGTAAAGCCACTTCCCCAATAAAAAAATGTGGATTCTCGCAGGTAGCTTATTCTCTAGTTTTACTATAAGATTTCAATTCCCATACAGAACAGCATCTTTTCAACCCCAAACAGGGATAAAAATGGCAGCTCCCCAATAGCTTGTTTTTAGTAAGCAAAGTGCTACAATTACGACCGGAGGAAGTGAGGGTAGCACATATTGCGACTTAAACGAGCTCTTGGGGACTATAATGATTAGCCCGGCCGTTTGCCAAAATATGAGCCATAAAAAAAGTCCGACACCAAAGGCATCGGACTTTCTCTTCTTTATCTTGAGGATTATACCAATTCGATTGTCAATTGATCTTCTTCCTTCGTTACTTTAGTTAAACCGTGTTTTGCCAAACCTTTCACTCCTTTATCCCACTGCTTGTTAGATAAACCAGCTTGTTCTTTCAATACGTTTAAGTCCATTTTTTGCTGTTTCGCAAGTAAGTCAAAAATCAACTTTTCGTTTTCATTCAACTCAGGACCTTTCTTTGCTCCAAAAACCTCAGGTCTCATTTGCGGGAAGAACAATACTTCCTGAATTGCTGGATTATTGGTTAAGAACATGATTAATCTGTCCATACCAATACCTAAACCAGATGTTGGTGGCATACCGTATTCCAAGGCTCTTAAGAAATCTTGATCGATAAGCTCTGTTGCTTCGTCATCTCCTTTTTGTGCCAAACGAACTTGGTCTTCGAAACGTTCTCTTTGATCGATAGGATCGTTCAACTCTGAGTAAGCATTTGCAATTTCTTTACCACAAACCATTAACTCAAAACGCTCTGTAAGACTTGGGTCTTCTCTGTGTTCTTTACACAATGGCGACATCTCTTTCGGGTAGTCTGTAATGAAAGTTGGTTGGATGTAGTTTCCTTCACATTTCTCTCCGAAAATCTCATCGATCAATTTACCAACACCCATCGTATCGTCAACAGCTATTCCCATTGATTTACACGCTTCTCTTAATTCATCTTCCGTTTTACCTTTGATGTCGAAACCTGTAAAGTCAATAATAGACTGACGCATAGTAACACGCTTATACGGCGCTTTGAAATCTATTTTATGCTCTCCAAATGTAGCTTCTGTTGTTCCGTTTACTTCCATTGCACAGTGCTCTAATAAACGCTCTGTGAAATCCATCATCCAGTTGTAATCTTTGTAAGAAACGTAGATTTCCATGGCTGTAAACTCTGGGTTGTGTGTTCTGTCCATCCCTTCATTTCTGAAGTTTTTAGAGAACTCATACACCCCGTCAAATCCACCACAAATCAAACGCTTTAAGTACAACTCATTGGCAATACGCATGTACAAAGGAATATCCAATGCATTGTGGTGCGTAATAAATGGTCTTGCCGCCGCTCCACCAGGGATAGACTGTAAAACTGGAGTTTCAACCTCCATATATCCTGCATCGTTAAAGAAATTACGCATCGCCGTAAACAACTTTGTACGCTTCACGAAAATTTCTTTTACTTGTGGATTTACCGTTAAATCAACGTAACGCTGACGGTAACGCAATTCAGGATCTGTAAACGCATCGTGTACCTTTCCATCTGCATCCGTTTTTGGAAGTGGTAATGGTTTTAAAGATTTACTTAACAAAGTAAAGTTCTTTACCATAACCGTTGTTTCACCAACTTGCGTTTTAAACACCTCACCTTCAACTCCTACGAAGTCACCAAGGTCTAGTAATTTCTTAAACACATCGTTGTACAAGCTTTTATCTTCTCCCGGACAAATTTCATCACGGTTAAAGTACACTTGAATTCTTCCATCTGCATCTTGAAGTTCACCAAAAGAGGCCTTTCCTTGAACCTTTCGACGCATTAATCTACCCGCAATTACAACCTTTTCTCCCTCAGTATAGTTTTCCTTAATCTGAGCAGATTTGTGCGTAACAGGGTACAGTGCTGCAGGATATGGGTTGATCCCTAAATCCCTCAATTTATTCAACGTTTCTCTACGCTGAATCTCTTGATCTGAAAGTTCAATAACACTCATTTGATAATCTTTTAAATACAATTATGTATTAGTCGTTTTTAACAATTTGCAAAGATAAGTCATAAAAATGAAGTGAGAAGTCTATCTCCTTGGATAAATGTGGAAAGCAGATGAAATTTAACGGATTGTAAGCTGGGAGTCTGTAGAAATTTCAATTTTCGGCGAAAAATCTATGCGATTCCTAACATTTTCATCACCATCCCCTATATTTACCCTCATATGTGTGGTTTCGCAGCTTTTATAGATTATTCTCAAAAAACAGACTTGAACACCCTTCAAGCCATGACCCGTACCCTCCACCATCGCGGTCCGGACGGAGAAGGTTTTGAGCTCATTCAAAAAGGGAATTTCAGCCTGGGTTTGGGACATAAAAGATTGTCCATTCTAGATCTTTCTGAGGCTGGAAAACAACCCATGCAGCACCAACATTTGCGAGTGATTTTCAACGGGGAGATTTATAATTTCGAGGAAATCAATAAAGAATTGACAGTACTAGGCCATAGCTTTAGATCACATTCTGACACCGAAACCTTATTACATGCTTACGAAGAGTGGGGTGCAAAATGTCTCGAGAAGTTTATCGGAATGTTTTCTTTTGTAGTCTTCGATGAAAAACAAAATAAAATCTTTGCCGCCAGAGATAGAGCTGGAGTAAAACCCTTTTTCATTTATGAGAAAGATGGACTCATGCTACTTGCTTCAGAACTGAAAGCTTTTCACCAACACCCCCTATTTGAAAAGGAAATAGACACCAATGCACTGGCTGCTTTTATGCAGTATGGAAATATCCCTTCGCCTCATTCAATTTTTAAAAAGGTAAGAAAATTAGGAGCAGGTGAGTATTTATACCTCGACTTAGCAACAAAAAAAATAGAACAAAAGAAGTATTGGGACATTTACAACTATTACAATCAACCCAAGAAAAACATAAGCTTTAAACAAGCGAAGGAGGAAACAAAAGCGCTGTTAACCTCTTCTTTTCAATATAGAATGCGCGCCGATGTTCCCGTGGGAATTTTCTTGAGCGGTGGTTATGATTCGGCCGCGGTGACTTCGATTTTACAAGCCAACAATAGTCAGCAGCTGAAAACTTTCACCATAGGTGTACCTGACATAGGCCTCAACGAAGCTCCTTATGCCAAAGAAGTTGCCAACCATCTGGGTACAGACCATTACGAATTCCAATGCACCGCCAACGAAGCCTTGGAGTTAATTCACAAATTACCCTATCATTACGATGAGCCTTTTGCAGACAGTAGCGCTTTGCCTACAATGTTGGTCAGTAAAATGGCCAGCGAACATGTTACGGTAGCCTTAAGTGCAGATGGAGGTGACGAAATTTTCGCAGGCTACAACCGCTACGATTACCTTTTGAAAATGCTTCCTAAATTGGAGAAGCTACCCCGCTTTGCTGGTAAAACCATGGCCAACATCATGGATCTTATTCCCTCCAACGCCATCCCTGTGCTTAAACACAAGTACAACTTTCATAACCGTTATGAAAAGATGAAAGGGATATTGAAGAACCCGGATGCGGAGTCTATCATGCTAAGTTTGAGTCAGCAATTTACAGACGACCAAGTACAACAACTTTTAAAAGAAAGAGTGACTACTTTGGACACGCTTTATACGAGCAAGGCCTTGAAAAAGGAACACTTCTCGCCCTTGGCCTACATGCAAGCCATAGACTTCAATACTTATATGTTAGACGACATACTTACAAAAGTAGATAGAGCTACCATGTTTGCCAGCATAGAAGGAAGAGAACCTTTGTTAGACCATAGAATAGCAGAATATGCGGCCCAATTACCAGATGATTTTAAATACCACAAGGGTGTCAAAAAGCACATTTTAAGAGAAATCGTACACGACCATATTCCTAGGGAAATGATGGAAAGACCCAAGCAAGGTTTTGCCATTCCCATTGCAGAATGGATGTGGAAAGAATTAAAGGAGCACGTCAATCATTTTATCTCTGAAGAAAAAATTACCCAACAAGGCTTCTTCAATTGGAGCGCAATAGAAAAACTAAAACGCAATTTCTACGCGGGTAAAAAAGAACTCGATTTTAAAATGTGGTATTTATTGATGTTCCAAATGTGGTACGATGAATGGATGGAGGCAAAATAAAAAACGCAGTTTTTCACCGGGCTTTCCGCTATAGTTTTCAAACTAAAAAGACATTCAACTAAAATACAAAAGGGCTACCCGTGGGCGCCCTTCTCTATTAAATTTCATTTGTCTTTCTATCTTAAAAAGTGCCGCTGCTATCCCTTTTTGGATACAATTGATATTTTATTGTTATTATTATCCCTTATTCTCTTTAAAGATATAAAAAAGAGGATAAATTTCATTTTAACCTTAAACCAGATAAATGGCAAACATTAATGACTTTAAATTATTGAATATAAAATGTAGATCTTACTTTGATATTCTAGAGCATGTTCTTGATAAAAATATTGAGCCCCCAACAGATATTCATAAAGATAGAATTGGATTTTATCTTTTAATGTTAGAATCTGTATTAAATATAAAAGACATTTCAGAAATTGTAAACCTAATTACAGATAAAGAATTTAACCAATTCGTTTTTAACAAGGGAGAAGAGGATTATGGTGTCGATGCTATTCACATAGATGAAGAAGAAAATTACATAAATTTTTTCAATTTCAAATTTAGAGAAAAGTATAATCCTAATAAGGAACAAAATTTAAATGAAACATTCCTATCCACAAAACTAACCAATGCAATAGTCGCTGGTGATTTATCTCTTTTATCTGGAAAAACTAAAAAAATTGCAAAACGAGTAATTGAAAAATTGAATGGCCGAGAAATTTGGAAACTAAGATTATATGTAATCAGTAATGAATCCAAAGAGCTAAATGTCGATTCTATGGAAATAAATCAACTAAAAAATTTGTATGATTTTGAAACGATAGCAATCGGTTTAGATTCCATTACCGAATCTATGTCTATAAGGCCTGAATCAATAAATTCTACGCTGCATATTGATAAAGATTCAATTTTACCTTTTTCAGAAAGCAGTCTATCATCCTCTAAGTCATATGTAATCAGAATTACAGCGTCGGACTTAATTAGGATTACCTGTAATGATAAAAGCCTCCGGGATGATTATAAAATGGAAGATTTTTCACCATTAGCAAATACAAAAATGGACTTTAACTTACTATTCGATAATGTTCGAGGGTTAATAGTTAAGTCCAAATTCAATAATGGAATTCTTGAGACATTAAAAGATGAGCCAACAAAGTTTTTCCTTTTCAATAATGGCTTAACTATAACGGCAACAGATATTAAATCTGAGGATACAAATGCTAATAAAAAAGTTAAAATTACAATAGAAGATTTTCAAATTGTTAATGGAGGACAATCATTAAGAACCATTCATCATTTTAATCAAATGGATGAAGAAAATATTACCAAGTATCTTTCTCAATGTCAATTGTTATTGCGTGTTTTTAAAACAGCTAACGATAGTAAAGTAAGAAATAAAATAGCTCAATTTACAAATAGTCAAAATGCCATATCTAACATAGATTTAAAATCTCTGAATGAAGAACAATTACAAATTGAGCAATTCCTAGATACAGCAGATATAATATATGCCAGAAAAACTGGTGATACAGGGATTAATCCTTCTAAAAATTACAAATACAAAATTAGTATGGAAAAGTTAGGTCAAATTATGTTTTCCATTCAAGGCTTTCCCGAAAAAGCCTCTAACCAAAAGAAACAAATATTTGACAAATATTATTTTCAAATTTTTAAAAGTGAAAATTTCGATTTAACCAAAACACCTGAATTTGTTAAGAAATATTTCGAAATCAAATCTATATATGAATCTTTGAACATATATAAAGTATCTGATCAAAAAATATTCTACATTCTTTACCTAGAATATTTAATGAATGGGAATATTAAAGAAAAAATTGATTTGTTTGAAAACCTACTTAAAAACTATAGATCAAATGAAGAAATTTCGGATGCTAGAAAACTAATTAACACAAGATTTAAAGAAGAGTTGGACGAGAAAATATCGAATCTCGCTGAAGTAGTTGCTAATTAGATAAAATGAGGGCTTCGTTAAAAAAGCCCTCATTTTATTATACTAAGGTTTCTACCCCTGCAAACTTCACTTCAACTTCATCTAAAATCGCTCTGATTTCATCCAAATTAAAAGAAGTTACCAAGCGAGTACGGTAATCTTTAAAGTGAGGAATTCCTTTGAAGTAATTCGTATAGTGACGTTTCATTTCAGCTATTCCCAAAGTTTCACCCTTCCATTGGATACTCATATCCAAGTGTTCACGTGTTATGGCTACACGTTCTTTAATGGTAGGTTTTGGCAAATGTTGTCCGGTTTTCTGGTAGTGCTTTATTTCATTAAATATCCAAGGGTATCCTATACTTGCTCTACCTATCATAATACCATCAACACCGTATCTATCTTTGTATTCAACTGCCTTTTCTGGCGTATCTATATCTCCATTTCCAAATACAGGAATGTGCATTCTTGAGTTATTTTTCACTTCAGCAATCAAACTCCAGTCTGCTTCTCCCTTGTACATTTGCTTACGCGTTCTACCGTGAATAGAAATCGCTTCAATTCCTACATCTTGTAAACGCTCTGCAACTTCAACAATGTGTTTAGAGTTATCATCCCAACCCAAACGCGTTTTTACAGTAACAGGAAGCTTCGTCGTTTTCACGATCTCCTCTGTCATTCTAACCATTTTGGGGATGTCTTGCAAAATTCCTGCTCCTGCACCTTTACACGCCACTTTCTTTACCGGACAACCGTAGTTAATATCAATGATATCAGGGTTGGTTTGCTCCGTAATTTCTGTAGCACGCTTCATACTTTCAATGTCGTAACCAAATATCTGAATCCCAACAGGACGTTCGTATTCAAAAATATCCAGCTTCTTCACACTCTTAACGGCATCACGAATCAATCCTTCAGAGGAAATGAATTCTGTGTACATTAAATCAGCTCCGTTTTTCTTGCACAAGGCTCTAAAGGGCGGATCACTCACGTCCTCCATGGGTGCCAACAATAATGGGAAATCTCCTAATTCTATGTCGCGTATTTTTGCCAAAGTCTTTGTATTTGAGGGGGCAAAGTTACAGATTTTATTAGGAACCAAGAAAAAGAATTGAAAACGCGTGTTTTAAATGACAAGTTTCTGAATTTCAACATGATTTCAGGGATTCTTTCCTTAGCCAATCTACGCAAAACATTAAATTCTTACATCTTTAACTATTTGCATCCCACAACGCTTTGCCATCTCCAAAACAACTCCTAACTTTGTATCAAACTTTTAGGGGTGTCTTTTACTGAGTTTCAGTAAAATTCTGAGAAATACTCTTCGAACCTGAGGCAGTTAAGGCTGACGTAGGGAAAAAGTTCAACAGTACTTGAGGACCCTCAAGTTTGCTGCGGTGCTTTTTTAGAAGAATACTCCTAATGTAAAGAGCAAATTATGTTACCGCGCATACAATACATTACACATCCCAACGAAGATTTTCAAGATTTATCTTGGGTAGATCGCTTGTCTGAAGGAGGTATTAAATGGATACAACTGCGTATCAAGCAAAATCATTTCGAAGCGCGCCATCCCGAACAAGATTACAAAACTTTCTTCACAGAAACGCTTTTCGATTTGGCAGAGAAGTGTAAGACATTGGGTGTTGTTCTTACGGTAAACGACCACTACAGTTTTGCAATCAAAAACAATGTAGATGGCGCTCATGTTGGTAAAGAGGATGAAGCTCACAGCACAGTAAGAACCTTTTTAGGCGAAGACAAAATCATAGGGGCTACCGCCAATTCAATAGAAGATATCTTGAGCTACAATTTAGAATTGTTGGATTACATAGGCTTAGGTCCTTACACCTTTACCACCACGAAAGACAAAGAAAAATTAAGTCCTTCTCTAGGAAGCAGAGGTTATAATACTTGCTTGCAGATCATGAAGGCGAAAAACATAGACACACCTGTTTACGCCATTGGAGGAATTGAATTGGAAGACATTCCCCAAATCATGCAAACTGGCGTTTACGGTATTGCAATTTCTGGATGCATACACAATGAAAAATTTGATGTGGCACACATTCAAAAATTTGTAGATTTAGTAGAACAGAATGTGAAGCAAACTTCACCATTAACGGAAAGAAAATGAAATTAGGAGACATAGAAATACAATCGCGTTTATTTACGGGAACTGGAAAATTTAGTAGCAATGCCGTAATGGAAGAAGCTTTATTGGCCAGTGGTTCTGAATTGGTAACGGTTGCTTTAAAACGTGTGGATGTTCAAAATGAAAATGACGGAATTTTACGTCATTTGAACCATACGCAATTCAACTTATTACCGAATACTTCAGGGGTAAGAAACGCTAAAGAAGCTGTTTTTGCGGCAGAATTGGCAAGAGAAGCTTTGGAAACGAACTTGGTGAAATTAGAAATTCACCCCGACCCAAAGTATTTAATGCCAGACCCAATTGAAACCTTGAAGGCTACAGAAGAATTGGCTAAAAAAGGATTCATTGTTTTGCCCTACATTCATGCAGACCCTGTTTTGTGTAAACATTTAGAGGACGCAGGAACAGCTGCGGTTATGCCTCTGGGAGCGCCAATTGGTTCTAATAAAGGGGTACGAACGCGTGATTTTATTGAAATTATCGTAGACCAATCGAGAGTTCCGGTAATTGTTGATGCAGGTTTGGGAGCTCCTTCTCACGCAGCAGAAGCTATGGAATTAGGTGCTGATGCTGTATTGGTAAACACAGCTATCGCTGTTGCAGGAGACCCTGTGAAAATGGCGATTGCCTTTAAACAAGCGGTAGAAGCAGGAAGAATGGCCTACGAAGCAAAATTGGGTGGTATTCAAAATACAGCCGTTGCGAGTAGTCCATTAACAAGTTTCTTAGAAGATTAATCTTAAAATCCAGGTCAAATGTTCAAAGAGGAAGTAAACAAAATAGATTGGGACCAAACCAAAGCCAGCATTTATGGTAAAACTGCCGCAGATGTTGAACGTGCTTTGCGCAACCCTAAAAGAGATTTGGAAGATTTCAAAGCCTTGATTTCTCCGGCAGCCGCTCCTTATTTAGAGCAAATGGCCGCCTTGAGTCAGCAATTAACCCAAGAGCGCTTTGGAAAGACCATACAGATGTACATTCCAATGTACTTATCCAATGAATGTCAGAACATTTGTACCTACTGCGGATTTAGTTTAGATGTTAAAATCGACCGTAAAACACTTACAGATGAGGAGATTTTAGCCGAGGTTAAGATTATCAAATCTATGGGCTACGATCACATTTTGATTGTTACCGGAGAAGCTAACAAAACTGTAGGAGTTGATTATTTCTTAAATGCCATAGAACTCATCAAACCTTACTTTTCTCATATTGCCATGGAAGTGCAACCGCTCGATCAAGAAGATTATGAAAAATTGATTGCTGCAGGTTTAAACACTGTTTTGGTCTACCAGGAAACTTACCACAAAGACGATTATAAAATTCACCACCCGAAAGGAAAAAAATCTAACTTCGATTACCGTGTAGATACACACGACAGGTTAGGAAAAGCAGGAATTCATAAAATGGGACTCGGTGTGCTTTTCGGTTTGGAAGATTGGAGAACAGACACTTTCTTCTGTGCTTCACATTTAGACTATTTAGAGCGTACATATTGGAAGACCAAATACTCTATTTCTTTCCCACGTTTGCGCCCTTGTGCCGGTGGAATTGAATTGAAATCGGTTATGACAGATAGAGAATTGGTACAATTGATTTGTGCGTATAGAATCTTTAACCAAGAGGTAGAGTTGAGTATGTCTACCCGAGAATCCGAAACTTTTAGAAACAACATTATAAAACTCGGAGTTACCAGTATTTCAGCTGATTCTAAAACAGATCCAGGAGGTTATGCTAACCCTGAGGTGAATTTGGAGCAATTTGAAATTGACGATAAAAGATCTACGGAAACCTTTATAGAGGTGATTAAAAAACAAGGCTACGAACCTGTTTTCAAAGATTGGGACTTGAGTCTACAATAACAAACTTAAAAAGTGATACGCAATGAAGGTGTATCACTTTTTTTTGGTCTAATCATTTCCTATTAATGCAGGCTACTTGTTGGGGCAAAATCAAACAGGGACAGCAATGGCAGCGCCGCAAAAAATGAAGTAGTGGAACTTAACCAAAGGGGTACGACCAACGGAAGTGGACCTGAGGTTTAGTGACACTTCTGAATTTATTGGGGACTAAAATGAATGGCCCGGCCGTTTGCCAACTCCTTAGCTTTACAAGTCATTCTAATTTTACAAGCTCCTTTCTACTTATCAAAAACCACTTTTTTAACATCTTTGCAGCCATGAAAAAATTGCTAGGAATTTTAGGAATCTGCCTTGCTATCAATGCAAGTGCACAGTTGGAAATAGGGGCAACAGCACCGGAAGTACACGTAGATCATATTTTTAATAAGGCGGACAATGTAGTACCTACTTTGGAACAGTTAAAAGGAAAATATGTAGTGTTAGATTTTTGGGCAACTTGGTGTTCTCCATGTGTGGCGTCTTTCCCTAAAATGGACAAATTATATACTGAGTTTAAAGATCAAAACGTTCAGTTTTTAGCCATAAGCACAGAGAAATTGGCAAAGGTGGAAAACTTTGTAAACCATACTGATTACAACTTTTGGATAGGAGTAAACGAGAGCAAAGAAGACTTTAAAAACTATAAAATATCAGCTATTCCTCAAGTTTATGTAATTGACCCTCAAGGTAAAATAATACATCAGGCCCATCATTTAAACAAAGAAGAATTGGTTGAAATCTTGGAAAAAGGAAAGTTAGAACAAGCGGCAACAACGGGTGAAGAAAAAGAAAGTGTGCTTCCCTACCGAGGATTTTTAGCGGGAGAAGATCCTTTGATTCGCACCGCTTACTTTTTAGAACACGGGAATAATAAGAATATGCCTGCAGTGTATGAGCAACATATTTTTAGACCCTCTTTGGCAGAACGCTATTACGGCAACAGAACTTCTTTTAAAGGAGACACAGCCAAAGTTACCTTCCACGGCGCTACGCTTTCGCAGATCGTTTCTGTGTTGTTTGAGCTTCCATCTGAAGTATATGTTAATGATCTTGTACAAGACTCAACTTTATACGATTTGGTGTATTACTCGACTTCTGCCGACAAAAAAGCAGCCTTACAAGAAATTAAAGAAGGCCTAGAGAAAAATTTAGGAGTACAAGTAAATTGGGAAAAGTACACTGCGGTACAAAATGAGTTTTCTGTAGAGCAGTTACCAACAACGGCAATTCACAAAGACAGTGTTGTTGAGGGAACGTATTACCTATATACGCCATTCCCGGTATTCTTAAAACACTTAGAAAACAAAAGTGGTGAAGTCTATACGATGAAGGACGAATACTTACATTACACGCTTTTAAATAAAGATATGGATAGAGGTAAACTATATAAAATGACAGCAAAAGAAATTGAAGACTATTTGATAGCGGCTGGTTTTGCCATCCATAAGGGAGAAACAAAAATCAAGCGTGTTTCTATCCAATAAGAATTAAAGGTTAATACCAAAAAAAGCCCCTCAGCAGCAAATCTGTTGAGGGGCTTTTTTTATTTCTTCAACTTAATGGGCGCCTTAAACTCTGGGCCAGAAAGTAAACTTCCTATCTTTTTAGTATTTGGAAATTCATCTAATATTATCTTGATGAATACTGTAATTGGGATAGACATGATCATACCTGGAATTCCCCAAATGAAGCCCCAGAACATTAACATCACCAAAATTGCAATTACGTTTATAGAGAATGATTTCCCCATCATTACAGGTTCTATTATCCCTCCAAACAAGGCTTGTACTCCTGTTATTACTAATACAAAGAAAAGTAAAGTTCCTGTTGGATCTAATTCTACCAAAGCAAATATTGCTAAACAAACCACCGAAATAATAGATCCTATCATTTGTACGAAGTTGATGAGGAAAGCAAATAGTCCCCAAAAAATTGGAAAACTTACATCAAAGGCTATACAAGCTAAACTAAAACCAATACCTGTAAACAAACTCACCAAGAATTTCACTTTCACAAAGGTGATAAGTTCACTTTCTATTTTCATAAAAGTCTTTACCGAAGTAAACTCATTACGGATTACAAAATCCTGTAGCAGCTTCTGAACATTGATGGATTCTGCTAACCAAAGTACCGTAAAGAAAATGGTTGTTAAAGTCATGGAAAGCAAATTAGACACAGCACCAAAAGCACCTCCCAATTTACCTGCAAAATTGAACTGCTCAGCTACATCTTTCAAGGCAGCTTCTTTAGAGCTTACTTCCATTCCTAGCATTTCTTGTCCGGAAGTAATTAAATAAGCTATTTTCTCTTTGGCCTTTGCAAAGAATTCTGGATCTGCATTTCTAATTTCTCGTGATGCTAAAGCGAAAATTTCCACTCCCGCGTAAATTACTCCTGCAAATACAATCAAGGAAATTACGATAGATAGTACTCTATGAATCCCTTTGTTTCTCAACCATCTCATTAAGGGTAAAAACAACAAAGCAATGAACATAGAGAAAACCAAAGGAACGAAAATGAAAGACAAAACTTTCAGTAGATAAAAACACAAGGCGATTACTATTACTAACAGCAAACGGTTGGTCATTTTTAAATCTTTCATTTGAGCTGAGTTTTAATTCTTAGTATTGGTTCGCAAAAGTAGACTTTTCTGGGTATTAATGCATTGTCTACATTAAGTTTTACAACGAAAAAATTGAAATTAAAACTTAAAACGACAAGGTTTTATTTGAAGGCAGACTGATAAAACTTCCTGGCATAGTAAAGCCAAAACAAAAGGAGTAAGGGAAGTACAATTATGATGAGTTTATTATAATCCCAAGAAGCTTGAAAATCTAAGTGAATGGCGTGTTGAACGCTACGTGTTATTCCGCAACCGGGGCATTCTTTATTGAAGAGTAGTTTGGAAGGACATATACTTTGTCCCTCATCGAAATACGTGGCTGGTAAAAAAAGCAAAAGTAAAGGGATGCACATCCAAACAACAAACTTGATTTTTCTGTACATCCCTTTTTCTAATTAATTGATAAATCTATTACGCATTTTTGTTTACGACGATAATCGCGTGAATGATACCTGGTACCATACATAAAATACAAAGCAAAAGATTTAGTAAAACCTGACCGATGTCCCAGTTCGTAACAATCCCTACCGCTAAAAATGGAATTAATACAGCTAAAACATATAATAAGATCAATTCTGTATCATCTGTGAAAGAAGAGCTAGCCTCCTCTTTATTTTGACTGACATCCATGGCAGCAACATCTTTCGGAAGATCCTTATCTGCTAAGGCTTTTTCGATTTTATTTACAGCAGCTTTTGCAATTAACTTGTCTTTTAAGCTTGGCTTGATCTTCTCATTTACCTGTTTCTTTTCACGGTTATTAACGGGAGTTGTTGTTTCCACTTTTGTTTCAGCAACTGGCGTCATTTCAGAATTTTCTAACGCTATATTTTCTGTTTTATCCGTAGTTAACTCAACCTCTTTCACGGGTAATTTGAAATCAAAATCTTCTTGAGTTGTAGGTGTGTTTTCAGTTTTCGCAACCAATTCCTCTTCATGAGTTCCTTTGGTTCTTTTAAACTTCGTTGATTTTTTAACGTGCCATCCTTTGGTGTATTTTCTTTTTTGAATACGGTTGTTATTAACAACTTCATTAGATGTTGAGCACGACGCAAGAACAATGGCTGCTAATGCGATTAAAGTGGTTCTTTTCATAATAATAGTTTTAATTCAAATCGGAATTTACTAAAAATGTGCCAATTTTTGGGAATTTGTACTTTTTCGATTTATTTCCGTTCCTATGCAATTCAAAAGAAACATATTCAGGCTATTGTATCAAAGCGTTGAATTTCCGAACCCTCCTTTCAAGGGAAAATTTTCCGCTCTTAGAAGTATCTACAATTAATCTTATTTTTGTGCGTTAGTAACATGCAAAAAAAACTCACCTAGTTTATGGTGCCCAAGACCCTTAAAAACTACATACTGAAATTTTCAAAGACCTATTTTCAGATTTTCCTTCCTTTATCTCTTGCTTTTATTTTTGCGCGCACTGTAGAATTTTTATTTCTCATTAACAGAGGTTTCACGTACCACAACATTTTAAGAAGTTATAGCTACGCCATAGAGTTTGACCTTATACTATTTGGCGTAATTGGATTAAGCATATTCCCTTTATCCCTGCTTTTAAAAAAAATATCGATCAAAATATTTAATAATTTCCACCTGATTTTTGGAAGTTTACTCATACTACTCAACACACTTTTTACCAAATTCTTTTTAAGCTCACATTATTTACTGGACATCTCGATATTTAGCTTCAGTTGGGAGGAGATAAAGTTGATCATTTCGGGAGACCAATTTGTTTTATTTAGCCTGTCAAGCCTTACCTATCTAACAGGAATAATAGCGGGAGTTATTTACGTTGTGAGTTTTAAAAGTATCTCGAAGAAAGAAAAGTTAAATCATTACTTCCCTTTGGCTTTCTTTATCATACTTTCTGCACTGTTCATCTTTCGCATGGATGTTAACCCACACCACAACAGTAAATACAGTTATTACGAAACAAAACTTCACAGTTCAAAAATTACACACTTTTTGAGCAGTGTAATAGAGCATTACTCTAAGAACGATCAAGCGAACGTTGACTACATCACATTAATAAAGAATTATAGGGAACACACTGAACAGGAAACAACCTCATCTTTTCTAGCTTTTCCATTTTGCAAGAAATTGGATACAAATAGGAATGATGTATGGAAACCCTACATTCACAGAACAGACTCTATGAACATTGTTATGATTTACCTCGAAGGTATGTCATCCGAATTTATAGGAGATTCTTCGAAGTACAGAGGAGGAACACCTTTTTTAGACTCCTTAGCTAAGAAAAGTTTATACTGGCCCAACATGTTAAGCATTACAGACCGAACTCATGGCGTTTTTGCTGCAACTTTAGGAGGGTTACCTCACGGATACGAGCGCGGTTTTCTTAATTTAAAGAATTACCCCTTATTTCTTTCGCTTCCCCATTTATTACAAAAAAGGAATTACAACTTCAATTTCTTTTATGGCGGAGATGCTTATTTCGATAGTTACCTAAGGTTCCTTAAAAAATTGAATTTCTCAAACATTGTAGACCTTGGATACATGGAGAAGAATTATCAACTCAAGGGAAACAATACACCCGAGAAATTCTCTTGGGGTTTGCATGATAAGAAGGTGGCTCAATCGTACTTTAGGTTCATGGATGAAAATACAAATACTCAGCCTTATTTCAATCTGTGGTTAACCTTGAGTCTCCATTCACCCTTCGATATTCCAAACAAAGCACATTATATAGAACGCACCAAAACTCAATTCGAGCACCTCGGCTCTGGTTTTGTTGAATATAATAAAGACGTACTTTCTTCTCTATGTTATACGGATGATGCACTAAGAGCATTTTTTGAAGACTATAAAAAACGTGAGGATTACAAGAACACCGTATTCATTTTAATGGGTGATCATGCCGTATTAAACCTTAACAATACCGATGTACTCGGATTATACAACGTCCCATTAATTGTGTTTTCCCCTTTGCAAAAAGAAGTCAAGACCTTTCATGAAATTATTTCGCATTGGGATATACCACAGAGTTTGATGGAGTTAATAGACAAAGATTTCAACAAAAAAAACCTGATGGTTAATTGGCTTGGAGCAGGCATGAAGTTTTCTCAAAAATGCAGTGCTTCAGAACCTATTTATTTGGGAACATTTAAAGGAGACCTTTATGGTGTATGTTGGAAAGACTACCTACTCATGCACGATAAACTCTACCATATCCATGGTGATTTTGAATTAGAAGAAGTTGAAAATCAAGAGATAAAACATAGCTACCAAGCGCTTTTATCTGAATATGAATTATTGAATAGTTATACGATAGAGCAAGAGAAAATATATCCTTTGCAAGCTATTATTTCACTAAATGAGGATGGTCAACTTGAATAGCAAAAGGCTCTAACGCCTTCGCTTTCATCAAAGCACTAGAATCTGCAATTGTCCACAACTGCACTTCCATACCCTGCTTTCTTGCCTTTTGTAGTAAACTAAAATTCAAACTTGTATCTGCTAAACTACAAGACACTCCATCCAATCCCTTCTCTGTTGCTTTATCCAATTTTTCTTGAAAATTTGAATAGGCCAATAAATGACATCTCACTTGGGGATGGTCTTCTTTCACCTGCTCCAATATATAGGTGTAATCAGTTTCTAGAATAAGTTGATGGGTGATATTATATTTTTCAAAAAGGAAATCTAGGTGTTTAGCCATATCGTCAAAGTAGGCTTCATTGGCACTTGACCCTTCAAAACAAGCTTCAGCAAAATACCCCTTAATATCCAAGGAAAGCGTTTTATCCCTGTACTCACTCTGGGACAAGAGTTGAAAGACCTCCTCTAGCGTACACAGACTATCTTCTATACCTTCTCTACATTGTCTTAACTCGTGCAGATATACATCCTTGCTTTTTGGTACACAGATTTGATGTGCTAGACTATCGCAAAAATAACTGAGTAAGGCATCGTGGTAGACCCATATGGTTCCATCTTCACTCATTTGAATGTCAATTTCGCATCCGTCAAGTTGATTTAGGCCATTGCGAATAGAAGCTAAGGTATTTTCAATCTTACCCTCTTCTACATGAGCACCACCTCCTCTATGACCTAAAACAAGATTGGTGGCAATATACTTCACATTTTCATCTCCCTTAGCGGGGTCTTTACAAGAAGACCCCAACAAAAGGAAAATTATACATGTGATTTGTAGTGCTTTCATTTACACTACTATATTAACTATTCTTCCTGGAACAACAATTACCTTTTTCGGCGACTTACCGTCTAAATATTTTTGAGATTGTTCCATAGCCAACACCTCTTTTTCCACGTCTTCTTTCGACATAGAAGTAGGTAATTCAGCTTTAAACCTCATCTTACCATTGAAACTTACGGGGTAAGCAAAGGCATCTTCTACCAAATATTCTTCTTTGAATTCAGGGAAAGCCGCATAACTAATCGTTCCTGCTTCGTGACCTAATTTCGTCCAAAGTTCTTCAGCAATGTGAGGTGCATAAGGAGATAACAAAATGGTTAAACCTTCTAAAATCTCTTTGTTGTTACACTTCAACTCTGTCAATTCATTCACGGCAATCATAAAGGCAGAAACTCCTGTATTGAAAGAGAAACGCTCCAAATCTTCGTGAATCTTTTTAATGGTCTTGTGTAAAGTTTTCAATGCTTTTTTGTCCGCTTCTCCCTCTGAGATAGCTACATTATTATCTGCATCGTGGAACAAACGCCAAAACTTTCTTAAGAAGTTATGTACTCCGTTAATTCCTTTTGTATCCCATGGTTTTGCCTGGTCGATTGGTCCTAAGAACATTTCGTACATACGCAAAGTATCTGCTCCGTACTTCTCTACCAAATCGTCTGGGTTTTGTACGTTGAATTTAGATTTTGACATCTTTTCAACTTCGTGACCACACACGTAAGAACCATCATCTTCTAAAATGAACTCAGCATCTGCAAATTCTGGTCTCCAATTTTTAAATGCTTCTTGGTCTAATTTATCATTGTCAACAATGTTGATGTCAACATGAATTCTAGTTGTTTGGTGCTCTTTACGCTTTCCGAAGGTCACAAAAGTATTTGTATCCTTGATACGGTAAACAAAACTACTTCTACCCAAGATCATACCTTGGTTAATCATTTTTTGGAAAGGCTCATCAAAAGGAACAAATCCTAAATCATGCAAGAATTTGCACCAGAAACGTGCATATAACAAGTGTCCTGTTGCGTGCTCGGCACCACCAATGTATAAATCTACATTCTGCCAGTACTCTACTTTATCTTTGGCTACAAACTCGTTTTCATTTTTAGGATCCATGTAACGCAAGAAGTACCAAGAACTACCCGCCCAACCTGGCATAGTGTTCAATTCCATTGGCCAAGTACACGTACCATTTTGCTTTTCATTATCCTTCAAAATGTTTTTGTTTGTACACCAGCTCCACGTTTTTGCATTTCCTAATGGCGGCTCACCATCTTCTGTAGGTAAATATTTATCTACTTCTGGAAGTGTAATCGGCAAAAACTCATCCTCTATCATTTTAGGAATTCCATTCTGATAGTAAACAGGGAAAGGTTCTCCCCAGTAACGTTGTCTTGAGAATACAGCATCTCTCAACCTGTAATTCACTTTTGCTTTACCTAATCCTTTTTCTTCAATGGCCGCTATTGCTTTAGCCATCGCTTCTTTCACTTCTAAACCAGATAAGAAATCCGAGTTTGCGATTGTACCTGATTTTTCAGCGTAAGCTCCTTCAGAAATATCAACATCCGCAAAAATGTTTTTAATTTCTATATTGAAGTGCTTTGCAAAGTCGTAATCTCTTTGGTCTCCACAAGGAACCGCCATTACAGCACCTGTTCCGTAAGAAGCCAATACGTAATCTCCTATCCATACTGGAATTTTTTCTCCAGAGAAAGGATGAATCGCGTAAGCTCCGGTGAACTGACCACTAATATTCTTCGTCTCAGACATCCTATCGCGCTCTGATTTTAAACCAGCCGCCTTTTGGTATGCCTCAACTTTTTCTTTATATTCTTCTGTTGTGATTTGAGCTACTAAATCGTGCTCTGGAGCCAATACCATGAATGAAACTCCGTAAATTGTATCTGGACGTGTTGTAAACACTTCGATATTCTCCTCACTGTTTTCTAAGGCAAAACGAACCGAAGCACCTGTACTTTTACCTATCCAGTTACGTTGAATATCTTTGATTGAATCTGTCCAATCTACTTTCTCCAACCCTGTTAATAAACGCTCAGCATATGCTTTAATACGCATAGACCATTGACGCATTAACTTTTGCTCTACGGGATGACCACCTCTTTCTGAAACTCCATTTACGATTTCATCGTTGGCTAAAACAGTACCTAAAGCCGGACACCAATTTACCCAGCTATCCGCCAAGTAAGTCAAACGGTAATCCATCAAAATATCGCTCTGCTGTTTATCATCGAACGCTTTCCACTCTTCAGCAGTGAATTCGATTTCACAGTTGTGCTCTGCATTAACTGTTGTGTTTCCTTCCTTCTCGAACTTTGCAATCAACGCATCAATGACTACTGCTTTATCCGCATCATAATCATAGTATGCATTAAACAATTGTTTAAAAATCCATTGCGTCCATTTGTAATAGGAAGGATCCGAAGTTCTCACTTCTCTATCCCAGTCAAAAGAAAACCCAATTTTATCTAACTGCTCACGGTAACGCTTCAAATTAGCTTCTGTGGTAATTGCAGGGTGTTGACCCGTTTGAATAGCATACTGCTCTGCCGGTAATCCAAAAGAATCATAGCCCATAGGGTGTAAAACATTATACCCCTGCAAACGCTTGTAACGAGAAAAAATATCAGAAGCAATGTATCCCAGAGGGTGACCAACATGTAATCCTGCCCCAGAAGGGTAAGGGAACATGTCTAGACCGTAAAACTTCTTTTTATCCTTGTTTTCCTCTGTTTTGAAAGTTTTGTTTTCTGCCCAAAACTTTCTCCATTTTTGTTCTATCTCCTGAAAATTATACTCCATCTCTATGCGTCTGAATTTTAAGGCTACAAAAATAAATATTAAAATGAAGAAGTACTAAAATATAAGCACTAGTCGTCGCTGTATTTCTATTTGTTGTAGGATACATTTGCCGCCTAATTCTTCATTACTAATTGCGAAGATTTAAAACACAAAGGAGAAATCTCCCCTTTTCATCAACTTTCAATGCCAATTAACAAAGTGTGTAAAACGTTTTAACTACACTTTCTAGTAAAGACAGGAGCTTGATCATCGAAAACAATCCAACTTTGAACTATTTTATTTTGTCATTCAATGTAAATCTCGTATCATTACAGTGACGAAACGCTGTGATTTAGTGACGAAATACTACTACAAATGTGACGAAGGGACGAAATACCCCTTTATCAAACAAGGGTTTTACCCCTGTTAAAGATCAATCACTAATTAAGGTATTTAAACATATATCATTGAAAATAAGAACAATTGGCTTGTACAACACAATAAAAAAAACTACAAAACAGAAACCAATAAAAGGAACCTACATTTTCAACAACTACCGGTAAAAAACACATTAAAGTTCATAAAGACGAATGCTTTGAACCGATGAAAATGAAACAATTAACACTGCTACTCATACTGCTAATAGGAGCTACAAGTTTTTCTCAGAACTACATGCCGAGCTGTCAAACATGGTTCAGGGCTAATGAGAATGTTTACACTTGGTTTGGTCTTACAGCTTTCAATAACAGTTCTGTATTATCTTGGAGTGACAATTCTATGAATCATTGGGATGCCGAAGGTTTATTCTCACTAACGAGTAATCCAAATCCTATTTATTTAAGTTCAGCGGCAACCGATGTGAATTACAACCCTTGTATTGAGTTTGATGGTGTAAATGACAAGTTGGATTTAGGGGATAACTATCCCTTTAGTCAAAACAACGGCATCACCTATTTTGTAGTTGTAGAACCTGAACAAAGCAATAAACCAGAAGCATTTGTATTCGATTTTGGGAGTTATGCCAATAAAGGTTATGGACTTACACATTCTTCGGGTACATCTATTCACTATTCATCAACTGCAGCAGGAAATGGAGGAGCAGTAAGTGGATTAAACCATAACTTTGGAACCGAAGCAGTTATCATAAAATATGAAATTGAATTTGGGGTGGAGCAACGCCTTTTCTATCAAGGTGAATTTTTAGCCAGCGACGCCGCTCCTATCTCTTTACCTAATTTAAATTCTCAAGCCATTGCTGTTCAAAATGCCAACGCTGCCTCCAAAGGACCATTTACTATTGGAAGACAAAGTAAAAACAGTGGATTATCCAACAATAACATTCGCGCATTTCAAGGAAAAATCATGGAGGTAATCGGAATTGAAAAAATACTTTCCGCAACGGAATCTAGAGCCATTGAAAGTTACTTGGCATTAAAATATGCTATTACCTTAGATAATACGGGATACAATACCGGTCTTCCCCTCCTCAATTACATAGCTTCTGATGGCACAAATCTATATAGTGTATATGATGCCAATTACTACAATGACGTAATTGGTATTGGTGTAGATGAGAATATGAGTATTTACCAAAAACAATCTCACACGGCAAATGATGACTTTCGAATTTACATTGGTCAGCTGGCCGCTAATAATTCTTCCAATGGAACATCATTTACACCGAACTCAAACCCAAGTAACATTCAGTATATCGTTAGCGGAAACAATCAAGCTGCAACTTATGCCACTACAAATTCTATGATGGAAAAACCTAGCTCTATCAACAGTAGAGTAGAAAGAGAATGGAAAATAGAGAACACTAATTTTGCCGGTAGTTTTAGTATGGATTTAGAACTTGCTAACTACGCTATTAACAGTGGAGTAACTTTATCTGATCTTCGATTACTAATAGACGACGATGGGGATTTTACAAATGCCCAGAGTTATTCTACTGCGAGTGGAATTAGCTTCGCGTTGAATGGAAATATGCTGACGATTGCTAATATACACGACAGTATTCTTCCCACTAATTCTACCAAATTCATTACCGTAGGTTCCATCGGGGTTGGGACACCTTTAGCGGTGAGTTTGAACTACTTTGAAACAACATACAATGCTAATCAACAACACATACAGTTAGACTGGGAAACATTAACCGAGGTGAACAATGATCATTTCATCATTGAGAAATCAACGGATTCAGAGAACTGGGAGTTAATTGCAAAAATCCCAAGTGCCGGAAACAACTTTAATCCACAGTACTATTCTTACACAGATGATAATTCAGCACCGGGTATTTATTATTACAGACTTTCGCAAAGCTCACTAGACGGAGAACGAACGCCTCTTGAAATTTCTTCAGTAGATGTAATTCAAAATGAAGAAACTGTAGAGCTCTATCCGAACCCTGCGAAAAACTTCATCAGTATAACATCACCAGACATTCAGAACAAACAAATTTCCCTATTAAATGCACAGGGAATAAATGAGAAAAACATAAGCTTTCAACCCAAAAACAACCATACACTTCTCCTCGATATTAGCGCCCTCCAAAAAGGCATGTACTTTGTCGTCATTAATGGGGAAAGTTATAAATTCATCAAAAGATAAAGGTGAATCATTTAGGGAAAATAATGCTGGTCACGAATACTCAATCGATAATCTAAAAGGTGAGTGTCAAAACCTAATCAAGCTACTTGAGCACGGTAATATGACCTAAGCGCTCTTCTCGAACACCATCAGAGTTAGTGAATCTTGCTTTCCAAGTAAAAGTTCCATCCTTCACCATATTACCTTGTAAATTTCTGCCATCCCAACCTGTGTTCTGATCAAAAGATTCATGTACTAATTCTCCCCAGCGATTATAAATCTGTAAAGAAAATTCAGAAATATCATACACTACAATCTTGAATACATCATTTACCCCACTTGCATTTGGCGTGAAAGTATTGGGTGCATAAAGCGTTGTAAGGGGTTGAATATAAACCGACACAAAACTGGAATCCCTACATCCCCATTCGTTGATTAACAATTGATAAGGCCTGTGATACCCACCCTCATGATAGATATGCGTGGTAAATCTATTCGTCGTAAACACACTATCATTGAAATAGTAATAATGCTCTACTCCTTGGTGACTTAAATCTTCGAAAGTAAAGGTATTATGAAAAATATCTGTAACCGTTGGAGTAACGAAAAACGATGAATTTGGTGAAGGCTTAACGTCAATATAGGCTAATTTGGTAAGGGTGGTATCTACGGTACATCCTTCGGTAACTTTAATATTCAAACTCACATCATAGAGTCCAGGGTTGTCATAAGTATGAATGGGATTTTGATGCGTTGAACTTTCACCATCTCCAAAAGTCCAGAAATACTCTATGGGTGCATCTGCAGCTGAACTATCATAAAAAATGACTTGTGCCGGTGCACAATGCAATGCAGGATCTATATAGAAGTTTATGGTAGGTTCCATAAATATGAATACAGAATCGGTATAACTTGCTGTACATCCATTTTCCTCAATTGAATACGTAATAGGAATGAATCCACTCGTATCAAAAACTACTCCGAACACATCTTCTGTTTCCACAGAATCTACATTTGCATGACCGTCAAAGGTCCATAAATACTGCGTCCCTACACCAGAGTATTGTCCCTCCCCTTCAAAATCATATAAATTCCCTGTAATACACATAGAGTCAGGTTGTTCAAACTCATTTGTGATTTCTTCATAAAAATAAAAGGTCTCTACTGTAGTATCTGAACAGGCCCACCCTGGATTAACGATTAGTGTTACTTCGTACATCCCCTCTGCAGGAAAAGTAAATGTAGGTTCAAAACCTGTACTTTGATCTGTAGTTGTACCTGCCACCCCAAAATCCCACTGATAATTAGAACCACCGTAACTTTGATTATCGAAAGTAAAAGTCAACCCATCACAAAAGGAAACAAAACCGGGTGTATTTTCCTGTTCGGTAATGATGGACTCTAAGGTTATATCACAATTGATTACTTTGAACAAAAAATCTCTACGTGTCACTCCTATGAGCACCCCATTTCTATATTCATACGCACACACACCAACAGCATATAAGCCTAAATTTTGTGGACTTGCGGTTAACAAACCACTGGCGGGATCTAAATTGATGGGGCTATTTCCTCCAAAGGGTTGAGCTGCCGAAAAACCACCACTCCAATTCACTGGTGTATAAGGCGGTGCAGAAGCAGGATTTACAACAGGCATAGCACTTGTTCCTCCATGAAAAGGAGTACAAAGTTCATACACTAAGCTGTCTCCATCTGGATCCGTCGCTGAATGATCAAAAATCAACTCATCGTTATTACACACTACCAAAGGAGGAAAATTGTTAAATCGCGGTGAACTATTTGTTAGCGCTCCAAGATTCGGGGCTGGAATATCAGTAGTTAATGTAAGTCCTGTATCGTCTGGCACTAGCAAATTCACAACGTTTGGTCCTCTACAACATCTTTGGTAACTTAGAGTAAAGCCCGAAGTATTATTGGGTAATGTAATTATCGTTTGGTATATCGCTTCCTCTACACAAACGTTATTGGGAGGATTGATACACGGGTTGGTAAACTGTAAGGGTAATACTTGCGACCCAGGAAAGGGTACATCAACTGTGGAAATAATATTTCCATTTCCATCAAAAATGGTAAGGGGTAAAGGATTGTCGTATTGAGCTCCAGTGGAGAAACAATCTCTGTAAAGCTTTATGGTTACCCTATACTGATTCCCTCCCAAATTGTCATAGTAAATTTCACCTCCCACAATGTGCGATGCAAAACTCAGACTCGAAAAGAGTAAGAAAATTAGTATTAGGATAGTCTTCACGGTTAAATGAACGTTAAATTATTGTTTATAGTTGTCCTCAATTGGATTAAAAATAAACAATATGTCAAAGCTTTACACTCTTAACAAGCTGAAAGTGAATTGAGTTATACAACTCTAAGGTTTGTCTTCAAATTTATTACTCAGTAATAGCTCAGGAAACTGCATGGGATTTTCATATTTATACCACATCCCTAACTGCAAACTTTTATAATTGGAAACAATTTTTCCTGAACTTTTATCACTTTCATCAAATGAAACGCCAGGCTTTCCCAAAACTTTTAAGGCATAAGGGTAGTAGTCTCTTTTGAGCACATGGCTGCTGCATACCCCATTGATAATCTCACCGTATAATTCATACATGATTACATGAAAAATCAAATGAACGGCGTCTTCCTTATGAATAAAATTGGTTGGATGCCAGCCTCCTTTTACATCTGTTCTACCTGCAAAATATTTAGCAGGTTGCCT
>NZ_JAWWCF010000012.1:0-26118 GCF_033720595.1 Lishizhenia sp. | reverse complement strand
CCACCAAATTTTGCAGAGAAGTCAATTGCATTTAACTGCGCCAATTGAATCTTAATACGCTCAGAGAAAACTTTGATTTCTTTTCCTAAACGAGTTGGAGATGCTGGCTGACCGTGTGTTTTGGCCAACATAGAAATATCTTTCCACTCCTCACTTAAAGCATCTAACTTCGCTAGTATAGCTTCTAATTGAGGCTTGTAAACATCATTTACAGCTTCTTTCAAAGATAAAGGAATAGAAGTGTTATTGATATCTTGAGAAGTTAAACCAAAGTGAACAAACTCTAAGTATTTCTCCAAGCCTAAATCTGTCATTCTAGCTTTTACGAAGTACTCAACCGCCTTAACATCGTGGTTAGTTGTTTTCTCAGTTTCTTTAATTTCCAAAGCATTTTCTTCCGAGAAGTTTTTGTAAACATCTCTCAAAGCTTCGAACTTGTCTTTTGGAAAATCGGCTAAGGGAGCAATTCCAGAATTTACCAAATCAATCAAATATTCGATTTCAACCAATACTCTGTATTTGATCAAACCAAACTCAGAAAAATAAGGGGCTAATTCGTTAACTTTTCTTCTGTATCTACCATCTATTGGCGAAATTGCTGTAAGCGCATTTAAATCCATCTCTATTTTTTTTAAGATTCAATTATGTATTGCTTTCTTTTCAAACCTTTTAACTACATCCTTGGATCTATTACTCAGTTAAAAAAGAAAGCGCAAAGATAAGAAATCAATCTCACATAGCATTTTGATTAAGGTCCTTTAATATTATATTTGATAGCTATCAGTTGAACGTATGGAATTTTTTAAACATTTCGCCCTAGGGATAAAAAACTATTATAAAGCCGTGCGTTTTATCATCTCGCACAAATTATATTGGTATTTTCCCATCCCTGCACTGCTTATGTTGGGAATCTATTTTGTAGGTAATCAGGCGCTCACGTGGCAATCTACCTGGAGCGAACAACTGGGTTGCTTGGAATGCGAAACCATGAATGATACCATATGGTTCATTCTCAAATTGTTGTTGTCTATTACGGTGGGACTCATACTTATGAAGTTTGCCAAGTACATAGTAGTCGTTCTGTTGTCACCCATGATTTCATTGATATCTCAAAAAGTAGAAACCATTTTAACCGGCAAAAAGTATCCGTTTGATTTTAATCAAACCTTACACGATGTTCAAAGAGGGATACAAATTGCTTTTAGAAATGTGATGTGGGAATATTTTTTCTTTCTTGTGATATTAATTTTTTCACTTTTAGGATGGGATGACCCAAAGTCTTCTCCGATTTTCTACCTTACCTTTGTAATAGGGTTCTTTTACTATGGGTTTAGTTTTATAGACTATGTAAATGAACGTAGAAGATTAGATATAGACCAAAGTATTTTCTTTGTGAGAAACCACAGAGGTTTGGCTGTAGCTATTGGAAGTATATATTCTATTTTTATATTAGTGCCAGTTGATTTAGGGGTAATGTTCGATTTTTCGAATTTCGGCAAAGCTCCATTGAAACAATTCGGAATCATTGCCTTAAATTTGGTATTGTGGTTTCTAGCCTCCATTGCTCCTATTCTCGCCATAGTTAGTGCGACGCTTTCTATGCATGATATAGTTGACCTGAATAATAATAAGTATTCAGTGAAAGTAACTGAAAAACGAAAAGACGAATGAAAAATTTTAGCATACTACTCTTTGCACTATTAATGGGTGCTTCATGCCTTTTTGCTGCCCCAGCAGATACAACCAAAATTTCTTTGAAAGAAAAAACGGCATCACTTCTTATGGTAGAAGATGGTAAGAAAGATTTTGGAGAGGGGTACACACGTACTGCTATCGTTAAATTTCGTCAGGCACTGTTGAAAGACCCTAGCAATGCAACGGCTGCGTTTTGGGTAAGTAAATGTCACAATACATTTAAAAATTACGGGTATGCTTTAAGTTATGCAAAAGATGCCTTGGCCATAGATCCAAAAGTGGATGATGAGGTATTTTACATTATTGCCAATGCTTATCATCGCATGAATGAATTAGACATGGCGCTGAATTATTACCAGAAGTGTAAAGAAGAAATGAGTTCTTATGCGGTAAGTGTTTTAAGAATTGAGGAAAGAATTGCTGAGTGTAATAGAGCGAAAGCTGCAGGAGTTACGGCTTCATCAAACGAGGATGTGAAGCGCATTTTACCCAAAGCAATAAACTCAGGATTCGATGATTACGGTGCGGTTTTATCTAAAGATGGAAAGGAACTATACTTCATATCAAGAAGAGTAGATACCAAAGGGGGAGGAGTTAATCCAGATGACCAGCGTTTCTACGAAGATATTTACAGAGTAGACTGGGATATGAATGCTACAAGTTTTGACAGTGTAAGTAATGATTTGGCTTTACTTAATAGTATAGGTTTCGATGCAATCAATGCTTTTAATAGAAATGGTGGAGCTGCGTATATTACCTTAAACACAAGTACTGTTGAGGTGGGGAGAAGCTTTACAACTAAGGGGTCTGATTTAGCAATTGCAAGAAAAGATGAAAATGGGGCGTGGATGCAACCTGTAATTATTGATGACGCAAACATCAATACTTCATTTTTTGAGGGATCAGCAACGGTAGATAAGTTTGGAAATACAATGATTTTTGTATCGGATAGAAACGGAATGGAGAAAAGGTCTGATTTGTATATCACGCGAAAAGAAGAAGGGAAATGGACAAGAGCGGTAGCTTTACCTGATAATATCAACACAAGAGAAAATGAAACAACGCCATTTTTAACACCTGATGGAAAGTACTTATTCTTTTCTTCAAATGGTTTAGAGGGGTATGGAGATTACGATATTTACGTTTCTAAATATCTAGGAGATGATAAGTGGAGTGACCCTGTAAATTTAGGTCCACAAGTGAACTCTGTAACGAGTGATACGCATTTTCAATACTATCCAGAATACGGAGTTGCTTTTTGCAGCAGTATTCGTTTACAAGATGAAAAATCGAGTATGGATCTTTATGTGTTTGATTTAAAGCAACTCACATCTTTTAGTTTGCCTAAATAATTACAAAGTCGAAGAAAACTTTTAATTGATTTGGCATTAGTAGGCTAGAATAATTATTTTTGTATCAAAATTAAATAGAATGTCTGATAACTTTTTTGATCAATCAACAGCAGCAGTAGGTACGATTTACACAATTATTGCTTTAGCAATTATCGGTGGTATCTTAATGTTTGGTTAGAAAATTTTTCTAACCATTTTTTTTTGTTTTGTGGAGATTACTCCGCGCACTTCTTAGTGTCAACAACTCTGCGTTTCCCTCCCTGCATTGTTGATACTTAACAATAATTTTACCTACCTTACATTCGCCTAAACCATTTTAACTTATTACATTTGAAAGTATGGGATACAATAGTCTTGAGTATAATACTCAACGAAGAAAAATGCAGATTCCCGAATACGGCCGCAACGTGCAGCGCATGATTAATTATGCCGTAAAAATCGAGAACAGAGAGGAAAGAAATAAAGCCGCAAAGGCAATTATAGAAGTGATGGGTCAACTAAATCCACACTTGAGAGATGTAGACGATTACAAACATAAATTGTGGACGCATCTTTTTATCATGTCCGATTTTAAAATGGACTGTGATTCTCCTTACGAAAAACCGACTCCAGAATCTTTGGCAGAAAAGCCAGCGAGGATGAAGTATCCAAAAAATAAAATCAAATTTGGTCATTTTGGTAATTACGTTCAAAACATGATCAAAGAAGCGGTAGAATTAGAAGAAGGAGAAGAAAAAGAATACCTAAAAGTTACCATAGCTAATTTAATGAAGCGTCATTATCTTGTTTTCCATACTGGAAACGTTGAAGACAGGGTAATTGCAGATCATTTGGAAGAATTATCTAAAGGGAAATTGAAAATTGATGATTTAAGCATATTTACAGCAACAAATCAAGTATTAAAACAATACGGTATTCAGCCTAATAAGCGTAAAAAAGTAGTTAAACCGAAAAAAAGAAAAAAATAAATATCCATGGCATCATTTGAAATTAACGGAGGTAGGAAACTTAAAGGTGAACTTGTTCCTCAAGGAGCAAAAAATGAAGCGCTGCAGGTTTTATGTGCAGTCTTGATGACTCCAGAAAAAGTTACCATTTCCAATTTGCCCGACATCATAGATGTGAATAAACTGATCAATTTACTCCAAGCAATGGGGGTGAAAATTGAGAAAGTGGAAAGAGGGACCTTTATTTTTCAAGCCAAGGATATAGATTTAGAATACTTACAAACCGAAGATTTTAAAAACAGAGCTTCCTCTTTAAGAGGGTCTATCATGATTGTTGGTCCTTTACTAGCACGTTATGGTAAAGGTTTTATGCCTAAACCGGGAGGTGATAAGATTGGGCGTAGACGATTGGATACGCACTTTGAGGGATTTGCCAAATTAGGAGCTAAATTTAATTTTGATCAGCAGGCTTATTTTTATTCGGTAACTGCAGAGAAATTAAAAGGAACCTATATTCATTTAGATGAAGCTTCTGTTACCGGTACGGCCAATGTTTTAATGGCGGCTGTATTGGCAGAAGGTAAAACAACAATTTACAATGCGGCGTGTGAACCTTATTTGCAACAGCTATGTAAGATGTTGAATAAAATGGGAGCCAAGATCTCTGGAATCAGCAGTAACATGCTAACTGTAGAAGGGGTGAGCGAACTGGGAGGATGTTTCCATAGAGTTCTTCCAGATATGATTGAAATTGGTTCATTTATAGGTTTGGCAGCTATGACGCAATCTGAGATTACAATCAAAGATGTGAGCTATGAAAACTTAGGAATTATTCCTCACACTTTCCAGCGTTTAGGTATAGACATGGAACTGAGAGGGGATGATTTATATATTCCAAGTCAAGAATCCTACCAAGTAGATACGTTTATTGATGGATCCATCCTTACGATATCAGATGCTCCTTGGCCCGGATTTACACCTGATTTATTGAGTATTGTGTTGGTAACCGCAACGCAAGCTATGGGCTCAGTTTTGATTCACCAAAAAATGTTTGAATCGCGCTTATTCTTTGTGGATAAGTTAATTGACATGGGGGCTCAAATAATCTTGTGTGATCCACACAGGGCTACTGTGATTGGTTTGGATAGAAAACACTCGTTAAAAGGTATTCAAATGACCTCTCCAGATATTAGAGCCGGAGTTTCTTTGTTAATTGCCGCGCTTTCAGCAGAAGGAAAGAGTGTTATTCATAATATTGAACAAATTGATAGAGGGTATCAAGATATTGACTTACGTTTGAATAACCTGGGTGCAGATATCAGAAGAATGTAATCATGAAATTGTTAAGCTTGTTTCTTCTTTCCTTCCTTTTGGTTGCAGGAACACCTAAAAATGGTGAAAAGGCATACAGTGTTGTTCTTAATGATCCGGATGGGAAAGAAATTTCTTTGGAAGACCTTGAGGGTAATTATGTCTTATTAGATTTTTGGGCATCATGGTGTGGGCCCTGTAGGAAAGAAAATCCAAACGTGGTGGAGGCCTATAATAAATACAAAAAGGCTAAGTTTAAAAATGGAAAACGTTTCGAAGTTTTTAGTGTTTCTTTAGATAAAAATAAAGAGGCCTGGAAGAAAGCCATAGAAGCGGATGGTTTGAAATGGAAATACCACGGTTTTGATGAAGGTAATGAAATCGCTAAGAAGTTTGGAATTCGAGGCATACCTTATTCTTTTTTATTGGATGGTGATGGTAATATTATAGCACAAGGAAATGAGCTGCGAGGATTTAAATTGCATGTAGCTATAGAGAACGAATTGAAGTAATTCAAAATATATATTGGAGAAGGAGTGATTGAAAAATTACTCCTTTTTTGTTGTGTGAAAGTTAGGTGCAAAAAAAAAGACCGTCTCAATGAGACAGTCTTTCTTAATAATATGTTGAGGAAATTAAGCTTCTTCAATGTGGAATGTGTAGCTCTCCATAATTTGGTTAGCCAACAATTTTTTACAAGCTTGCTCTACCTTTTCAGATGCTTCAGTTTCGTTAGATGCTTCAACAAACAATCTTACGTGTCTACCTATTCTAACACCATCAATTTCAGGTAAACCAATATTTTTCATACTGTTACTAACAGCTTTCCCTTGTGGGTCTAAAAGAGCCTCTAATGGCATCACATCAATCTCAGCTTTGAATTTCATGCTTTCTATTTTTAATCAAATAATTATCAATAATCGATAAAATCAGGTACAAAAGTATAATAATTGGTAGAGCCCACACTAATAAAAGTGCAATTAATATTAAACTTATTAATAAAAAGATGTATCTGAGCCCGTTTTCACTGAATTTCAAGCTTTTGAACTTTAATGAAAATAATGGTAGTTCCGATACTAATAATGCACTAAATATAACTGTTAAACTCATGAGCACTTGATCCTTAATCAGAACTGTAGATAAAGTTGCTTTCCAATCATTGCTCCCAAATCCATCCCAAAGCATTAACGCAAATGAGGCAAAAAAGATGGTGTTGGCTGGTGTTGGTAATCCAATAAAAGAAGTTGTTTGACGCGTGTCTAAATTAAATTTGGCTAATCTGAAAAGTGAAAAGAAAGGAATAATGAAACCTACAAAGGGTAAGAATAAATACCATCCTTTAAAATGTGAAGGATACATCACTGATTGATTCCCTAATAAATCGTTAAGGTAAGTTTGTACCCAATAAGAAACGTTGTAACCGAATGTTCCATTCATCCAGAAATTATGAATGTCACCACCATTCTGAACAAAAATGTCCATGGCTCCACTGATAATAAACAAAACGAAAACCAGAATTCCTGGGGCAAAACCAAAGCTTACCATGTCGGCTAATGAGTCGAGTTGTTTTCCTAATTCACCTGAGAGCTTTAATGCTCTTGCTAACATCCCGTCCAAAAAGTCAAATACTGCAGCCAAAAAAATGAAGAGCACAGCAAGTTCTAATCTGCCACCTATGGCTAAAATTATTGATGTACAACCAGATAGAAGGTTTAGTCCAGTTGTAATATTAGGAAGTGTAAACATTCTTTTTAGCCCGAAAATAGAAAGATAATTGTTGTTGAACTAACTTATCCTGCTAAAAATCGTTTTATATTATGCACAAAGAATTATTTGCTGTAGATTAGAACAATTTTTAAAGCCTTTCGCAGTTATTAGACTATGAAAAATACGAAAAAGTTAGCCGCCCTTACTGTTTTATTTTGTTCACTTTGCTTGAATACTCAGGCTCAAGAGAGTACTGTTGCTCCCAAATATTCCAATGAATTCCTACAAATTGGTGTGGGTGCAAGAGCCTATGCTATGGGAAATGCAAATGTGGCAAATGTAAGGGATGTTACCGCCGCGTATTGGAACCCTGCGGGATTGACACATGTTGACGAATGGGCAGAAGTGGCGTTAATGCACTCAGAATACTTTGCCGGTATCGCTAAATATGATTACTTGGGAATTGCGCATTCTCTTGATAAAAAGAGTACTGTAGCTTTTTCTGCCATCCGTTTTGGAGTGGACGATATTCCTAATACTACCCAATTGATAGATAATGAAGGGCGTATTGATTACGATAGAATAACAACCTTTACAGCTGCTGATATGGCTTTTTTATTCTCTTATGCTAGAGAACTCAATGTAAAAGGCTTGTCTTTTGGTGGTAACTTTAAGGTGGTTCACCGTAAGGCCGGAGATTTTGCCAAATCTTGGGGGTTCGGTTTAGATGCTGGGTTGCAATACCAAATGAATAAACATTGGAATTTTGCCTTGATGGGGAGAGATGTAACCTCAACCTTTAATGCTTGGATGTTTAACCTCGATGATGCTACCAAGGAAGTGTTCCTAGAAACAGGAAACGAAATACCTGAAAATGGTTTAGAATTAACGCTGCCAAGATTAATCTTTGCAGCTAATTATAGACATGATTTAGGAAAACAAGGAATGTTTGTGAATGCAGAGGTAAATGTAGATCTCACCACAGATAAACGAAGAAATGTTTTACTACAAACGGATGTGATTAGTGGAGACCCTCATTTAGGTGTAGAGGTCGGTTACAAGGAGTTTGTTGCGTTGAGAGCAGGACTAAACAAGGTGCAGCAGGTTAAAGATTTTGACGACAATTATAGCTATACCTACCAACCAAATGTCGGAATAGGCGTTGGTTTTAAAGGGGTGACATTGGATTATGCCTTTACAAATCTCGGAGGAGCCGTAAACGCATACACACATATCATATCTCTAAAGTTTGGATTGGAGAAACCTAAAAATATGCGATGAAGAAATTTCTAACACTTCTTTTGCTACTACTTAGTATAGGTGTTTATTCTCAATATGGGAATGAATGGATTAATTACAATCAAAAATATTACAGTTTTAAAATTGTTAAGGATGGTATATACCGCCTTACCTACGAAGATTTGCTTTCAGCAGGTATACCTGTAAATACAATTCCTCATCAGGATATAAAAATTTACGGAAAGGAAAAACAGGTCCCTCTTTACATCGAGGTCGGAAACACCCCGGCCTTTGACTCTACAGATTTTATTGAGTTTTACGCAGAAAGAAATGATGGATGGTTAGATCAAAAACTATATGAAACTCCAGCTGATATTGCCAATCCAGAGTATTCTTTGTACAACGACACATTAATCTATTTTATTACATGGTCACCGACCCCGAGTCAACGATATTTTAAGGAAACGGATATTAATTATTCTGCCTATAACCCGACGCGTTATGTTTGGAATAAATCAATAAAAACCTATTCCAATAAATATTACTACGGTACTACTGAAGGTGTAGGTCATCGTTCCATTTTTGAAGAAGGAGAAGGATGGGGTGGTGGAACCTATAATGGTGGTCCAAATTGGTCTGGTGGATGGCATAACCTCCCGACTCCGAACATTTATGGTTATGGTCAAAACTTAGGTCAGCCCAATGCTATTTTCAAATCAAAAACTATTTCGGCATCTAATGCGAGTTTTTCAGGTGCTGGAAACCATCAAGGTTCATGGTATATTAGTCAAGGAAATAACACTTACTTTAATTTAACGGATACTGTTTTTACGGGATATAAAAGCATTTTTCATGAAAGAGAAGTTAATGTAAATGAATTGAATAATGGAACTTCTAGTTTCTTGTTTGAAGTACCGCCAAACTTGGGGGTCGCATCAGATCGTCAAGCCATCAATTATTTATCCATAGAATATCCTCAAACGCCGACAAGTGCGAATTATCTGGAGGTGACTGTGGATGATCATTCTCAAGGTAAAAACTACATCAAGTTTGCCGGAGGAGGAGGTGCTCCAAGAGTTTGCTACGTGCTTGGAGGTAATGTACCGAGGAAAACGCGCATGGAGTACATAAATGGCGAGTGGCATACCATTATTCCCAATGCCAACAATGGGAAGCGTCAAAAAATTATTATCAGTAGAACAAGTTTAATTACGAATGTTACAGAGATCAAACCTGTAACTCCTACGGGATTCTTTACCGACTATTCTCAAATCAATGCTGATTCTGCATATATCATCATCTATAATAAGAAAATAGAAACTGGGGCATTTCAATATGCGGCATATAGAGGGTCTGTAGCTGGTGGGCAAAATAATGTGCTCACAGCAGAGGTTAAAGAATTGTATTTACAATATGGTGGTGGTATAGAAAAACATGTTTTAGGATTAAAACGGTTTTTAAATCATGTGTATGATTTTGCTCAGGTTAAACCAGCGGCATTATTGATTTTAGGAAAAGGAGTTAGGGAGGCTAACCCTCCCAATTCAACTTTTGGGATAGGTACGCGTAAGAATAATGGAGCTTTCCAAATGTCTCTTGTTCCTAGTTACGGCTATCCTTCATCCGATATATTGTTAACCACAGGATTTACACCTCAATATAAATGGGTGCCCGCAATTCCTACGGGTAGAGTTTCTGTAAAAGATAACAATGAACTTATTGCTTACCTCAATAAGGTAAAAGATTTTGAATTAGCACAAGATCAAAACAGTGTGTATACCAAGGATGCCAAAGAATGGCAGAAGAAGGTTTTACACTTTGGTGGAGGTTCTACAGCAGCCCAGCAAAATCTTTTCAAAGCTTATTTAGGGATATACGAAAATACGATTGAAGGAGCTGATTTTGGAGGAGAGGTATTCTCTTTTTACAAAACAACTTCCAATCCTATTAATCCGGTCGACTTAAATGTGTTGTTTGATAAATTGCAAACAGGAGTGTCTTTGATGACTTTCTTTGGACATGCCACTCCAGATGGTTTTGATCTGAGTGTGGAAGATCCTCAAAACTGGAATAATCAAGGGAAATATCCTATACTTATTGGTAATGCATGTTTGAGTGGTAATATTTTTCTTCCGAATTATTCTTCTGCATCCGAAGAATTTAATCATGCCCAAGATGCTGGGACCATAGGTTTTTTATCCTCTTCGGAGTATGGTTATCCTTATATGTTAAATATTTATACTGCGGAATTGTATAGGCAGATGGGGATTAAGAATTATGGTCAAACATTTGCACAACAGATTCAAGAAACCATAAAGGTAAATGAGCAAAACTTTACAAATAATTTCTTGCTGCAGGCAACAACTGCACAAATGGTATTCCATGGTGACCCCGGTCTACGTTTGAATTGGCATGCAAAACCTGAAATAGATGTTGAGGTAGACGATGTGTTCTTCACTCCAGAAGATGTTTCTCTAGCGACAGATTCTCTAACAGTAAATGTCATATTAACCAATTTAGGGAGAGCCATAACAGATACTTTTAATTTAGAAGTGAGAAGAGATTTCCCATTGAGCGCGTTGGATAGTGTGTATAATGTGCCGGTAAATGGATTACTTTACAAGGATACGATAAGATTAACCATCCCACTCCAAACCTCTATTGCTTTAGGGGTAAATAATTTCCAGATACAAGTGGACTTACCTTCTTTCATACCTGAAAACTATGATGAATTTGGGAATAATAAAGTAGATAAAACCTTCTATTATAAAGTGGATGGTATAATTCCGGTACTTCCTCATAATTACGCTGTGGTTCCTGAAGATAAAATTTCGGTAAAGGCCTCGACAGTGAACCCTATTGCTGACTATAACACCTATTTATTTGAAATAGATACTACAGATTTATTCAACAGTCCGGAGAAACGGGTTATGACCAAAAGTGGAATTGGTGGTGTTTACGAGGTGGCCTATGATGAATGGAAAAACGCTTCATCGAATATGATAGATCCATTGATATTGGAGGATAGTGTGGCTTATTTTTGGCGTGTTGCCGTAGACAGTACTGTTCCACAATGGAGAGAATATTCTTTTCAGTATATAGAAGGAAAAGAAGGTTGGGGACAAGATCATTTCTTTCAATTTAAAAATGGCGGCTTCAATAACGTAGATTATGTGCGAGCTGATAGAAAAAGAGAATTTGGTCCTGTTCAGAAAACGATTTCAGCAGAGGTTTATGACCATAGTAACTCTGTATATACCATGTGGAAGTTGAACGGTGCGATGGTAGATTATGCAATTTGTCAACCTGTAGCTTCTATACATGTTGCAGTTGTAGATCCCGTAACCTTAGAACCTTGGATAAGTAGTTGTGCAGCTGGAACTTTTGATCCTGCTATGGATTTCGGAAATGTGAATGATGATTGTGCCTGTAGACCCAGGTCTGAGGGATATTTCATATTCAGACAAAATAGTGTTCAGCAGCTTAAAGCGTTAAACGACATGTTGGAAACAGGAATTCCGGATGGTTATTATTACATCGTCTATACAGCTAGAAATGCTGAGTTTGGAAATTGGCAAAATCTTTACCCTGGTCTTTTCAACACTTTCCAAAATACGCTGGGTTCAGATAGTATTTTTGTTGGGCAAGAGGATATGGCCTTTATTCATATCGGTCAAAAAGGTAACCCTGCATTTACCACAGAAACGGTAGCGCAAAATGTTTATGATTTTATTGAGTTAGAAGCTGTTATTTCAGGATTTGATTATCAAGGCTCTGAAACTTCTACCATTATTGGTCCAGCAGCAGAATGGAAAACCTTGTATTGGAAACAAAATGCATTAGAAAATCCAACAGGAGATTCAACACGATTGGTTATCCAAGCATTAGATTATGGTAAAAATGTAATGTTAACCTATGATACGCTTTTTACAAGCAACGATTCCATTACCAATTTTAATCAGTTTATCAATGCAGATGCGTATCCATATTTAAGGTTAATTGCCAAATATGAAGACCGTACAACCTTAACCCCTGCCCAAGTAGATAGGTGGCATGTGTTATACTCACCATTGCCCGAAGCGGCAATAGATGGTTCTCAAAACTTTTATACCTGGTTACCGAGTAAGGACACGTTAAATGAAGGGGAGGATATAAGTTTTGCTATAGACGTGAGGAATATTGATAATATCGATATGGATTCTCTTTTAGTGAGGTACTGGATAGAGGATAAAGACAGAAACATTATTCCTATTCCATATCCAAGACAAGATAGTTTAAGAGTTACTGATGTGTTACGAGACACAATTACATTCAATACCCTAGGTTTAGATGGATTCAATTCTTTTTGGATGGAAGTGAATCCTTATGTAAATGGAAGTTTAGTAACAACAGATCAACCAGAACTTGCGCATTTTAATAATGTGTTACAACGTTCTTTTTATGTGAAGGGAGACGATGTAAATCCTATACTTGATGTGACATTTGACGGTATTCACATTTTGAATGGGGATATCGTAAATCCTAAAGCGGAAATAGTGATAACGCTCAAAGATGATAATGATTTCCTAGTGATGGACAGCGATACAGATACAACGCAATTCGGAGTGTTCATTACCGATCCTGATGGAATACAAAAGAAGATTCCTTTCATGCGTAATGGTCAAGTAGTTATGGAGTGGATTCCAGCTAATAATCAAAACAGACGTTTCAAAATAATATATCCTTCACTTTTTGAAAAGGATGGAATTTATGAACTCTATGTACAAGGAGCCGATAGATCAGGTAACTTATCAGGAGACCTAGAGTATAAGGTGACTTTTGAAGTTATCAATGCGTCTACAATCACGCAAATGATGAATTATCCGAACCCTTTCTCAACTTCCACGCAGTTCGTGTTTACACTTACCGGAAGTAAAGTCCCCGATGAAATCAGGATTCAAATAATGACGGTTACCGGAACTGTTGTTAGAACGATTACCGAGGATGAAATTGGACCGATTCGTATTGGTAGGAACATCACAGAGTACGCCTGGGATGGAAGAGATGACTTCGGGGATCAATTAGCAAATGGTGTATATATCTATAGAGTGGATGTTCAGATAGATGGAGAAGATATTACGCGAAGAGAGGTTACAGTGAGCGATGAGAACAACAATTCTACAACCTTGAGTGAAAAATATTTCAAAAATAACTTTGGTAAAATGTATCTGATACGATAGTTGTTTGGTACATAAATTTACGCTATAAGTCGCAGCTTTCGTTGCGACTTTTTTTTGTACACAATAAAACCAATAACAATTAGTTTATTCCTTCATAAAAGAAAATAAATAAGCTTATTTTTGCCCAAAATTTCTCGACTATGGAAAAAACAGAAACCAACAACTCAGGAGCTCAGGATTTACTCATCTTTTTGTGGTCCAAACGAAAAGTAATCATAGGTATTTCAGCAGCAGCTTTTATAATTGGAATTGTAGTTTCTTTAATGATGACAGTACTGTATCAATCTACAGCCATTGTTTTCCCAGCGGCAACGAGTACTGTTTCTTTCTCTGAACAAAGAAATGCCAAAGCTAACGCTATGGACTTTGGAGAGGAAGAACAAGCGGAGCAGTTGATTCAGATTTTACAATCATCTAAAATCCGTAATAAAATTGTTGACCGTTTCAATTTAATGGAGGTTTATGAAATTGAACAAGATGACCCCAACCGTTTCTATAAGTTGGGTAAAGCTTATGAACAACACATCGCTTTCGAACGTACGCGTTACGGTTCTATTTTAATTGATGTATTGGATGAACAACCAGAAAGAGCAGCAAATATTGCCAATAAAATTGTTGATTTAATTGATACCGTTAAAAACGATTTAATCAAAGAAAGAACAATCCCGGCGTACGAGGTTAACAAGCGAAAGTTAGACAAGTTAAATGAGTCGCAAAGAGCTTTGATTAATGAAATGGATAGCTTGGCAGCAATGGGAGTTGTTGGACCAGAAGCTAGAGCCAATCTTTTTAGCGCATTAAATGAATCAAGACCAGAAGACAGAGAGTTCTTTAGAAAGCAGATAGAAGTAAACGTAAAATATGGTTCACGTTATGATGCCTTGGCAGATTTAAGAGAGTTCCGTATTGAAAAGTTAACTGATCAAGAGGTTTCTTATGAGCAAGCAGAATCTGATGCTTACGAAAACTTTACACACAAATTCGTGGTAGAAAGTGCGGTTCCTGCAGATAAAAAAGCAAAACCAAAGCGTTCTATAATTGTGCTTTTAATCACTTTCTCGGCATTTGTTTTAACCATTTTCTACTTATTGGTTGCTGAGAAAATTAGAGAATTAAAAAGAGTAGCGTAACACTATGCTACTGCTAAAAAATAAAATACTATTGCCTTTGGTGGGGATGTTTATTCTCCTCAATGGGTATTTTATGCTCGATGGAAATTATTACCTCAACGTAATACCATTGGTGCTTTTAGTAGTTTATTTTGCTATTTTTTATACAGAACAAGTATTCCTTTTGGTGGCACTGTTAACCCCTTTGTCCGTCAATTTAGAAGAATTTACAGATGGGAAAATGGGACTCTTTATCCCAACAGAACCCCTGCTTTTTGGGTTAATGTTGTGGATATTAATGCAACATTTCCACAAAAGATTTTTACCGCAACATTTGTGGAAACAACCCATAGTATGGGCGGTAGGCTTCTACCTGTTTTGGATGTTTACTACATCTCTTACAAGTTCTCATGTTTTGGTGAGCTTTAAGTTTTTGTTGGTGAAGTTATGGTTCATTATTCCTGCTTTACTTTACGGTACCTATGTTTTCCGTAAGAAGCAACGCATCAAAACCTTCTTATGGTTGTTCGCAACAGGTATGGTAATTACAATGATTTATACAGTAATCAACCATAGTTTGTATGCCTTCGGTGAAAAAGAAGGGCACTGGGTAATGTCTCCCTTCTTTAAAGATCATACCATTTATGGAGCAGCTGTAGCGCTAAACTTATATATCGTATTGGCTTTGTTGTTATCTAAAAAACACGATCCACTAACCCTTGTGGTTTTGGTCTCTTTTTTAGTGGTTAACCTGGTTGCTTTATACTTTTCTTACACGAGAGCAGCTTGGTTATCTGTAGTTGCGGCCTTTATCGTTTACTTGTGTATACACTTCAAAATTAAGTTCAAGTATTTGGCAGGAGGTACCATCTTTGTCGCCCTACTCGTACTCGTCTCTTGGGATACGATACAAATGGAAATGGCCCGAAACGATAAAGAACACACCACAGAAGATTTCGGAGAGCGTCTACAATCAGCGACGAATGTAACCACAGATGCTTCAAACTTAGAGCGTTTAAATCGTTGGGATTGTGCCTTAGAAATGTTTAAAGATAGACCAGTTTTTGGGTATGGACCAGGAACCTATGCCTTCGAATATGCGCGTTTTCAAGATCCCGAAAATTTAACCATTATCTCTACCAATTTTGGAGATGGAGGTAATGCCCATTCTGAGTATTTAGGTCCGCTTTCGGAGAGTGGTTTGCTCGGACTCATCAGTATATTGTTGGTAGTTGCCGCAATTTTTTATCAAGGAATTACCCTTTACATTAAGTACCCTAAAGAAGATACAGAATACCGTAGAATCATTCTATTATTGGTGCTAGCTTTGGTAACTTATTTCGTACACGGTTTTTTAAATAACTATTTAGATACAGACAAGGCATCTATTCCTATCTGGGGTATTTGTGCCGTATTCTTGGCCTTAGAAGAACGTCGTAAACAACATTTAGAAGGTAAATTAACGATTCAAGATTAGGCTGCCTTTTCCCGCTTTCCATTTTACTCCTCCTTTAAAAAGCAAGTAATATTAAGTCAAACTTCAAGCTTCTAAAGTCGCTTGCACTTTTTCTATATTCCTAACTTTTTAAACTCCGGGGTGTCATTGCTATCGGGGGCAGAATAAAAAAATCCCGATACATCAATAATGCATCGGGATTCTTTAGTATTAACTATAAAACTAGGCTTGGAACATGTCCTTCACCCTTTGAAAAAAGCCTTTTTCCTTTCCGTCCGGATTCGGAATAAAGTTTTCGCTTTCTCTTAATTTTTCCAACATCTCTTTTTCTTCCTTAGATACACTCTTCGGCGTCCAAACGTTGATGTGGACAAACAAATCTCCATTGCTATAGCCCTGAACACTAGGTAAACCTTTACCTCTTAGGCGAAGCATTTTACCACTCTGTGTTCCAGCGTCAATTTTTATTTTCACTTTACTGCTTACTGTAGGAACCTCAATACTTGCTCCTAAAGCTGCATCTGCAAAGTTGATGTAAGCTTCGTAGTGAAGGTTATCTCCATCTCTACGTAAGCTTTCGTGTGGTACTTCTTCAATAACAATCAGTAAATCTCCTGGTATTCCGTTGAAAGGACCTGCATTTCCTTTTCCTCTTACAGAAAGTTGCATTCCTTCTTCAACACCAGCTGGGATATCGATTTCGATAACTTCTTCTTTACGTTCTAATCCGTTGTTATCTGCTCCAGCAGGTTTCTTACCGATTACCTTACCGGTACCGTTACAAGAAGAACACGTTGTTTGCGTTTGCATCGCTCCAAATGGCGTGTTGGCAACGCGTGTTTGAGCTCCTGTACCGTTACATGTTTTACAATCGTTAAAAGTTACACCCTCAGCATTCACTAATTTGTTAACCTTAATCTTTTTCTTAACTCCTTCAGCAATCTCTGCCAAAGTAAGTTTAATCTTTACACGAAGGTTGGTTCCTTTAGAACGTCTTGGTCCTCCACCGCGGCTTCCACCACCGAATCCGCCAAAAGCTCCACCGAATATGTCACCAAATTGAGAGAATATGTCATCCATATTCATACCTCCGCCACCGAAACCACCACCAGCAGCTCCGCCAACTCCAGCATGACCAAATTGATCGTAACGCTGACGTTTTTGTTCGTCACTCAATACCTCATACGCCTCAGCAGCTTCTTTAAACTTTTCTTCAGCTTCCTTGTCGTCTGGGTTTTTATCAGGGTGAAATTTCAATGCGAGTTTACGGTATGCTTTTTTGATTTCAGCAGCGCTCGCTCCTTTTGAAATACCGAGTACCTCGTAATAATCTCTTTTTTGACTCATATTAATTTTTCCTATTGACCAACTACTACTTTTGCGTAACGCAACACTTTGTCATTTAAGTAGTATCCGTTTTCAATAACGTCAACTACCTTTCCTTTTAATTCTTCTGTAGGAGCAGGTATGTTTGTAATTGCTTCGTGCAAGTCTGCATCAAATGCCTTTTCTTTAGATTCCATCATTTTCAACCCTTTCGCATTCAAAATGTTGTTCATCTTATTGGCAATCAATTCAAAACCTTCTTTCAAACCATTTACATCTTCTGTATTGGCATTGCTCTTAATTGCACGTTCAAAATCATCTAAAATTGGGAGCAAGTCCTTGATAACTCCAGCACCAGCATTGCTAATTAAATCAGCCTTTTCTTTGATGTTTCTCTTTCTGAAATTATCGAAGTCAGAGTATAATCTTAAATACTTGTCGTTCAACTCATTGTACTTCTCTTCCCAAGTAGGTTCTTGAGGAGTCTCTTCTTGCTCTTCAACTTGTTCAGTTGCTTTCGCATCCATCTCTTCTTGAGTAACTTCGTCTTGTATTTTATCTTCTTGCTTTGCCATTTATTTCAATTTGCTTTTGCGGAGGCAAAGATATTGCCATTAAGGGAAATAAGACACTTTGTCAGAGAAAATTTTGGAAAAAGTGAATTTAAGCAGACAGAACGCCATTCTCACCGTAATTTTGGCGGGTTTTCACATTACTTCTATTTCAGTTTCATGGCTTTTACCGGACTGATTTTCGTAATGACATAACTCGGAATAATTAAGGCTATTACACAAACAATGAGTGTTCCAACATTCAAAGCCAATACGTGCCAAATACTCAAGTTTACGGGAACTGCATTTAAGTAATAAATATTAGCATCAAGCGGGATAATTGTAAAGTGTTTTTGTAACAAACAAAAGCCAATTCCTACTAAATTTCCAAAGAATAATCCTCTTAAAATTAAAAAGCTTACCTGGTATAAAAAGACTTGTCTAATCTTCCAGTTACTAGACCCTAAAGCCTTGAATAACCCTATGAAATTGGTCTTGGTTATGATGAGTACTAATAGACCTGATCCCATGTTTATTATACCAATTAAAAGCATTAGGATAAGTATGATGTATACGTTTAAGTCTAAAAAGTCGAGCCACAGGAAAATCTCCTCTCTATCTTGTTTTATACTTCTGATGTTGTACTTATTCAGAAGGATTTGAGAGTCACCGTTGATGTCTACCGTTTCCTGTGTAATCAACATGTTTTTAATATCGTCTACTATGGTGTTCAAGTGATCCCATTCTTTCACGCTTATTTCATAACCGCCGATGTAGTTTTCAGAACTTCCTTTACCGTCTATGTATTCAAAATACATAGATTTTCCGTGTTTAAAATGTATGGCAAACTTTGTACCCGTATCATTGAGGTATTCCTTTTCAATTTCACCGAACATATCCACATTGGCTTCACAGGGAATGTTTTTGTTTCCTTTAATTTCTATTTTTAAATAGGCAGTATCAGGAATGCTGCTGTCTTCTTCGCGCTGTGAAAGTTCCATCCAATAATCAGAAACTATCAAGCGAATTACAGTGTCTTTTACATCACAGTAGGTAAAACCATAATTCTTTTCATAACCGCGGCCCCAATCGTATTTGTAATTTCCATTTCCGCCATTAACATCTGCATATATCAATAATTGATCACCACCTATCATGGTGTCTGCAACTCTAATTTTAGCTTGTATCCCCCAGTCGTTTAGATCTTGTACTTGGCGTATGTCAGCAAGAATAATCTCTTTATCAAATTCTTCTAAGCCTGAATTGAAAATTCCAACAACTGTAAATAGCTTCTTCACAGCATTGTTCTCCACAAAAAAAGCACGGGTCTTTTCGTTGATTTTTAAGTTTAGATTTTGAGCGATTTTTTCAGATATCAGAATTTCATTGGATTTGCTAGCTCCTGAATAATCTGGGATTCTTCCCTCTACAAGGTTTTCCTTAAAAAAGCTCCAGTCAAATTCTTTTCCGGCACCTTTTACAACGACGCCTTGAATTTCTTGTTCTAATTGAAAGGTGTCTATTCCGTTGATGTTATACCAAATAGTGTCGAGCTTAGATTGCAGTAAGGCAGGTTTGTAGGCAAAACTCTGTATGTTTTTTACCTCAGGTATATTGAGCAAGAGTTGTTCAAATTCGGGATCCTTTACAATGGGTTCTCCCTCAAAGGTAGAGTACTCACCAGCCTTTAATATTTGAGCGTGAGAACCAAATCCAGCAACTTTGTCTCTTACTTCTTGTTGAAATCCCGTAACAACGGCAATTGTTATTAAATTTACCGCTAGCGAAATGGCTATGCTTATTATGGAGATACGAACGATGGGACGAGAAATTTTCTTCCCTTCACCTTTCCCTTTTTGCAAGCTTTTTGCTATGTAATACGTGAAATTCAATTTTAAAATTTATTTGCTAATGTACTCAATACATAAATTTTTCGGACTTCTTTTTACTATTTCTTTAAGTATAGGAGCTATTCATGCACAAAATGATACGAATCAAATTGCGGATGGAGCTTTACAAATTGAATTTAAAAGGCCTTTGGCGTGTGGAGCAGAGAATACGGCAATGTATTTGGATAAAATTAATGGCAAAAGGGTAGGAGTGGTTGCTAACCAAACGAGTACGAAGGATAGTCTACATTTGGTGGACTTTTTACTCGTAGAAGATGTAAATGTGGTTCGTGTATTTTCTCCTGAACATGGCTTTAGGGGGAATGCTGATGCAGGTGAACATGTGAAAAATAATAAGGACCCAAAAACAGGTTTAAGCGTAGTTTCACTTTATGGAAGTAATAAGAAACCCACGCCAGAGCAATTACAAGGATTAGACGTTGTTGTTTTTGATTTACAAGATGTGGGGGTTCGTTTCTACACCTATATTTCTACTTTACACTATGTAATGGAAGCCTGTGCTGAACAGGGTGTAGAGGTTATTGTTTTAGATAGACCTAACCCTAATTTAGATGTAGTGGATGGTCCAGTTAGAAAAGAAGGTTTTGAGAGTTTTGTTGGCATGCATCCCATTCCGATTTTACATGGAATGACCATAGGGGAATATGCTAAAATGATCAACGGAGAAAAATGGTTGAAAAATGGAGTGGAATGTAACTTGACTGTAGTTCCATGTTTAAATTATAGAAGAACAGATAGCTATATTTTACCCATCGCTCCCTCTCCAAATTTAAGAACGAGAGAAGCAGTTTTTCTATATCCAAGTTTATGTTTATTCGAAGGAACGGTGATGAGTGTAGGGAGAGGAACTGATACTCCTTTTGAAGTGTATGGTCATCCACAATACGGAGATAGTACAACGGCATTTACCTTTACTCCAACGCCAAGCTACGGAGCGAAACATCCTAAACTTCAAGGAGAGGAGTGTAAAGGTGTAAACTTACATGCTGCGGGCAAGAAAAAAATGAACTACCTGTATTTGTCATGGTTAATTGATGCCTACAGAAATACAGCGGTAGATGAATTCTTTACCAAAGGTGGAAATTGGTTTGATTTACTTGCAGGTACAGATGAATTGAGGAAACAAATTGAAAAAGGACTTCCAGAAGCAATTATCAGAGGTTCTTGGAAAGCCGATTTAGATGCTTTTAAGGAAATGAGAAAATCCTATTTAATTTACCAATAAACAAAAAGCCCCGATGGAAGTCGGGGCTTTTTTAATGTGATATGTTGTGCTTATAAATCTTTAGCACTTTCCATTACTTTCTCTTTCAATTCCTCCATGTAAGCAGATAAACGCTCAAGCAATTCTGGACGAGATGCTCCTATTATTTTTGCCGCTAAAATACCTGCGTTTTTTGCTGCGTTTAAGGCAACAGTGGCAACAGGAATACCGTTCGGCATTTGTAAAATAGATAAGATAGAATCCCACCCATCAATAGAGTTACTAGATTTTACGGGAACTCCAATTACTGGAAGCGGAGTTAAAGAAGCAGTCATTCCTGGTAAGTGTGCAGCTCCACCAGCTCCAGCAACAATCACTTTAATCCCTCTTTTATGCGCATTTTTTGCATAATCGAACATAAGCTCAGGTGTTCTGTGCGCTGAAACAATGTTCATTTCATATTCAACACCTAATTCCTTTAAAATGTCTGCTGCTTGTTGCATGATAGGTAAGTCTGACTTACTACCCATAATGATTCCTACTTCTGCCATACTATAATTTTTGCACAAAAATATGGATTATAATTTGTTTGCCGCATCTCTTTTTACAGCAATTAAACAGATGTCATCGGTTTGTTCTTCATTTTTCATCCAGTTTTCCATGAATGACTTTATTGATTTTTCCTGTTTTGCTAAATCCAAATCTTTTACGCCATCTACTAGTTTGATGAAACGCGACTTTTTAAGTTTTTTACCTTTCTCTCCTCCAAATTGATCTACAATTCCATCACTAAACAGATAAATAACATCATCTTCTTTGAAAGAGGTTACCACACTTTTAAAAGGAGTAGAAAGTGAGTGTCCTTCTCCAATGTGAGAGCTAGAACCTGTTACCTCCTGGATCCCATTCTTTTGGTATAGAAGGAATTTACTTCCCGAGATGGCATACTCTAAAACGTCATTTTCTTCATCAATTATACAAACAGTACATTCCATTCCGTCGTTTAATTTTTCGGTTTTATTTCTTCTTAAAGCCTCATTTAAACGAATGTCTAACTGATTTAAAATTTCTCCTGCATCTAGAATTTTATTTTCAAGGATGATTTGATTTAATAGGTTAATTCCAAGCAGTGTCATAAATGCACCAGGTACACCATGCCCCGTACAATCTGCACTTATTAATATCGTCTTTTTTTGTAGACGTTCTATCCAATAGAAGTCACCAGAAACAATGTCTTTTGGAGCGAAGTATACAAAAGATTCCTTGAAGAAACGAGCGACTTTACTCTCCTCAGGAATCAAATTCATTTGAATACGCTTAGCATAATTAATAGAGTCGCGTATATCCTTATTTTGATTGTTGATGATTTCGTCTTTTCTTTTCCTCTCGGTAATGTTTCTCCCCATACCCAAGTAACCGGTAATTACTTTTTCATCACCTTCCTTAAAAATGGCTGTCATGTGTTGTCCAAGCCAAACAGTGTTTCCATTTTTAGTTAGTATAGGAATCTCTGAATAGGTGTTTTTAATTTTGTTTTTAAATTGATGAGAGTAAAAATCTAGTACTTCTTCTCTCCATTCTGGATGTACAACCGAGGTGTAGAATTGTCCTAAGATATCTTCAGATTTTATACCGAGTGACTTTTCACATTGTTTATTTATAAAAGTTAAATGTCCGGAAATATCAAGTCTGTAAATTAAATCCTGTGAGTTGTTTACAATTACTTCATAGTATTTTTCCAATTCAAATTTTTCGGTGATGTCTTGACCGATGATAACTTGTAATTGATTTTTAAAAATCTTACATACAAATTGAAAATGTCGAAGTTCACCCGTATTTAATTCCAGGCTGATATTAAACATTTCTTTGTCTTTGAATTTTTCTAAAACTACCTCATTAAAGTGATGCTGATTAAAGGTTTCAATGACAGAAAGCTCCGAAATATTCTTGTTGATGTAGTACTCTAAGTTCTTAGGAAGTAAATGTTTGAAGGTTTCATTGAGGTAAACAATTTCTTTATTGGGTTTAAAAGAAGCCACCAAGAAATCTTCATTATTAATCACACCAGAAGTAAATATCAATTTCTCCAGGGCTTCGTTTCTAACGTATGTGGTAATAATTACAAGGAAAAGAGTAATGGAAATATCAACAATGAAAAAGGTTTCAGAAAAAAGTACATCTCCCTCAACAGAGTATACTATGTAAAGCGAAGAAGTAAGAACAATTATACAAATTGATATAATTTGACTAAATTTTGTAAATACAATTGGTGTAACGATTAAGGTTAAAATTACTCCTAAAATGTAGAGAGGATGGAGGTTGGATAATTCACATCCAAAAAGATTGTAAGCTAAAACGAGTAAGAAACCAATTATTGTAGGATTTTGTGGAGACCTTCTGATTTGTTTGATGAATAAAGTTGAAGCTCCTATTAACAGAGTTATACCACCGATAACTCCAGTGAATACAGGTAAGTAAATGAGGTTGTCTAAGATGAAGGGAGCCGTGTAGAAAATAGCTAATATGGCAAGGGCACCGAATATTAAGAGTAGGGCTGCAAATTTGGAATGTAGGTTCAAATCTTTTGACAACATGATTTGATCTACATTCATTGATTTCTTCCTAATTAAATAAATAATGTTCAGGATGAGTAATACAAAGATTACAAGGAACATCAACGTTTGATTTTTTAAGAATGGTTTTTCTACCACCAACTCAACGTAGCTAATCGGACTACTCGTTTTTTTGTTGAAAGAAGCTCTTATTTCTATTTGATATACTCCGGTTCCGAGAGAATTACTGATAAGGGCTGAGTTTTCCTTACTCCATGCCGTCCATTTACCGCTGTTTTCGTGGTTAATCCTGTAAGAATAGTAAACAACATCTGACTTAGGATTAACAACATTAAACTGAATTAATGCTTCTTCATCCCCTTCCAGTTTAAGTCTACTTCCTTTGTTACCATAATTAATGATTCTATTTGCAATTCTAATTTGATCAACTATGGGGGCTTTGGGTGTATGATAGTTAGGTAGTTCTTCAAGGTTAATGGTATACACTCCCTCTAAGGAAGCAAACCTATATTTACCTTCGGCAATTGAACATAAGGAGTTGTAATTGACCTCGTAAACTTCATACCCATTTCTATTTCCAAATAGGGTTGAGTTGGTTGGTAATGCCTTGTCATTTAGTTCCAAATAAACAATTCCGCTGGAGGTTCCTAGAATCAAATTTTTTTTATCGTCTAATAAAATGCTGAATAACAAATTCGATTTTAAGTGATCGATGTCTGTGATTTTTATTAATTCTCCATTCGATTTCAGGCCTATAATAGAATGAGGACTCATCATCCAAATTATCCCTCTTGGATCGGTCGTCATGTAGGGATAAGAAATTGGTAAACCTTCATTTTCTAACTTTTGAGTTAAATCGTACCATACGTTATTTTTAAACATATGTAGGTACCTTAGGCCTCCAAAAATGTAGGTGTTTTCTCCGGGCATTTTAGCACTGGCGAAAATGAAATTTGTCTCCTTTTCTGGTTGATTGTCTAAATAGGTTAACCCCTTTTGTATGTCGTAGATAAAGAAGCCTTTGTTCTGTTCAAAGACAAAGAATGAATGATCATCTTTTTTGGTAATCATACATTTTTTATTCTTCACCTCTGGAATTGCAGGAACAAGTTTACCATTCTTGTAGGTATACACTCCCTTGTCTGTACCGAAATAATTTTTGTTATCAACCTCAATGTGACTATTGATGAAGAAGTTGTATTTGTGAAAATTGCTTTTTTGCTCAGCGAATCCAAGATAGGTTGCTTCGTCATTATCTAAACTACAAATAATGACAGAGTCAGCTATCTCTCTGTAAAACACGATGTCTGAAGACCTGAATATATCGTTGTAGTTTACGGGGGTGAAAGGAGATTTGCTCCATTTTAATACACCCTGAATTTTAGAACTAACCCATAAGTTTTCGTTTCTATCAACCAGTAATTTTGTAGGGTGCTTTATTTTTTCGTTTAAATTACTTTTTAACTCAGTATAGGTGTGGCCATCTGTTTTAAAAATACGTCCGGTATTTGTGATTAGGTAAGAGTATTGATTCGATCTGTCTGAAAAAGTAAAAGCTTCGTTTTTAGAAAATGTAGTGGGGAGTTGAAGTGTGTCTATATAGAAAAACTTAACGCGGTCATCATTTAAAAAAACATTAATGCTCTTCTTTCCTTTATTGGTAAGAAGCGTCATTTTATTGTTTTCAAAGAAAACATGTACACATGTGTTGGCCAATTCTTTTTCTGTACCTAACCATTGGTCAAGCGGAATTATTTCATAATTATTGATAACGTAATTCCCTCGATTGGTAAGAAGTATCGTAAATGATGGAAGCTTTAATTCATTATGAATTTTAAGTTCTACTCCTTCTGGAAGTTTTATATTATCGATGGTTTGACCACCTGAGAAAATAGTGATTTCTGAATTGTTAACAACAACCGTTCTATCGTTGCGTTTTTCGAGGTAATAAATGCTAGGATTTTGTGCGTCCTGGGGGAGTTGAAGTTTTTCTAATGAATCTAAGTGGCAATGAAAAAAGCCACAATTTCTTGCTCCTACGTATATGTTTTCTTGGTCATCAAAGGAGATGTGTTTAACATTTAAGCCATTGTTTAGGAAAAGGTTATTGTAGTGTTTGAAGTCTTTTCCATTAAATCTTGTGATTCCTAGTCCTTCCGTTCCTATCCATATATAACCATTCTCGTCTTCTACAATTGTATTGATGAAGTTCGTTCCAATCTCTGATTTGTGATTGAAACTATGAACGTTATATGTTTGACCATGGAGTGTAAAACTCCAGATAGTAGCTAGAAATAATAGTAGTACGAAGAACCTTGCCATTAATGTTTTTTTCATGCGCCTAGTTCATGTAAAAGAGTAGGAATTGAAGTAAATATAGAAACTTTCTTTATTCACTAATCACTTTAAACCTGCTTTTAATCACTCGGGCTATTTCTTTTGCTTTTACTAATTCTTTATTGATAACTGTGATGTGTCCCATTTTACGGTTGGGTTTTGTAGTGGCTTTTCCATACATG
>NZ_JAWWCF010000011.1:0-27902 GCF_033720595.1 Lishizhenia sp. | reverse complement strand
TTCCCGTTTTCATTATTGATAAACGGGATTCTTCGTATAATGCCTTTGGAGAAATAGAGCTCTATGTCCACCAAAATTTTATCTTAAAGGCCAAATATCTAATTAGTAAAGAAAATGAATGATATTCTTTTGAGGTCTTTAACCGGAGCTGCATTTGTAGGTCTGATCATTGGAGGCTTGTATTTTGGGGAGTATGCCACGGTTGGTGTACTTTCGCTGTTTATTGTTTTAGGTCTTTCTGAGTTCTATAGATTGTTCAGATCCACAAAGGCCGTTTCTCCCGATGAAAAAATCGGAATGGTGGGAGGTATATCCATCCTTTTCGTTTTAATCTACATGCGTTGGGACTTTTTGGATATGAAGTACATAGTACTGCTTTTACCCTTAACGTTTTTGGCCTTCATACCTGAATTGTTCAGAAAATCAAAAACTCCTTTGAATAATGTGGCCGTCACTGTATTTGGTTGGGTATATGTAATCCTACCTTTATATTTAGTAATCGCATTGAAAGGAATAACACCCAAAGAAGGGGAGTGGTTAGTACCAGCAGGGATGTTCGCCATTATTTGGAGTAATGATACCTTTGCTTACCTTTCGGGTAGATTCTTAGGGAAAAATAAATTATTCGAACGTATTTCTCCGAAAAAGACCTGGGAAGGTACTATAGGAGGAATTATCTTTGCATTACTGGCAGGATATGTATTTGCTACACTTACAGATATGAGTTTAATCTTTTGGATTCCAGCTGCCTTCTTAGCGGCCTTTGGAGCCATCTTTGGAGATTTATTCGAATCCATGCTCAAAAGAAGCTTGGGAATTAAAGACAGTGGTAACATACTTCCAGGTCATGGAGGGATACTAGATAGGTTCGATGCGACATTATTTGCTGCACCTCTCTTTTATACGTGGTACATTATCTGTATTTAATATGTATTTTAGCGCCGATTTTTAAATATGATACCGAAGCCAAGGCTTCCCCTTAACACATTAGAATGAAATTACACAGAGAAGGTTATTTAATAATATTGATTGGAGTGCTCATCTTAGGAGCAATTCACGTTGGTAATTACTTCTTGTTGCAAGCAACAGGCTGGGATTGGTTATACTACCTCTTAACTTTAGGAGAGCTTGTAATGTTGTACTTAATTGTACAGTTTTTTAGAGTTCCAAACAGAACCGTAAATGCCGAAGATTTAGATATCGTTTGTCCGGCAGATGGTAAAGTTGTAGTGATAGAAGAAGTAGAAGAAACAGAATATTTCAAGGACAAGCGTATTCAGATATCTATCTTTATGTCGCCTTTGAATGTTCATGCCAATTGGAACCCGATTAAAGGTATTGTGAAGTACGTAAAGTACCACCCGGGATTGTTCTTGGTAGCTTGGCATCCAAAATCAAGTACAGATAATGAGAGAAGTACTTTTGTTGTTGAGCATAACAATGGTAAAGAGATCTTGTTTAGACAAATTGCCGGTGCGGTAGCAAGAAGAATTTGTTATTACGCAAAAGAAGGAGATAAGGTCGATCAAGGAACAGAATTCGGTTTTATCAAATTTGGTTCGCGTATCGATTTATTCTTGCCGTTAGATGCCAAAGTAGATGTGAAAATTGGAGATAAAGTTCAAGGTAAAATTACCAAAATAGGATCTTTATAATTCCTTTATATATTTCGTGAAAATCCCAGTAGATTGTTCTACTGGGATTTTTTTATGCTTTGCCTAAGAATGCTGATGCAACTAAAATTAAATAAACAATCCCATCAGTTTATTTTCCTCTGATGGGATTTAGGTTTAGTAGGTGCTTTTACGCTTAGGGCGATGTCTTTTACTGATACTGTAAAAAAGGGTTGCGGTGATGTATTGATCGTAGACCATCCAATTGTCTTGCGTTCTTATCAATAGTTTTGGAATATCCGTAGATAACCTTAGACCTCCAGAATGGGCGTAATTCACCATGGTTTGGTACAGTGCAAATTCTCCCGTTAAACCAAATTTTATGGCACCTCCAAAGTGACTTTCGTCAAAATTATAATAGCGATCGTTTCGTTGAGCTCTACCTTGACGTGTTTGTATGGAAACTTGTGGACCAAAAGTCATGTATAAATCTGTGTTGTGCTTGAACTCTCTACATTTGGCAATAGAGAATACAAATGGAATTTGAATGTATTCATCGTAGTACGACATCCCATTCTTCAAAGGAGATTTATAAAAGGTATAACTGATACCGGTTTTCCAAAATTTATCACGCTGGTAATAAAGGGTCCAATCAATTCCTAATTCTAAGTTGGTTCCAAAATAAGCCCGAACAGGAATGTACGGCTCAAAGTCGGTGTAAGCTGAAGCAGCCACGTGAAAGCCTAAGTCATTTTCAGCAATAACTTGTGCTTTTACGGGAGTAGTAAGTAGACCGATTGAAAGACAGAGTGATCCTAAAAATTTATTATACATAGTACTTTTTTTTACCAAGGTAGCGTTGAAGTTTATTGAAATGAAAAAATCTAATCTTGAACAACTTAAGCTTTTTTATTCGTGGTTTACTACGGATTTTTTGCGATTCCTCTATATAAGAGTAAGCGAATAAAAAAAGGCGTCATTTATTGTGACACCTTTCTTATCGTTCAAAAAATCAAACGATCTTTTGTGTAGTAATAGATAGAGGTGATAGGATAAAATTTATTGCTCTATGCTCCCAAAAGTAAGGATGATGAAAGAGATAGAAGTAAAGCGAAGATTAAGGTCCAATTATTAATACTTAACACCTTATTTACACCAGAAGCTTAGTTTAAATTTATGTTTCTAAAGCAGGTTTTGGTAACTTTGCAAGAGATGAAAATTCAGTAAAAATGGAGTTGGAAAAGTTTTTAAAGTATATGGATGAACTAGAGGAGATAGATAAACCTGCTCAGTTCAATTATCCTTTTTTCTACCAATCCAATCCTTTAGCAGAATGTGCCGCTGAGGACCTGATGAATCGCATAGAGCAAGACAATTTTAACGACCATAATTTCAAAGCTCAAAACGCAGAGGAACTTTCTCGCGGTAAAATGTTTGGAGTTTTAGTGGTAGAAGATAAGGAAGGCCGCACTGCATATCTTTCAGCCTTCTCGGGAAAAGTAGGTAATTCAAATCATATAGAGGGGTTTGTTCCACCGGTTTACGATTTATTGAGTGCCGATAGCTTCTTTACCGAAGAATATGCCGTAGTTAGTTCGCTTATCGAAGAGGTTAATCAATTAAAAAAAGACGAAACCTACCTTGCCTTGTGTAAGAAGTACCACCGTTTAATGGATTCCAAACACATAAAGGTGAACTTCTTAAAGCAAAAAGCCAAAGACAATAAACTTTTTAGAAAGAAACAACGCCAAGAGGCAGAAGAAGTTCTCACTGAAGAGGAATACCATAGCTTAGAGCAAAAGTTAGCGCAAAAGAGTATAGACGATAAACTTCAAATTAAACATACACAACAAGTTTTTAATAAGGAGTTAACCGACTTACAGGCTGAAATTGCCGTATACGAAGAGAGGCTCAAAGAATTACAAAATAAAAGAGCCGAAGAAAGTAATAAGCTGCAAAGGAAAATATTTGAACACTATAAATTTTTAAACGCCCATAAACAAGAAGCGAATTTGTTGGATATTTTCAAAGATTCGCAATTGGAACAACCACCTGCTGGTGCAGGGGAGTGCTGTGCTCCTAAATTGCTACACTTTGCATATTTAAATGATTTAAAACCTCTGGCAATCGTTGAGTTTTGGTGGGGAGATGCTCCAAAATCTGAAATTCGTAAACACAAAAATTATTACCCGGCTTGTCAAAGCAAGTGCAAGCCTATACTCGGACATATGTTGGAGGGCTTGGAGGTACAAGAAAATCCTTTGATAGCCATACCATCATTAGATAAAGTGATAGATATTCTTTACGAAGAAGAGGAGTTTTTAGTCATCAATAAACCTTCTGGTTTGCTCTCTGTACCGGGTAAAGTACTTAAAGATTCTGTGCAAACGCGTATGGAAGCGCTTTATCCAGAAAGTAAAGATCATATGATAGTCCACCGCTTGGATATGATGACTTCTGGTGTTATGCTGGTAGCGAAAAGTAAACGCGCCCATAAACAATTGCAAAGTCAATTTGCCAAGCGAAAAATGCAAAAGCGATACATTGCTCTATTAGATGGAATTCTCAAATGGCAAGAAGGAGATATAGATTTACCCTTGCGCGTAGATTTAGAAGATAGACCCCGACAAATTGTTTGTTTTGATCACGGTAAGCCGGCCCAGACACATTACGAAATTATAGAGCGAAGAAAAGGGAAGACTAAAGTGTATTTTTACCCTAAAACGGGGCGTACGCATCAGTTAAGGGTACATGCGGCGCATGCTTCTGGACTAAATATTCCCATCGTAGGAGATGATTTATACGGCACACCTGCAGATCGTTTACATTTGCATGCCGAGCGCATAGAATTGTACCATCCCATCACCAATGAAAGGGTTGTATTTACGGCTCCTTGCGAGTTTTAGTAGTGGATTTATTAGGCTGCCTGGTCTAGCTATCCGTTTTAGGCCAGTCGTTTTTTAATAAGTAAGTCCAATTGCACAAGCGCACTTCCGGTGGTCGTACCCTTGAGCAAGGTCTTTCTAATTAAACACAACTAGCGCTGCCACTGCTATCTAGGGCAGTAGAGGTGGTGCTAAATTCTAAGTGTTTTTATTGCGCTAGAAGTTCCCCAGAGTTATTGAAAACGCTATTGTAGGAACGAAAATGTAGCGCATCTCCCATTTCTGAGGTATGGTTAATCAATACGTCATTTTCAAGCAAGAGGTAATAGGATTTGTTGTTAGCTATAAGGAGTTCTTTAATGCTTACACCTTTGAAATTTTTGTCGTGCGGAATATTCCAGTTCTCATGGGTGATCTCTATGAGTTCTACATTTCCTAACCATTCAACTATAAAAGCATCACCAAGTCTATATTGCTTCCCGTTTTCCAGTGCAATGATAGTGTCGAAGGTGTAGAAATTTCCTAAACCTGGAATAAGTTCATCTCCCTCTCCTTTTGGGGTGTGGTAAATGGCCTTAATCTTTTGGTGAATTAGGGCTGCTTTAATTTTTTCTAAATCCTGCATCGAAGTTTTTATCAAACATAAAAAAACCGACTCCTAATGGAATCGGTTTAAAGTTATTGCATTGAGGCTTAATCCTCTATAATTTCTTTACCTGCGTGTTTTTGCTTATTGAAAACAAATTTAGAAGCTGGAATCGTTGGATTCTTTTCAAACTTCGTGATGGTGTACGTCATTGTTGTCGCATCTTTTGTTTTCATAATAGCTTTCTTCAAGCTGTTATCTGCTTTATTGATGTACAATGTGATGGTGTGGTAATCTACATCGTCTGGGTTAGTAGGGTATAGGCTAATTACGTGCATTCCGTTTTCTTCTTTCACGTATTTGCTTTTAAAACCTTCTTCCCAAATAGTCATCAATTTTTTAGGGTTCAAACTTGCGTCATCTTCTTCGTCAGCATCTGTGATGTAAACAGTTTCTTCTGTAATTGTCCAAATTTTCAAACCATTACTTAAGATGATGTTTTCACCTAAAGTTGCGTAGAACTTATCACCTTGTACCCATCCTTCACCAGAATCTGTTTCGTCAACCCCAGTAGAATTGTTTTTCGTGTGCATATCAAATTCAATATGGAAAGACTTCAAAGCCTTCATTTCCGTACTCAATTTTTTTAAGATTGCATCACTCTTTTCATCACTTTGTGCTAGGGTTGTAAATGCTAAGCTTAAAAAGCTTATTGCTATCATTACAGTTTTCATCATCTTCATTAATGTTCTTTGGTTTTGCTCTGCAAAAGTACAATATTCTTTGCGAACAGTAAATTTTTAATCGATTTTGGAATTCTATTTACAAAGGCTATGCCAAGATTAAAGTAATCCTTTTGTTGCAAGGTATTCCTCTAAAGAAGCCTCATCTGGATAATTTACCTCTCTGGCTTTAGATCCTTTAAATGGACCTACAATGTTGTGCGCTTCTAATTGATCTACCAGTCTTCCTGCTCTGTTGTAACCTAGTTTCAACTTACGTTGCAATAAACTTGCAGAACCCTGCTGGTGAATCACAACGATGCGCGCTGCTTCCACAAAATTAGCATCTAAATCATCCAAATCGGCATCATTACCTCCTTCGCTTCCTTCACCTTCGTATTCAGGTAATAACAATGCTTCTGGATAGGCGCGTTGGTTTCCGATAAACTCACAAATATCTTCAACTTCCGGTGTGTCTACAAATCCACATTGTAAACGGAATGTATCAGAACCTGTCGAAATCAACATATCTCCTTTACCTATCAACTGATCTGCCCCCGATCCATCTAGTATCGTTCTTGAGTCTATCTTAGAAAGTACTCTAAAGGCAATACGTGCAGGGAAGTTAGCCTTGATCATACCTGTAATAACGTTTACAGAAGGACGCTGTGTGGCAACAATTAAGTGTATACCAATAGCACGGGCTAACTGTGCAATACGCGCAATAGGATGTTCCACCTCTTTACCAGCTGTCATAATTAAGTCGGCAAACTCATCTATTAAGACAACAATGTACGGTAGGTAGCGGTGACCTTTTTCTGGATTTAATTTGCGCTTAATGAATTTGGCGTTGTATTCCTTAATATTTCTTACTTGGGCATCTTTTAACAATTCATACCTATCATCCATCTCTATACAAAGAGAATTTAGGGTATTAACCACTTTAGAAGTATCCGTAATAATTGGTTCTTCTTCTCCCGGTAATTTAGCCAGGAAGTGTCGTTCTATTTTGTTGTAAAGGGTTAATTCAACTTTTTTCGGATCCACCAATACGAACTTCACTTGTGCAGGGTGTTTCTTGTAAAGGATAGACACCAATATGGCGTTCAATCCAACCGATTTACCTTGTCCTGTAGCACCGGCTACCAGCAAGTGAGGCATTTTGGCTAAGTCAAAGGTATACGTCTCATTGGTAATTGTTTTCCCCATTACTACAGGAAGCTCAGCATCTGAGTTTTGGAATTTTTCAGAGGCAATCAACGAACGCATACTTACCATTTCTGGTTTGGAGTTTGGTACCTCAATACCTATGGTTCCTTTTCCTGGGATTGGAGCAATAATACGTATTCCTAAGGCTGCTAAACTTAATGCGATATCATCCTCAAGGTTTTTAATCTTCGAAATCCTTACACCAGGTGCAGGTACAAGCTCGTAGAGTGTAACAGTTGGACCAATCGTAGCCTTTATTTTAGCAATTTCTATTTTGTAGTGAGAGAGGGTTTCTACAATTCTGTTTTTATTTGCCTCTAGCTCATCTTTGTCTACAGATATTTTTCCTGTACCATAAGCATTCAATAAATCTATGGACGGAAGTTGATAGTTAGACAAGTCCAGCTTAGGGTCGTAGTCACCAAATTTCTCTGATAGATCGTTCAGTTCTGAATCACTTAATTCTTCTTCCTCTTCAGCTACTTCAACAGAAAATTCATCCTCGTTTTCTTCTGAGGAATCCTCTGCAGTTGAAACAGGTGATAACTCTTCTTGGGGTTCTTCTATTTCAAAACTATCATCTATCTCAAAAGTTGAATCAGGCTCTTCTTCCTCTTTTCTCTTAACCGTTAGATTTAAATCTTCCTCTGTTACAAGTTCTTCTTCTTCCTCTTCAGAGAAATCAACTTCTTGGGGTTCTGGTTCTTTTTCAATCTCTTCATCAGTAATCGTGTTTACAGCATGAATATCTTTTGGTGCAACATTATTGGCTGCTTGTATCTTTTCTTCTTTGTCCTTTCTTCCTTTGAATAGTTCATCCAATCCGATCATGTTCATGATTTTCTGGAAATCAGGATTAAACAATACAACAACGGCAATGAAAAGTAATAATGCGATAAACAAGAAAGCTCCAAAAGCTCCAAAGTTTTGATCTAGCCACGTATTGATGAAGTAACCAAAAGATCCTCCGAGGTAGCTGATTTTATCGGCAAAATATCCAAAGAAAATAGAAAACCACACCATAGAAACTGTGGTGATAATAGAGCTTCTTTTTAAAGGCAATAAACTTACGTTGAAAAGCAAACGCATGCTGTATAAAAAGAATAGAAAGCAAAATCCAAAAGAAGCTAAACCAAACCATTTGTAAATAAATAGGTGAGAAGTCCATGCCCCGAATCGTCCTAACCAGTTGGCTGTTGGCTCAGTTAAATCCTCAAACATGTAGGTGAACAAATTCTTATTCATCACCTGGTCTTGGTCTAATTTCCACGTTAGCAAATAGGAAAGAAAAGCGATAAAGCAATAAAAAGAGAGTAAGAGTAAAATACCTCCAGTTATACGCTTAGATTTTTTCTTATCGAGTTTAGTGGATAACTTAGAAAACGGATTCAGTGATTTGGAAGAACTAGTTCCCTTCTTTTTCTTCGCTTTATTGTCTGCTGATCTGCTTTTAAGTACGTTCCCTTTGGCCATAATTTTCTCTATATCCTACGAAGATACAATCATTACCCACACAAGTGAATGTCAGAAGCTTTAAAGCATTAACAGGGGGGTGTTAGTTTTACATTTCTTCTTGCGGAGCCGCTACGAATGCTTCAAATTCTTGAGTGGTAATCACTTTGTAGTCAGAGGGCAATCCAAAATGATCTCTACTCATAGTTCTTTGTTCAGCTTCAATCAATGTATAAGTGAGTTCTTCATCACCAATAACAAGGGTGTAAATAAGAGGTAATCCTTTCATACCTGGAATAGCATCACTATAGTCGTGAGAAACCGCTGTAGCGTACCACATTTCAATAGGCGTGTTGTGGCCTTTTATTTTGACTTCTACCAATTGTGCGTTAAGTCCTGCAATTTTCTTTTGCTCTTTCCTTTCGAAAAACGTGTATTTATCAGGAGCTATTTTAGTGCTATCGGGAATGGTTTGAATGGCTAACTTATTTCCTTCGAAATTCATCATGGTATACGCCCTGTTTTTAGGGATGTGTTTGAGGTAACTCTGTTTCCCAAAACGCGTAAAGTTGTCTGTTTTTACCAATGAATCTTTGGCGTAGATAATTTGGTAATTCATACTGTCTGCAGGATCAAAGTCCCTCATGTTAGAGGTGATTTTATATACTAGTTTTCCTTCAAACCTGTTACCTTGAGTATCGGTTTTAGAGGTACAGGCTGTAAGTAATCCACAGATAAATAAAAATGAAAACAAGTTTTTGATGCGCATATTGATTGAATTTTTTCTACTACAAATTAAACCAAATTTTTCTACAAAAATAAGCGGTATGATAGGTCTTCTAAGATGAGTTCTATACCTTACTCTGCTTGGCTTTGCTTAAGGATGTATAATTTGCTTAAAATTACTTGATTTAAGCCGCTATTAACGCTACTTTTGAAGCGGTTTAAACTAAGAAAATAATATGGCTAGAAATATTTCAATAGTTATCAACGAATCGGAAATTACAGCAGGAACGCGCGGAGCGTCATTAGGTCCGGGTGCTATCCAAGTAGCGGCACGCAATAGAAACAATGATATGTTTGGCCGTTATCCTTTACATACCATTGAAACGGAGAACCACTTGTTAGACACGGATGTAAAATACAGGTCTGGTAAGCGTATTGATGGTTTGGTGAAGATTTACGATAGAGTTTCTGAAGTTGTAAAATCTATTAGACAGAAGAATGACTTTGCTTTAGTAATTGCAGGTGACCACGGTTCTGCTGGGGGTACAATTGCTGGACTAAAAATGGCAAATCCAAATAAGCGAATTGGTGTTTTATGGGTAGATGCACATGGAGATATGCACACGCCTTACACGACGCCTACAGGTAATATGCACGGAATGCCTTTAGCTACAGCATTGAATGAAGACAATTTAGAATGTCGTATCAATGAGGTTAGCGAAGACACTGCAGCCATGTGGGAGAAGTTGAAAAATACAGGTGGAATTGCACCTAAAATTACTCCAGAGGATTTAGCATTTATCGCGTTGCGTGATACAGAAGAACCGGAGGATAAATACATGGAGCGTGTTGGTATTAAAAACTACACTGTGGCTGAATTACGCGAAAAATCTACACAAAAGGTGTTAGAAGAATTGGATGCGAAATTTGCTGCTTGTGATGAAGTATACGTTTCCTTTGATGTTGATTCAATGAATCCTGCAGATACTTCACACGGTACAGGTACGCCTGTTGATAATGGGTTGCACCCAGATGAAGCTGAACAAATTTTATTACACTTTGCGGCTCAAGAAAAAGTGAGCTGTATAGAGTTTGTGGAAGTGAATCCTTGTTTAGACGAGAAAACAAATAAGATGGCTGAAGTAGCCTTCGATTTTATAGAAAAGGTTGTTAACGTCGTTGCAAAATAGACGTTAGAGAAGATAGAAGATGGAGAATAAAATTAAAGCACTTTTATTGAGTGCTGCTACAGAGATTTTTGGACAGGAGATTAGCGAAAACCTTGTTCAATTTCAGAAGACAAGAAAAGAGTTTGAAGGGGATATTACTTTGGTAACCTTCCCTTTTGTTAAAATGCTGAAAACTAAACCCGAAGAAGTAGGGGAGAAAGTTGGAGCTTACCTTGTTGAACATGTAGAAGAGTTAGAAGCATACAATGTGGTTAAAGGGTTTTTGAACCTTGTGATTAACAAAGAATTCTGGTTGAAGGAATTAAAAAATATTGATGCGGATGCTCGCTTCGGTTTTAGGCCAGAAAATAGTGGCGACACATTGATGGTAGAATATTCTTCTCCAAATACAAATAAACCTTTACACTTGGGTCACTTAAGAAATAACTTCTTAGGATATAGTGTTGCCGAAATATTAAAGGCGAACGGACATAATGTAATCAAAACGCAAATTGTAAACGATAGAGGTATACATATTTGTAAGAGTATGTTGGCCTGGCAAAAGTTTGCACCGGAAGATGCAAATGGACAAAAGGAAACACCGCAGACTACAGGAATCAAAGGAGATCACTTCGTGGGGAAATACTACGTGGAGTTTGAAAATCAATTGATCAAAGAAGCGTGTGCCTTAGCCGAAGAAAAATTAAAAGAAGGTGCTTTTGAGGCAGAAGATGCTGAGAAAGTTGAAAAGTTGATTGCTTTAATTGCCGAAACGGACGCAGTTGCAGACAAATCAAAATACAATTCTTTAAGAAGTAAATTAGCTGGTTTCACAAAGAACGAGACGGAGTTATTGAAAGAAGCTCAGGACATGTTGGTGAAGTGGGAGGCGAAAGATCCTCAAACTTACCTTTTATGGAACACCATGAACGGTTGGGTATATGAAGGATTTGGCTCTACTTACAAGCGTATGGGGGTTGACTTCGATAAAATGTACTACGAATCTGATACTTTCCTAATCGGTAAAGACTTGGTGCTAGAAGGTTTGGAAAAAGGCTTGTTCTTCAAAAAAGAAGACGGTAGTGTTTGGGTGGATCTTACAGACGAAGGACTGGATGAAAAACTATTGTTGAGAGCAGACGGTACTGCGGTTTACATGACGCAAGATTTGGGTACAGCTTTCGATAGATTTAGAGATTACCCAGACTTGAATGGTATAGTTTATACCGTTGGTAACGAACAAGATTATCACTTTAAAGTATTGTTCTTAGTACTTAAGAAATTAGGTTACTCTTGGGCAGATAGTTGTTTCCACTTGTCTTACGGTATGGTTGATTTACCAGATGGTAAAATGAAATCTCGTGAAGGGAAAGTGGTAGATGCTGATGATTTGATGGAGGAAGTTGTAAACGATGCCATGGAGTCCACAAAGGAAAGAGGTCATTTAGACGGACTTTCTGAAGAAGAGCGTAACGACTTATATGAAATGATAGGTTTAGGTGGTTTGAAATACTTCTTATTGAAAGTAGATCCACAGAAACGTATGAAGTTCGATCCAAAAGAGTCTATAGACTTGAATGGTAACACAGCTCCATTTATTCAATATGCACATGCTAGAATTCAATCTTTATTGAGCAAAGCGGGTGAGTTGAAAGCTTTTGATACAACTGAATACGGAGCACAGGAGAAAGAATTAATCAAATTACTTGCGAGCTTCCCAGAAACGGTTGCTGAAGCAGGTAAGCATCATAGTCCAGCACTCATTGCTAACTATACTTTCGAATTGGTGAAATTGTACAATACTTTCTATCAAAGTGTATACATTTTAAATGAGCCAAACGAAGAGTTGAAACAATTAAGATTGGCTTTAAGTGCGAACGTTGCTAAAGTAATTAAACAAGCAATGCTTTTATTAGGTATCAAGGTGCCAAATAGAATGTAAAAATGAGATTATGAATATCCTTCTTCACGATAACGGAAAACATTTGAAATTTGCTCCACTGACTTTAACTAGGCCAGTGGGGAATTTACGCATGGGTATGTTTACCAACAACCAACGTTGGGAAATGTATGTGCCAGATGCACAAATTAGCTATGTAACTGAAGCTTATTTAAGCAAGAAATATCCAGCAGTAATCAAAGAGGATAACTTCTTTGTAAATGCAGCATGTATTCCTTCTAGAGACCTTGTAGACAAAATGCAAAACTTGGAGACAGGTGAAGCTATTTTTCAAGGAGAAGAATGGATTGTTTTTAGAGGAGAACACTTAAGCTTAGATAGTGCAAAACAGACTCAGATAGAGGATGTGGTTGTGCTAGAAGAGCGTTGGCATTTATACCAGAAAAATGCTGAGGTCTTGGCTGCAGACTTTGCAACTTATACTAAAGGGAAATCAAGTGAACCCTTATCTGCAACCAATACTTTAATTGGAGATGCATCTCAAATCTTTTTGGAGGAGGGAGCTGTAGTTGAGGCAAGTATTTTAAATGTTACTTCAGGACCAATCTACGTAGGTAAAGACGCAGAGATTATGGAAGGTTCTGTAGTTCGAGGAGCTTTGGCGATGGCAGAGCACAGTGCTTTGAAATTAGCTACGAAGGTTTACGGACCAACAAGTTTAGGAGAGCACTGTAAAGTGGGAGGTGAAGTGAATAACGTTATTTTCCAAGCTTATTCTAACAAAGGTCACGATGGCTTCTTAGGAAATTCATTAGTAGGAGAGTGGTGTAACCTAGGTGCAGATACCAATTCATCCAACCTTAAAAATAACTATGGATTGGTGAAAGCCTACAGCTATGAAACCGAAAGCATAGATGCAACAGATGTTCAATTTATGGGCGTATGCATGGGAGATCACAGTAAATGTGGTATCAATACCATGTTTAATACAGCTACCGTAATTGGGGTTTCTGCGAATGTTTATGGAGGTGATTTTCCACCGAAATATATTCCATCTTTTGCATGGGGAGGTAGCGACGGATTCGTGAATTTTAAACTAGACAAAGCTTTTGAAGTTGCAGAAAACATGATGGGAAGAAGATCTCTAGTGTTGACTGACGAAGAAAGAGAAATCTTGGGTTATATAGCTGACAACTTTAGTCACTAATACGCCAATTTTACATAAACATTTGCTTGGCACAGCAGTTGCCACATTATATATCCGCTTTTACATGCATCGTTTTAAGGTGTATGAGGCGGATATTTTTTATATACACTGACATAATGGCGCAAGCCTTTTAATAATATGAGTAAAATTTTTGATTCTATGTTCAATTTTAATGGTCCCATGGATGCCGACGCAGAGTTTATTCCATTAATCACACCAGAGGAAGAGGAAACAATGAACAACCAGGATTTTCCTGAGGAGTTAGCTATACTTCCTTTGAGAAATAATGTATTGTTTCCAGGGGTAGTAATTCCCATTACTGTAGGAAGAGATAAATCCTTAAAATTGATTCAAGAGGCAAATGAAGGTTCTAAGATTATCGGAGTTCTTTCTCAAAAGAATTCGGCAGAAGAAAGACCTGAGTTTGCAGATATGCACGAGGTTGGAACAGTAGCTCAAATCGTTCGTCTTTTAAAGATGCCTGATGGTTCGAGTACTGTAATTATACAAGGAAAAAGACGCTTTAGATTGGAAACTCCTGTTCAATCAGAACCTTATTTTAAAGCAAAGGTTTCTTATTTTAAAGAAGCAAAATTCCCTGAGGGAGACGAGGAGTTCAATGCCATCATTGATACAATGAAAGACTTGGCTTTACGTATCATCAAGGATTCTCCAAATATTCCTTCTGAAGCACAATTTGCGATTAAGAATATAGAAAGTCCCACTTTCTTATTGAACTTCATATCATCTAACATGAATGCTGATGTAACGCAAAAGCAAGAAATGTTGGAAGAAAGTGATTTGAAGACGAGAGCAATGAAAGTGTTAGAACACTTAACAGCTGAAGCGCAAGCTTTGGAAATGCGTAACGAAATTCAAACGCGTGTTAAACAAGATTTAGACAAGCAACAACGTGAGTACTACTTGCACCAGCAAATGAGAACCATCCAAGATGAATTGGGTGGTAATCCGCAGGAGGAAGAGTTCAAGCGTATGCAAGAACGTGCCGAAAAGAAGAAGTGGAACAAGAAAGTTTCGGAAATCTTCTTGAAAGAATTGCAAAAAGTGGAACGTATGAATCCACAGTCGGCAGAGTATACGGTACAGTTAAATTATTTGGATTTATTACTGGAGCTTCCATGGGGAGAATACTCTAAGGATAATTTAAATATTAAGCGAGCTGCTAAAATTTTAGATAGGGATCACTACGGTTTAGAAAAGGTGAAAGAGCGTATCTTAGAATACCTTGCCGTATTGAAGTTGAAAAAAGATATGAAATCTCCTATCCTTTGTTTTTACGGACCTCCAGGTGTGGGTAAAACTTCTTTAGGGAAAAGTATTGCGGAGTCTTTAGGGAGAGAGTATGTACGTATGTCTTTAGGTGGAGTGCACGATGAAAGTGAGATTCGCGGGCACAGAAAAACATATATTGGTGCTATGCCAGGACGTGTTATCCAAAACATTAAAAAGGCAAAAAGCTCAAATCCTGTTTTCGTATTAGATGAGATTGATAAGTTGGGTAGAAGTAATCACGGAGATCCATCATCAGCTTTATTAGAGGTTTTAGACCCTGAGCAAAATACAGAGTTCTACGATAACTACGTTGAAACGGAATACGACTTATCAAATGTTTTATTTATCGCTACAGCCAATGATTTAAGTACTATTCAAGGTCCATTAAGAGACCGTATGGAAATCATTGAAGTGAATGGATATACCGTTGAGGAGAAAATAGAAATTGCCAAACAACACTTAATTCCTAAACAATTAGGAAACCATGGTGTGAAGAAAAATCAATTCAGCATCTCTAGAAAATTGCTGGAGTTTGTTGTAGAAGAGTACACGGCAGAAAGTGGTGTAAGAGGATTGGATAAAATCATTTCTAAATTGGTACGTAACCGCGCAAAGCAAATTGCTTTAGAAGAGGAATACGTAATCAAATTGAACCTTGAGCACATTAAAAAAGTGTTAGGTCCAGGTAGAGGTAGAACCAAATACAACAACAACGATGTGGCTGGGGTTGTAACAGGTTTAGCGTGGACTTCAGTAGGAGGAGATATATTATTCATCGAGTCCTTAGTTACCAAAGGAAAAGGGAAATTAACCTTAACGGGTAACCTTGGAGATGTAATGAAAGAAAGTGCCGTGATTGCTTTAGAATATTTAAAAGCACACGCCGATTGGTTCGGATTGAAGCAAGAAGTATTCGAGAATCACAACGTTCATATTCACGTGCCCGAAGGTGCTACTCCAAAAGATGGTCCATCAGCAGGTATAACTATGTTGACATCTTTGGCGAGTTTATTCACACAACGTAAAGTGAAGAAGTACTTGGCCATGACAGGTGAAATTACCTTGAGAGGTGAAGTATTGCCTGTAGGAGGAATCAAAGAAAAAATCCTCGCAGCGAAGAGAGCAAAAATTAAAGAAATCATTTTGTGTGAAAAGAACAGACAAGATGTTGAAGAAATAAAAGAAGATTATCTAAAAGGATTAACTTTCCATTTTGTAACGAATATGAAAGAAGTTTTAGATATTGCGTTATTAGAAACGAAGGTTAAAAATCCAGTTAGTATAGATTAAGATGAAGTTTAAGGATTACAAAATAGCTCCTGAGATTAAAGAAAGGTTAGAGGCTTTAGGATGGAATCGTCCAACAGATATACAATTTAAAGCCATAAAACCCATTTTGGATGGAGAAGATGTGTTGGCCATTGCGCAAACGGGTACCGGTAAAACGGCAAGTTTTGTAATTCCAACTTTAGAGTTGATACTGCAAAACAAACAAAGTAAGTACGCTAAGAAATCGGTACATACCTTGGTGATGGTTCCAACCCGTGAGTTGGCCAAACAAATCGAAGAGGTGTATAAAGATGTTGCCAAGCACATTAAAGTGAAGGTCGCTGCGATTTATGGAGGTGTTGAGCAAGATCAACAAATTGCACAATTGAATAACGGAGTGGATGTTGTGATTTCAACGCCTGGTCGTATGTTCGATTTAATTGCCCAGAAGCACTTGGATATTACGGCATTGAAAGTGTTGGTTTTAGACGAGGCCGATCACATGTTAGATCTTGGTTTTATCAAGGATATTAAAGATGTGATGCGTCATATTCCAAGAAAACGTCAAACGCTTTTCTTCTCAGCGACGATTAATAAAAAGATTAAAGAATTGGCGTACGATCTAGTGCGTAATGCCATTAGAATTCAAATCTCCCCTAAAAATCCTGTTGCTAAAAATATTGAGCACAGTGTTGCTCATGTTGAAATGGATGACAAACGCTTCTTCTTGGAGAATTTAATCAAAGAAAACGAAGAGCAAAAGTTAATTGTTTTTGTGCGTACCAAAGTGAGGGCAGAACGTGTTAAAAAGGCCATGGAGCGTGTAGCAATAGAGGCGGAAACGATACATGGAGATGTTGAACAGAAAGATAGATTTTCCATCCTTTCTAAATTTAAGTCTGGTGAGTGTAAGGTTTTGATAACTACAGATGTTGCAGCTAGAGGGATTGATATTCCTGGAGTAGGTTACGTTGTAAATTATGATTTACCTGAAGAACCTGAAAATTATGTTCACCGTGTAGGTAGAACTGGACGTGGAAAAGAAAAGGGATGGGCCATCGCATTTTGTAGTCCGCAAGAACAAGAATATCTAAAAGCTATTGAAGAGTTCACAGGTAACGAGATAGAAGTTTATGAAATCTCTAAAATGGAGTATAAATCCATTATTGATGACAGTGATGACGGTACAGATGACTGACAAAGTCTCCTCAAAAAAGCAAACGAAGAATTAGGAACAAAAGATAAATGGTAAAAGAAGAGAAGCAGATAATAAATCAATCTGCTTTTCTTATTTTTGGACCTAATCAGAAAATCATTTCTTAATATTTTTGATACAACTAAAATGAAGAAAGCATTATATTTTTTCCTGGGTACTGTATTGATTGCAGGGTGTGCTACAAAGAAAGGTTTTGAGGCCATGCAAGAGTACAATTACTTCGAAGCAAAAGAGAAGTTAGAAAAGGTAATTCGAAAGGATTCTACCATAGCTAGTTTTGCTTTGGCTGCACTTTACAGTAGAGGGGATAACCCTTTCACAGATTTAGATAAAGCTTATTTAATGGTGAATACAGCCATTAATTCTTACATTGATTTAGAGCCGAAAACAATTCTAGAATATAAAGAAAGCTATGGTTATTCTATAGATTCTTTGAGAAGTTTGAAAAAGGACATTAACGAAAAGTATTTCTTTAAAGTTCAAGACGAGAATTCTATAGAGCGATACAATTATTATATCAACAATCACCCAGAAAGTGAATACGTAGATAGTGCAATCTTCTTAAGAGACCAATTGGCGTACATCATTGCAAAAGCCGAAGACAGTAATAAAGGGTACCAGGCATTCTTGAGTAAATACCCTACTTCTGTTTTTGCAGATGAAATTCAGCGTGATTATTTCAGAACTCAATTCTCAGAAAATACCAAAGAGGGTACAGTAGAGGCTTATCATAAGTTTTCTTTAAGCTACCCGAACTCTCCTTACAGAAAGTTTGCGCAAGATCAAGTGTATGAATTAAGTATCCCCAATCACTCTATTGAAGAATATGCACAGTTTGTAAGTAGATATTCTCAACATCCTAGGGTGAATGAAGCATGGATGAAGTTGTACAAACTTTCAACCGTAGATTATTCAAAGGCAAGCATAGAGAAGTTTAAAAAGAAGTATCCAGCGTTTCCATTCGGAGATAAAGTCGAAAAAGAATTGGCCTTGGTAGAGGAAGATCTATTACCCATTCAAGTAGATGGGAAATTCGGGTACATGGATTCGAAAGGGAAATTAGTAGTAGAGGCACAATTTGCTTCAGCTGGTTTCTTTAAAGAAGGTATGGCCATTGTTGAAAAAGAAGGTCTGTACGGTTTCATTGATAAAACGGGAGTTCAGGTTGTTGATTATGTATTTGACGACGCTTATGACTTTATCAATGGTAGGGCTGTGATTGAAATGAATGGTAAAATGGGAATGATAGACCGAACTGGAGAGATGGTCATTCCTGCGATATTTGAAGATTTAGGTCCGTACATGGAAGGAGTTTGTTACGGACAAAAAGAGGGGCAAATGTATGGTTATTACGATGCTTTTGGAAGTACAGTACTCGACCCAATTTACCAAGAGGCATATTCATTTAACAATGGAGTAGCAAAGGTTATTGAAAACGGTAAAGTTGGATATATCTATAAGGACGGGAGTTTTTACTTACAGCCGCGCTATGAAGATTTGATTTGGCTTTCTGATGAGGTATTGAAAGCGAAAAAGTATGGCTATCAAAAATTAGTGGACGTGAATTACGATGAGGTAATTTTAGAACCACTGGATGAGATTGGTGTGCTTTCATCTAATCGTATTCTATTCATGAAGAATGGTAAAATTGGATACGTAGATGCACGCGGAAATATGATCATTGATGCACAAGTTTTTGATGTTTTCGACAATGCACAGGAATTAGCTGAGTTTAAAAATAACTATGCACGTGTGAACCAAGGAGGAAAATTCGGTATGATAGATTCTTTGGGTAAAGTTGTTATTCCTGCGGTGTTTACTTATGTAGGAGACTATGGAAAATTGATAGCTATTACGAAAGGAAATGGTTGGGGGTATACCAACTTAACTACGCGTTTAATTATTCCTTACCAATATGAATATGCAGAAAGCTTTAGATCGGGAATAGGGATAGTACAACAAAACAGTAAATACGGAGCCATTAACGAAACGGGAGAGTTTGTTATACCGGCAGAATATATGGATATCCGTTACTTAACAGATGAGTTACTTATCGTTACCCAGAACAATAGAATGGGAATTGTGAACGTTAAAGGAGAGGTTATCGTTCCTCCTATTTACCAAAGAATAAAGCGTCAAGATGATGATCTATTGATCTTGTACGCAGGTGAGGCATTTAGTTATTATCAAATCAGTACGAATCGTTTTATTTCAATCCAATAAGTGTATAAATTCGCAGCCTTCATAGAGAAACATAAATACGGTATACTCGCAACATTGGGAGTACACGTTGCCTTGTTTTTTTATTTTCAGATCGCAACCTATGAAGAAAAAGTAGATTACGAAAAATGGAATTTTGAAGGGAAGTACGACGAAAAAGAGGATATAGAAATTACACCTGATCAAATAGAGACACCTGCAGAACAAGAATTGTACGACATGTCTAAAGAAGTTAAGAACATGGTGCAAAATGTAGACGATACGCGAGAAAAAGTTGAAAGACCGGAAAACTATACATCTTCTGTGACCGACCCTTCTCAAAATGCATATGATGTAGAGGAGGCGATGAAACAAGAGATTGCTGGACAAAAAGAGGGGAGTAAACCTTCTGAAAGCAACATGGATATCACCGAAAATGAAAGTCAACCAGAGCCTCCAACAAAAACGAAATCTAAAACACAAAATCAGGCATCGAGTTCGCAAGGAATAAAGGCTGAAACCATGGTGAGTTTTCAGTTGACAAAACGTACGCCATTGAACAATAATGATTGGTACATAAGGAATCCAGGGTATACTTGTGGAAATGTTGACGGAGTAGTTGTGGTAGATATTAAAGTAGGACAAAATGGAAAGGTGATTTCTGCTAAATATGATGCTAAACGAAGTACGAATGCTAATGCCTGTATGATTTCAAAAGCAGAAGAATACGCGTCTATTTCTAGGTTTAATTATTCAGAGAGTGCGCCAAGAAGTCAAAACGGATATATCAAATACACCTTTATTTATCAATAATGGCACTTAGAGATTTTGTAAGGAGCAATACTCCTCAGTTTTTACTTAATGCATTTCGCAAGTACAAGAAAAAGAAAGTGAATGCCGCCCTTAAAAATCAAAAAAAGAAGGGGCAAGTAATTACAAAAGATGACCTTATTGCAAATTTTAAATCCATAGGAATTGTAGAGGGAGATAACCTATTGGTGCATTCTAGTTTATCTAAAATAGGATTTGTAGAAGGTGGACCAAAGGCTGTAGTAGATGCTTTACTAACTTGTTTGGGATCAGAAGGAAACCTTTTAATGCCTAATTCACCAAATGGTTCATTACAATTAGATTACATAAGAAACTTAACTTGTTTTGATGTGAATCACGATAAAAGTGCCTTGGGTGCAATAACTGAGTATTTTAGAAAATTACCGAATGCAATAAGAAGTTTACATCCAACAGAGCCTGTAAGTTGTGTAGGAAAAGATGCCGTCTATTTTACGAATGAACATCATTTAGATCATACTCCCTATGCAAAGAACTCTCCTTGGTACAAATTAGCACATAAGGGTGGAAAGATTCTATACATAGGTGTTAGTCTGGATAATGCAGGAACAAGTTTACACTGTATGGAAGATGCCGTGGAGGAATTTAAATATCCTGTCTATTATCACGAAGAGTTTACGGTAGAGATGAAAGATGCTCACGGAAATGTTTCTCAGATTAGCACCAAGGTTCACAATCCAGAATTTTCTGCGAAAAGAAAATGTGATGAGCTCCTTCCACTTTTTGTTGAGAAAGGTGTGGCAGAAGAAGTGAAAGTTGGAAAGGCAAAAACCTATCTTTTTGATGCAAAGAAAATGCTAGAGCACATGATTTATTACTACGAAAAAGAAGGGATTACCATGTATACTCCAAATGGAGAGGAGCTTTAAAGAGAAGGGAGGGGATGCTTTTTTGTCTTTTTATTTGAAGTAGCTCTTATTACGCCAATGCTAGCTTGAAGCGATAAGTGGTTCCTTTATTCCATTCAGAATCCACTTTAAATTCACCTTGATAATCATTAATAATCTTTTGGAGCAACGCGAATTGAAAGGTCAACGAAGTATTGTAGTTTCTGTCATTTTCCAACGTTGGATTTAATTGAAACAGTTTAGGCATAACATCGGGGTGTATCCCTTTACCATTGTCGCGAATTACGATCTCTACAAATTCATCGGTGCGCTTTTCTTCTAGGGTTATGTGCAGATTTTCGTTCTCCTTTTTATTTTCCTTGATGGTTTTAAAAAGAAATTTCAAAAACAGTAAAATATCTTGACTGTCACATTTTACCCAAATGTCCTCTTTAGGTATACCGTGAACGTTGTTTTCTAAATCAAAATAGTTGATAAGCGCAATGAATGCTGGAGTGAGGTTCGTGTTTAAATTTTTCTCTTGAACGTTAGATTGAAAATACAAATTCATGCTATTTAGCGTATTTTTTATTTCGTACAAGTTGTCTTCTATAAGGTCTTGCACCTCAGGAGTAAATTGCTCGGAAGAGCGAATGAGAGCTTCTAAATTTTCTATGTGTTCTTTAAGCGTAGAAGATTGCACAAATACGTTTTCTCCAATTTGTGTTTGTTGAGAACGAAGGGTGTTAATAGACGCTTCTTGTTCTTCCTTCAAACTCGCCCACTTTCTTTCTGAGCGCAAGATTCCTGAATAGAAAAGATAGCTTACGATTAGGAGCGCCATTATATTGAATAATATTTGAAAAAGATGAACCTTAGCTATTTTGTTACTTTCTTCCTTTTCGAAATGCTCTATAATCAAGTCTAATTGTTCTTGTATTCCCGTAATGATATTCGTAAATATAAAGGGAGTTGTGTTTGGGTTATTTTTTTGATAGACCTCTTTTAACCGAACAATTTTTTCGTTAATGAATGTTTTGAAATTTATGTATTCCTCACAGGTGTTATTCGCCATGAAAGAATTATTCATCTCCTGGAGTTTTTGAATACTGTTGTCAAGGTTAAATTGTACATTTTCTGAATTCGTATTTTGGTAATACTCATAAAGAATTGTTTCACTTTGAAGCTTTTCTACATTGGCTTGTTTGGTCCATTGTCTGTACTTATTGTGAATCTTATTCTGGTTCATAATGAACTCTGCGTTGGATATTACCACGAGCAGTAATATTAACCCTAACAATATGTATTTTTTAAAACGCATGTACCCCCTATTAATACTCAAATTAAAGAATCCTTAAAGTCGCTTTTTTATTAATTCGATAAAGCGTTCATTGTTCAAGGCTAAAATAACCTTTATTCGTGTTGAATAGTTCAAGTCTTGTGAATTGAGATACTAAGGTCGGGCTGTTTATAAGTTTGAACCTAAGGGTATGGATTTATGAAAGGAAATTAAGAGCTTTATACCGTGATTAAGCGACTCAAATATTTCAGAAATAAATACGTCATAACCTTTAGTATCTTTTTGGTTTATATTTTGTTTTTGGATGATGTGGATATCATAACCATCTTTCATCAAAAAGCAAAACTCAGTGAATTAAGAGAAGAAAGAGATTATATGGAAGTTCAACTAAAACAAACAAAAGCTGTTTTGGATGAATTGAGTGATATAAATGCTCTTGAAAAATTTGCGCGAGAAAAAAAGATGTTCAAAAAAGAAGATGAAGACATCTTTGTTATTGCTTACGAATAGCTCTATAACCGTATCTTAAAATCCTTGGTCGATTAAGAACAGGAAAGCAGCCATACTTGCACATCCCAATTCTAATTCTCTTTTATGTACATTTTCAAATACATCGTCTGCTGTATGGTGAAAATCGAAGTAGCGTTGTGAATCTGGTACAAAACCGAAAAGAGCTATATCTGGATAGTTCTCTTTAAGCGGATTGATATCGACTCCTCCGTAACCCTTCTCAAATTTGTGTAACTCGTAGGGTTTAAGTACTGGTGCCAAGCTTTTTAACCATGAAATATGATCTGCTGAACCATCACATGAGAAACCTCTTGGTGCAAATCCTCCTCGGTCACTTTCAATTGCAGCAATTTGTTTTTCTCCTCGTTCAAACGTCCAGTTTGCATAGGTTTTACCTCCCATGTTTCCATTTTCTTCATTCATAAAGAAAACACATCTTAAGGTATGCTTTGGTTGATAGTTCGCTTCCTTTAATAAACGTAACGCTTCCATGGCATGAACAATTCCGGCTCCATCATCGTGTGCACCTTCACCAACATCCCAACTGTCCAAATGTCCTCCGAATGTGATGATTTCATCCTTGTTCTCGTTTCCCCACATTTCTGCAATTACATTAAAGGATTTGCGATTAGGCAAGGTTCTACAGTTTAACTGTAATGAGATTTGTAAAGTTTCTTCTTGTAATCGCTCTGCTAATAAATTGGCTGAATTTGTAGAAAGGGCTGCCGCCGGTATTTTTTCTACATCGTCTTTATAGACCATAGATCCTGTATGGGGATGGTCGTCCTGAGGTAATCCAAGCGAACGAATTACAACGGCAGTTGCTCCTTTTTTCGAAGCTTCAACTGCACCTAAACCGCGCATAGGCCAGCACATTCCATAGGCTTTGAAAGTTGTGATTTGCGTGGCATCCATGGCTTGATTGATAAAGACTACTTTTCCTTCAATGTCCTTCTTTTTTGCAGCCTTGAGCGCATTCAAATCTTTAAAATAAACGAGGTCTTTAGTGATGAGTCCTTCCGTTGGTACAGATCCTCCCAAGGCTAAAATGTCTAGTTTTATAATTTCACCTTTGCTCGTTTCTATCCAAGCTGCTTCCTTTGAACCGCGCTCCCAGTGTGGAATTTCAATTTCTTGTAAATAAACGGTGTCAAAGTTATAAGACATCAGTTTGTTCATTCCCCATTTGATGGCCATATCTGCCTCTGCCGAACCTGATAAACGGGCTCCAACATCTTTACATAAACTGCGCAAGTCTTCGTAGGCTTTACCTTCTGTTAAAGCTTTATTGTAAAGTGATTTAATAAAAACACTGTCCGCATTTTGTGCTTGGGCAGTAACCAATGCAGTTAAAAGAATAAACAAACTGATGTACTTCATATTTACTTTATTAAAGTCATTTCTTCTACTAGGTGACCCGCATTAGCGTATGTGTCCATAATCCACAAAACGTAACGTACGTCAACTGTAATATTTCTACAACGAGACGCATCAAACATGTAGTCACTCATCGTACTTTCCCAGCTTCTATCGAAGTTTAATCCAACTAAGTTTCCTTCAGCATCTAAAACCGGAGATCCCGAGTTTCCTCCTGTGGTGTGATTAGATCCTGTAAAACATACCCAAAGTTCACCGTCTTGCGCATAGTCTCCGTAATCTTTAGCTTCATAAAGCTCTAACATACGCGGCAATACCTCGAAGTCAGGGTTTCCTGTGTTGTATTTTTCGATAAGTCCTTTTAACGTCGTATGCGGTGTGTATTTGATTCCATCTGTCGGGTAACTTCCTTCCAATTTACCATAAGTAACACGCAAAGTAGAGTTGGCATTTGCCCAGTGTTTATCGTCTGGGAACATTTCGTATTTACCGGCTACATACGTTTTCATTAACTCATTTTTCTTAGCACTGTATTCGCGTACATCATTCAAAGCGGTAGCTCTAAAGGTTTGATCAACATCTTTGTACAATTGGAACATTGGATCTTTCTTGAATTTCTTTGCAGATTTTAAGCTTAGTTTTTCAATGAACTTGATGTATTTTTCTTTATTGGCTGTAATTGATTTTTTGTAAGCGTTTTCAGCAAACTCGTTTACATTCATCCCTTTAAGAATCTCAGGCATCATGCTTTCGTCTAAATGCTTGATATATTCGGCAGTTTGCAATTTGAAAATCTCTTTGTCAATAGTGGCGTCAAAGTTTTTGAAATGACCTTCAGCACTCGCCATTAAATCAGCTTTTAATTGAGCCAATTTTTCCTCATTTTTAAAAGTTGCTGTATCGATAAGTTTAGCGTAGAGGTTACGCGCTGTACGAATGGCTTCCGGACCGTAGTAGGCATATTCAATAAACATTTCGTAAGCAAAATTCGCATTGTTATATTCCTTGGCCAAAGCATTCAAGTCTGCAACAACAGTTCCGTATTTTTCTTTCCAGTTTCTGTTAAGGTTAGCTTGCTCTGTATAACGTTTTTCATATGCTAGTTTTTTAGCAACGGCATCATTTCTCTTTAAACCATCTATCTGTCCTATCCATTTTTTCCATGCATTGGCAATTCTAGATTGTTTAGAAGCATACTGTAATGTTGTAGCTTCCGAAGCTTTCATCGCTGGTTTAATTACAGATAAAGAATGATCTCTCATTCTAATTTGTGCAGGTCTTTGCGTGTCAATGATGAAGGCTAATTCACTTGAAATTGTGTGTTGGTAGGTTCTTCCTGGAAAACCAAAAACCATCGTGAAATCGTTCTCTTTTCTGTTTTTTACAGATACAGGGAGGTAGTGTAAAGGTTGGTAAGGCTTGTTGTTAACGCTATACTCTGCAGGTTCATTATTTTCTCCTGCGTAGATTCTAAATACAGAAAAATCACCCGTATGACGTGGCCATACCCAGTTATCTGTGTCTCCTCCAAATTTTCCTACTGATGACGGTGGAGCTCCAACTAAACGAACGTCTAAAAACTCTTCTTTTACTAATAGGTAGTAACTGTTTCCGTAATCAAAAGGCTTGATTTCAGCAGAGTAGTGGGTTCCTTTCGTTGCTTCAGATACTAATAAAGCAATGTTTGTTCTGATTTTCATTGCCAAATCCTTACCACTTAAATCTTCGGTACCAGCCAAGGTAGCACGCGTAACGTCTTCTATACGCACCATACGTGTTGCCGTTAGTCCAGGGTTTGCTAACTCATCTGCTTTAGATTTTGCCCAAAAACCATATTTCAAGTAGTTGTTTTCTAAGGTAGAGTGCGCATTGATTTGTGAAAACCCACAGTGGTGATTGGTAAGCATTAAACCTTGATCAGAAACGATCTCAGCGGTACATCCTCCTCCAAAGTGCATAACCGCATCTTTAATACTTGCGTTGTTTGCATCATAGATGTCTTCAGCGCTTAATTTCATCCCCATGGCTTGCATGTCAGATTCAAACGCTGAAAGTAGGGTAGGAATAATCATTCCTTCTTCAGATCTACCGAAGAATCCGATTCCTACACATAAAATCAAGAGTAATTTTTTCATGTAATTTTTATTATAGTTGTGCTTCAATTTTCTGCGAGGTAAATATACCAAAGTGTCAAGGAAAAGCCTAAAAATTGCTTTGTAAATGGTTTAGAAATTGCATTTTTGTAGTGTGGATACTTTAAATTTTATTTTTCGTTTGGGCGTTGTTTTCGCCATATTTGGATTTATATGGTGGATCATTAATGCCGGAATAAGCTTGTTGAGAGGAGTTGCTCCAAAATCTCAAGTAGAGACCTATATCTTAAAACTTATTCGTTATTTCTTTTTGGTGGATGTTACCTTCCTTTTTTGTGTCTATCAAGAAGATGGTATGATAAATTATCCAAGGTTAGTTGTTGCGGGTGGAGTTTTGCTCATGTATTTCTTGGGTAAGTATCAGAATGCAGAGGTGAGAAATGCCTTCGTTCAATTGCAGGGAAGATTAATGAATAGAGGAGGTGGTGAGACCTTTAATAAGAAGACAGAAGGAATAGTAATTTTACTCTCTCTAGGCTTTTTTATCTTATTTATTATAGAACCTAGCTTTTCTCAAAATCCAGTAAGTAATTGGTTTTACAATAGTATTTTGAATATAGAAGATACGCCCATTTTTGGTTTTGTTTTCAAAGTGGTGGGGTTCTTTTTTATGGTTTCTATACTGCTGAAACTAGTAAATGGAATTCAAATGTTGCTAGGTATTCCTGGTCGAAATAATACTGGTGGACCAAATCATCCCAATAGAAGTGGCTTGGAAAACCGAGGAGATGATGACTTTGACGATTACGAGGAAGTGGAGTAGTCTGCTATAAATTGTAAGACCTGAGGGAGGACCAATTGTTTGCCGTCATTTTTTATTTCAAAAGGAGCAAAAGCTCTTTTTTCTTCGTCAGTCATTTGATTGGTCATGCGAGCTTTAACAGCTTCTGCTGAGCTGTTATCTCGGGACATGGTGCGCTTTATTCTTATTTCCTCATCAGCGGTCACCAGAATAATATGATCGAATTTTTTATAGGCTCCTGTTTCATACAGGATGGCTGCTTCATTAAAGATCAGCGGAGCGACACTTTGAGAAGCAGCTTCATCGAATGCTGCACGTACAGCGGGGTGCACAAGTTGGTTGAGTGCTTCTATTTTTGATTTATCCTTAAAAACGATGTCAGATAAATGAGCTCTATTGAGTTGACCATCGAGATAAGCTTTCTCACCAAATAATTGGACAATGCCTTTTTTTATTTCAAAATTGTTTGCCATCAATTCTTTAGCAACTTGATCTGAATTAAAAACAGGGTAGCCGAGGTGTTCAAAAACCTTTGAAACAATGGATTTTCCAGCTCCAATTCCTCCAGTAATTCCAACTTTTAAGGCTGTCATACTAGATTTCGTCTACTTCAACCATAGTAAATGGTAACTCAATAATAGCCTGGTAATCTTCACCAGCCTCTTCCATATCCTCATCGTCTTCCTCAAAGAACCAAT
>NZ_JAWWCF010000010.1:0-28583 GCF_033720595.1 Lishizhenia sp. | reverse complement strand
TCCCCTTTTGCTTTCGTGCGCAAAAACAACCCTGAGATCGTATACAACACTTCCTATCAATGGGAAAGTGAAAAACCTGAAGGCGTTTACAAAGCTATTGAATCGGCGCAAAAAGAGAACTTAAAAATTATGCTTAAACCGCAATTATGGGGACATGATCTTTTTACGGGACATCTTGAATTCAAAAAAGAAGAGGATTGGCAAGTATTTGAAAACACTTATAGAAAGTATCTTTTATCTATGGTCCACATTGCAGATTCAGCCGGAGTTGAGCTATTCTGCATTGGAACTGAATTGGCGAACTTTGTTAAACAACGTCCACAGTTTTGGGAAAAATTAATTAAAGAGATTAGAACAGTATATTCAGGAAAAATCACTTATGCAGAAAACTGGGACAAAGTAGAAGAATTCCCCTTTTGGAGTCAGCTCGATTTCATTGGCAGCGATGCTTACTACCCACTTTCTGCAGCGGAAACACCGCGTATTGAAGAACTCAATAAGGGTTGGTCAAAATGGTGTAAAGCACTTGCCTCGCTATCGAAAAAAGTCAACAAAAAGGTACTGTTTACAGAATGGGGTTATCGTTCCATTACCAAAAATGCACTAGAACCCTGGAAGCATGGTCAAACCAAAGAAGTAAATTTTGAAAATCAGACCCATGCCTATAGAAGTTATTTTGAGAGCGTGTACCATCAAGATTGGTATGCTGGAGGTTTTTTATGGAAATGGTTTCCTGAAGTCCATGGGCTTCCTCTGCAAAAAGACGGTTACACTCCTCAAGGTAAACCAGCCTTAGAGGTTTTTACCCAACTCAAAAAAAAATAGCCACACCTTTCGGCATGGCTATTCCATATCTTAAAAAACTATTATTCTGCGTTTCTTTCCCAGATTTGAACCAATTCTTTCATAGTAGCAACCGCTTTTTCCATGTCTTGAACACTTACGTATTCGTGTCTAGAGTGAATTGCCATTTCTCCGGTGAAGATATTTGGACAAGGTAAGCCCATGAAAGACAATCTACTTCCATCAGTTCCACCTCTAATGATTACATTCTTTGGTGTAACACCAACGTTCTCCATTGCTTCAATTGCATAGTTGGTAACGAAAGGAACTGTTTTCAATATTTCTTTCATGTTTCTGTACTGTTCTTTTACTTCAAAGGTGTAAGAACATCCAGTATACTTACCGACTACCTCTTTAACAATAGCTTCTAAACGAGTTTCGTACTCCGCTAATTTTGCCGTTTCATGATCTCTGATGATAAACTGAACTGTACATTCTTCCATTGCTCCATTTACGGCAACAGGGTGTACAAATCCTTCTCTTCCTGATGTAGTTTCAGGAGACCAGCTATCTTTCGGTAAAGCATCGATAAATTCACTTGCCAATTTAAGTGCGTTCACCATTTTATTTTTGGCGTATCCTGGGTGAGCACTAATACCCTGTATCTTTACTGTTACAGCATCAGCAGAGAAACTTTCATCTTCAATACTTCCTAAAACACCACCGTCTAAAGTGTATCCATAGTCAGCCTTCAATTTATCCATATCTAATTTATCCACACCTCTCCCTACTTCTTCGTCTGGTGTAAATAAAATTCTGATATCTCCATGAACCACTGATGGATCTTTCATCAAGTGCTCGGCGAAATCCATGATACAAGCAACACCTGCTTTATCATCTGCACCTAAAAGTGTTAATCCACTTGCGGTAATTAAATCGTCTCCAATTTTTTCTTTCAAGTACGGATGTCTATCTGTTGTAATTACCTGTGAATTATCATCTGGTAAAACGATTGGAGCTCCGTCGTAATTTTTGTGAAGGATAGGTTTCACGTTTTTCCCCGTAACATCAGGGGCAGTGTCCATGTGTGCACAAAAACAAATCGTAGGAACTTTTTTACTTGTGTTAGATGGAATGGTTGCAAAAACATATCCCCATTCATCCATATAAGCATCATTAATCCCAAGGTCTTTCAATTCTTGAACAAGAATCTGAGCCAAATCTTTTTGCTTCATTGAAGAAGGAAATGTTTCAGAGTTTGGATCTGCCTCTGTATCTACCTGAACGTATTTCATCAAACGTTCTGCTACTCCTATCGTATCCATATATATTATTTATGCTTTGTTAAACTAATTTCATTTGTTCGAGTAAGAAACTTGCATTCATATTCTTCACTACTCCATGGTGCATTTTGTAGCTAAAGCTTATGTTGTCTCCTTCTATTATACTATCGAAATATTGATTCTTTATGCGACTATCTTCATCCGCTAACTTTGTTAAAGACAAGTCATGTGTAGCAATAATTCCTTTGGTATTTAAAGCGATAAGCTTTTTTAAGAATTTTGCAGAACCTTCTTCTTTGTCTTTGCTGTTTGTTCCTTTTAAAATTTCATCTAAAACGATAAAGATTTTCTCTCCTCTATCGATAGCATCTACAATAAAACGCAAACGTATCAATTCTGCATGGAAATATGAACTTTCTTCGGTTAAATTATCTGCTGTTCGCATACTGGAGTACAACTTAAGTTTTGGGAATTTAAATTCCTTGGCTACCACAGCAAACCCTGCCTGGGCAAGTGCCAAATTAACTCCGATACTGCGCAAAAAGGTTGATTTCCCCGCCATATTTGGTCCAGTAATTATAACAAACTGCTCCTTCTCCTTGAGTTCAAAATCGTTGGTCACCATTGCTCCACTTAGTAAGAACGGATGTCCAAGTCCCTCTACCTTTATAGAAGCATTTTCTTCTTCCTCGAGCACAGGATAACACAATTGACTCTGATAATTATACCTAAAATTCATTTGAGAAATCAACACCTCCATATCCAATAGCTCTTTTTCCCAATCGTGGATATGCGCGGCATATTGCTTCTTCCATTTGCTCAAACTATACATCATTTGCAAGTCGTATGCTCCAAACATGTTGAATACGATGGACACCATGAAATTCATACGCAAATCAAAGCGCTCCAAGGTCTTTTTCAATTGTTCTAACGCATTATCAGCACTGTGCTTACCCTCAAACAATTTAGACTTAGCGCCATCAATTAAACGACTCGTTGCCTTCAACTCTCGCATCAATATTAATTGTCCGCGCAATGCATCTAACCTACCTTGAATTTTAGATAACTTAGCGGCTTGTTCATTGGTGCGTTTTAATAATAAGCCAACCGGAATTAAACAGAACATTAAAATCAACATAAAATAGCTATCCGGAATTCTATCGAGGATTTTAGCAATCAATCCTAATCCGGCTATAATCGGGAAAATAATTCGGGCCACATTCAACCACTTAGGAAGTACCAATTCTTCCTTAGACCAAAGGTCTATATAGGTTTCGTCCTTTCCCTCATCAACTTTTCCTTTCGCTCTAAAATCTTGGGTCCAACTCACTTCTTTGAGCAATGCCTCAGTTGCCTCATGGTAGGCCTCTACATTTTCTACTCCCTCACTCAGCTGTTGAGCAAGTAAGGCTTTACCCTTTGCAGAGACAGCTCTGTTTAAATATTGAAAAACACTTTTTGCCCCGAAGAAATCCATGTCATAAGTAAATGGATGTTGATGGTTTTTAAACGATTCTCCTTCGTCAAATGCACTAAAATCACCTGCTAATACTTGAAGTTCATCCTCATTAATCTTCACAAGGGCTTTGTTGAATTTGATTTGTGCTTTTACATCAATACTTTTCCTCACAACAAAAAGAAAAATCCCAAAAGACAGAGCTGCTGTAGTTAGGGCTAAATAGAGGGTGCTGAAAAAGAAATAAACACAAAGTGGGATGGCTAGAAAAAAGACCAATCTTAGCGCCACGTAACGGTTAGAGCGTTGTTGAAGAAGGTTGAGTTTTTCTTGAAGAAGTTGTATTCTTTCTTGGTAATATTCTTTGGGCGACACTTTTATTTCCAAAGATAAAAGAGAATATCAACTCAGCAAGTTACCTTTGCGGCGAAATGAACAAAGGAATACTATATATCGTCCTGTCGGGCTTAATGTTTTTAATCGTTAATGTATTTGTTAAATCTTTAGGTGCAGGTTCGGATGCGCTGTTATCAGATTTACAAAAGTACCCGGTACACGAAATTGTACTTTTTCGTTCTATCATATCATTGATCATTAGCTACGCGATTATTAAACGAAAAAAACTACCTGTTTTTGGGGTGAATAAAAAATGGCTTATTATACGTGGTATTTGTGGAGTAACTGCACTTACGAGTTTCTTTTATACCATCAACCACTTACCTATTGCCATTGCGGTTACCGTTCAATATCTATCTCCTGTTTTCACAGTTCTATTCACTTTTCTATTCCTAAAAGAAAAGGTCAGTAAAAAACAATGGATTTTCAGTTTTATTGCTCTTCTTGGAGTATTCATCATTGGTATCTCCAAATACCTGAGTACGAATACTGAACTCAGTAAAATCGAACCTGTTTGGGTAGGACTAGGAATTTTTTCTGCCTTGAGTGCAGGAGTTGCTTATTTGGCCATCATAAAATGTAAAGAAACCGACAGTCCTATTAACGTCGTTATTTATTTTCCGATGGTAGCCTTCCCCATCATGCTCTTTATGTGTTTCTTTGAATTTGTAGTACCTGTTGGTATTGAATGGATCGTACTTTTGATAATTGGTGTATTTACCCAATTTGCGCAGATTTTTATGACCAAAGCTTTACACTACGGCCCAGCTGCTACAGTTATGCCTTTTAAATATCTAGGAAGTGTTTACGCTTTAATGGTCGGTATGTTCATATTTGGAGAATTTATCTCATTCTATGCATATTTGGGTATTACCGTTGTTCTTATTGGAATACTAGGTAATACCATGCTCAAAAAACCTATAAAGCTTAAAAGAAGTCGTTAATAATACTCTTCACCACCTCCTCTTCTAAGGGCTTATTGATGAAGTCTTGCACGCTTCCATCTTCCGTTGCTTTCTGTCTATCATCAGGATTTACAGATGTTGTTAACATAATCATGACGTGCTTTCCTTTTTGACTCTGAGGGAGCTTATTATACTCCTCTAAAAATTCCCATCCATTCATAACGGGCATGTTGATATCTAAGAAAATGATATCCGGTCTAGGATGCTCTCCTTCTTCTTCTGATTTTAAGAATTCCAGTGCTTCTTCGGCATTTTGCATTGCGATAATTTCATCCGCAATATCCATGTCTTCCAACAAAATTTGGTGAAGATAATTTGTTGGCTCATCGTCATCAATCAGCAAAATGCAATTAACTTTCTTTTTCATATATATGTGTTAAATTGGAAGCAGTAATTTCTATTGATAGCGGTATTATTTTCTATACCCTTTCACCCAATAAAAACCACTTTCATTTCGTAATAATCAAGGATTTACACCTCTACTTTTACGCCCGATTTTATTAATCAGATGGTGGAAAATAGTAAATATTTTCATAAGTACCACTTGTTTTCTTCCAATTCCGAGGATTAAACGATGAATGCGATGAACAATTTAAAATTGTGGAATATAATCCTAACCACCACAATGAAATTCCAAAAAACATCAATGCTCACCTTCCATTTGCGGGTACAAATAGTTTCGATAAAGAACTCCCTAACATCGCAGAAATAAAATGCAACGAGGTTTAACAAGGACTAAGGTTCTAGCGCTAAAAATACGTTGAGATAAATAATGGGAAGTTAACTTACCTTACTCGTAATGACCTACCAATTTTTAAGGTAGTAGTTGGTCGAATACCATTTAACCTACATAAAGTACTCACTGAAGTGTGATATTTCCTTGCTAGGTGACCTAATGTATCTCCCGATCTAATTCTGTGGTATTTTTTAGTTTCTCCGTTTATATTTAAATCAGAATCCGCTAAATACGAAGGTGAAGCACCGGGTCTAAACAAAGAACCATAGATAAATAAGTTTTGATCTCTTACCACTTTGTTTTTAAAGTCAATAATTTCCTCAGGGTTCATTGGAGCATCAAAAAATCTCACCTCAAAATGTAAATGAGAACCGTATGAATGTCCAGTATTCCCACCTAAACCTATAGGTTCCCCTGCTTTCACCCATGTATTGGGAGCAACCAAATGTTTTGATAAGTGAGCATAAAAGGTTTCTAATCCGTTGTAATGACGAATAATTACCAAATTCCCAAAACCTTCAGGGTTGTATTTTGCATATCTAACTTTTCCATCAAAAGCTGCATAAACAGTATCTCCGGTTACTAAATCGATATCAATTCCATTGTGGTAACGTCCTCTTCTGTACCCATAACGAGAGGTGATTTTACCATCAAAAGGCATTACAAAAGTATTGTATGAAGAATCTAAAACACACGTCCAAATTGTATCTTTAATTTTGGAAGGATCGTTTTTTTTATTTGAAGTATAGCACACTTCATTATCCCAGGTCTGAATGAAGTTATAGGTTGAATCTTCACAGAACATACTGTAAATCTCTTCATTCAATACTCCATCAAAATTCAAATCTTCTAGGTATTCCCAGGTTCTATCATCGTACATTACTACATCCCCGTTTTCAGATGGAATGGTATCAATAATATTCTGCGCCAGCATTGTTAATGGTGCAATGAATACACTCAGTAGAAATAATTTTGTTTTCATATTAAAAAGAAAAAATGTCCGTACTTGCGGACATTAACATTCGTAATAAATCAGTTGTCGGGATGAGAGGATTCGAACCTCCGATCTCGCGCCCCCCAGACGCGCACTTTAACCGGACTAAGCTACATCCCGAAATACAGCTTGCAAATATAACTTCCTTTTCACTTTTCACAAGTTGGAAGATGGATTAAACTCAACAAAAATCTGTTAAAAACTGATAAAGTTTTCAAGAATACTTCCCTTTATTCCACAATTGTCCTGTTTACACCGGTAAAAACTGTTAAGATTTAAATTCCTTTGTTACATTTAGAGAAACAAGTATTATAGAGTTAGAGAAATCGCTCAAATAATCGATCAAATTCTTTAAATAACTGCTCAAATGAAATTAAAACTTATTGCTTTTGTTTCTATGCTTTCCTTGGGGCTAAATGCCCAAGAACTTCCTGAAGAAAAAAGTTTGCTTTGGGAAATTTCTGGAAATGGTTTAGAAAAAAACTCCTACCTCTACGGTACCATGCACGTGAGTGCAAAAATCGCCTTCCGTTTAGATGATGTCTTTTTTGAGGCATTAAACGGTGCTGATATGGTAGCACTAGAAACCGACCCCTCCACTTGGTTAGAACATTACAACGAAGATGGATATTATTCCAATTACTATAGCCCATGGGGATATCGTCAATCTGGATTCTATAAAGACGGATTCTCAGTGGATAACCCAAAGAAGGAACTGGTAGGTAATTTAATGTCTTTCGACAATAACTTATTGAATGGTATTCTTTACCGTTCGAGTAGCCAAAGACAAGACTTCCAAGAGGATACGTATTTGGACATGTTCATTTACCAAGCTGGTAAAAAACAAAATAAGACCATCGTTGCCTTAGAAGACTTGGATGAATCTCAAATGTTGGTAGATATTGCCGCTGAGAATTCAAGAAAAGACAAGCCCGAGGTTTGGTTGCAAAAACTTTTAGTAGATGATAACTACTACAGCATCATGCAAGAGGCTTACCGTACTCGTAATATTAGTCTGTTAGATTCTTTAGACAGAGGTTTACACACGGATCACTACATGGACTATATGCTTTACAAAAGAAACCACAACATGGTTGAGGTTATGGATAGCATAATGAAGACGGGTTCTGTATTTTCTGCAATTGGTGCCGCTCACTTACCGGGAGAAGAAGGTGTGATTAAACTATTGAGAGGTTTAGGGTATACTGTAAAAGCTTACACCTCTGACCGAACTGAAGTAGCGGAAAATGAACAGGAAAAATTAGAAGAACTGTTTATTGAGCAAACGTACACGCCTCAAACGGTAGATGACGAATACTTTACAATTAACCTTCCAGACAAATTATTCAACTTAGGTAGTCAGGAAAACATTACAAATTACATTTCTACAGATTTAACGAATGGAGCATTTGTTACCATTACTAGAATTAGTACTAAACAATTCCTGAAAAATGATCAGAACATAGATTTAGAAGTGATTCGTGATCTATTGTTTGAAAATATCCCTGGTGATATTGAAGAGAAAAAGGACATCACAAATGGTCCTTGGTCTGGGATTGAAGTGAAAAACAAACTTAAAAATGGTGATTATCAGCATTACCAGATTTACGTAACTCCTATGGAGGTTATCATTTTCAAATTGTCTGGAAAAAAGACTTTTGCACAGCAATATGGTGACCAGTTATTTGCCAGTCTTAAGTTTAAAGATGTGAGTAATAATGACATGGTGACTTTGAACAGTGTGTACAAAGATTTCTCTTTCCAAGTTCCCAATAACTACAGCTTCGTTAACATGAAAAATGCAGGAAACAGAGAGCTTGAGGCTTACAATTCTGCAACAGACGATTACTACTTTATGAAACGAGTACAATTAAACGATACGCGTTTGTTTGAGGTAGACACTTTTGAGTTAAAACAAATTCAAAAGCGTTTTTACGAAGACTTAGAAGTTTATGGTGATGCTACGTATAGCGATTTTGGAACATTAAGATATAGTAGAACTTTGCGCTCTAGTGCTCAAATAGATAGTGCATCAGATGTAAAGTTACATTTAATGACCCTTAAACAAGGAATGTATTTCTACCTTATCGGTATCAAAACCAAGGATGATGCAACCGCAGAAACGTACTTCAACAGCTTTAACTTATCTCCTGTGCAATACGAAGGTGTTTACAAACCTATGGTTGACACTTTTGTTCACTTCTCTACGGTTTCTTTCTTGGATATGTCTAAAAAATGGAACACCAACCTTAACCGTTTTGCCGACGATGATGATGACGATAAAAAAGAACCTTACGAAGAATTTTACAAATCAAATAAGTACATCACAGAAAACGGTGATAAGATAAGCGTAAACATGGTGCGTTACCATGACTACGAAATGTACTACAACGCTGATAGTATTTGGAATTATTATGAAAGATATTATGAAGATGATTACATTTTAAGCTTTAAAGAAAGAGGTATAGAACATGGAAATCCTTACCACGTGATGGTGATCTCTGATACGGCATGTAGTAAAGCCATTAAGGTAAAAAATGTTATCAAGCACGGTGTTAAATACAGACTTGAAGCTACTATAGACACCTCAATGGCAAGCAACAAATTTATTGATGAATTCTTCGATAATTTCAAACCTGCCGACACCTTAATTGGTAGAGATATTTTTGAAGATAAAACAGATGAATTCTTTGCTGCTTTACGTGCCAATGATTCTATTGTCTTAGAGTCATACGGAAGTTTAATCTTTACGAAAGAGGATATTGATTCTTTGAAGGCTTTTGTAGATCATTTTGATTTCCCGGATGACAAAAAATTCTTGAAAGAAAAGTTCATTTACAGAATCGGATCTTTCTGGGAAGAGGATGAAACTGTAATCCCTTACTTGGTTGATTTATACGATAAATCATACGAAAACTCAGAAATTCAAACGGATATTTTGAGATTCTTTGCTAGACAACGTACGAAGGATGCGACCGAACAAATGATGGAGCTCTTGAGTAACGACATACCTTTATCTGCATATTCTTCAGGAATCAATTATGTATTCTCTTCTTACTACGATACTTTAGAGTTAGCTGCAGAATTATTCCCAAGTTTAATGGATTACCAATCTATTGATGAGTACAGAAAACCAATTTTCGGCTTACTTACTGACCTTAGAACAGAGGGAATTATGAAAACGAAAAGCGTTAAGAAGTACAGAAATCAAATGTTAAATGACGCACGAATAGAGCTGAAAAGACAGTTGGCAAAAAAGAACAACAACAACAGTAATTCATACTATGGTGGATACGGTGGTTACAGTTCTAACTACAACACGAAGAGAGAACTTTCTGAATTAGAACAATACATTGTATTACTCTTCCCTTTCAGAAATGAGAAAAACATGAAAGTTTTCTTTGAGCGACTTTTAAGTTTAGATGACCATAAGGTAATTACAACTTACATTGCACTACAGGCAAAATATAACGACGAAGTAGATACTGAACTTTTGGAAGAATACGCAAAAGACATCAATAAGCGTTACAACCTGTACCAAGCTTTAATGGAGGTTAATCGTTTAGATTTGTTCCCTGAAGAATACAAAAACCAAAAGTCTATTCTTGAGTCATTTGCCTTTAAAAATGGAGGATACAAACCAGAAAATGATACCATTACCTTCTTAGAACAAAGAGATTTTGAATTTGAAGGTAAATCTTACACAACTTACTTTTTCAAAACATCAGAAAAAACAGGTTGGAACAAAGATGAATGGTACATTAAATCTTATACCATTGCTAATTTCGAGAAGAAAAAAGACAAGGATACACCTGAGATTAAAAACACGAATGGCGTGAAGGCTTTCCCAGTGTATACAGAATCGAGAAAACTACTCGAAACAGTGGAATTAGATAAGCAGATGCAAAAGTTAATAGAAGCTTTCGAATTGAAAGATCACCCGAGAGCATCAAGTGAGTTAGACGAAAATTCTAGATACTACGGATATTACTAACAAACAACAACACAACAAAAAGCCCCGATGTTTATCGGGGCTTTTTTTATGAATTATAATTACTGTTATTCTTTTGTATTGATAAACGGATGCTTTTCCAAGAAGTCCGCATATTTTTCTTTTTGTTGTTGCATAGCTTTAAGACTACTAACGCTCTCGGGATGTAATGATTTATGCCTGAAAAAGCTTTGAAACCCTAAATACTGTTTCATAATACCCTGCGTTTCTGTGCTAAAATAAGTGGCACAGAAATATTCCCAAACTCTATCTATGGCAAAAGCATTAGGATGCACTCCATCCGCTTCGAAATAAGCATAATCTCTGCACTCGTCCATTACTAATTCATAAGCAGGAAAATAATAAGCTCCCTCCTGCTCTAACCTACTGATCAATTCAAAAAGACGAGCTTTACTCCTGTTATTTTCCACCAAGCCATCTTTCACATGCCTTACAGGACTCACTGTAAAAACGACTTTCAATTTAGGGTTCATGGTATGTAAATGATTGAGAACTTCCTTCCAAACAACAAGCATCTCAGACACACTCAAGAACTCTTTATTGAATTTCTTTTGTGGAACTTTATGACAGTTAGCCACGCGTATATCATCCTCCAAAAATCTATATACAAAAGCACTTCCTAAGGTTACAAAAAGCACATCTGCAGAACTCAATTTTTCTTTGAATTCCTGTAAATTCAATTTTAATTCTTCTTGAAACACTTCCAAATCATCAACGCCATAAACCTTTGAATTTGCATGCCAATTGAGAAAAATATTGTCCTTTTTTAAGAAGGCATTTTGAGTAAGAATCACGTCATGATTGTTCAATGCATTGGCTACAGAAATAGGATTAAACAACACGCCCAGCGGATTGCTTTCTGCCATTAAACCTGCTTGTTTCATGCGCTGTGATATATTTTCAGAAAAACAACTCCCAACAAAAACACATTTTGAAGTGTAATCCAAGGATATATCTGAGCTGATAACTTTTAATAGCGTCTTATGCATCTTTATTTAATTCTATCATTAAATCGTGAACCTCTCTCCATCCTTTCCAAATTCCGTAATCACCCAAGGTTTCGTTGTGCCAGAGCGAAATAAATTCGCCTCCATAACGCTTACACTCTTCGAATAATTGTTGCACCACTAATTTGGCTTCAGGAATTGTAAACCCTAAATATTGATTCAGGGTTCCATCCATATATGCAATGCTATGCAAAACTAATTCGCTTTGATAATTCTTTTTTAGATCAAAGAAATGAACAGGACGCGCTGTGCCCAGTCGAAAACCATAGAGATCTGCATAACCCGTTGAATAATCGTGTTTAAAACCCGCTTTCATCATTTGATTATAGGTGTAGGGAACAACCAATTTTAAAAAATGTTGACGCGATCTTTCTACCTCTTTGAGAATTATTGTTTCGAGTCTACGCTTTTCTTCCATCAACTGAGAAAACTCATAATTACTCTTATAGCTCGGATGTAAATACACCTCCACTTCCCTACTCAAATTTCGGATATGGCGTTGGTGGCGAATATCATTCCATGCAATATTTCTATCGTACTTACCATAGTCACCCAAAAGATAAAAAACAATAGGGTTTACACCGTATTCCTTAAGTCCAACGATATAATCAAAAGTATCGTAGGGATCTTTCTTATCCCCACTCAAAACGTATTCACGTTCAATTTTACGCCTTCTATCCTGTTTTACAAGGTCTTTAATTCTACTCAAGTAAGAACGCAATCCATCCTTTAGCTTGTAAGCAAAAGTATTGTCTATATCAAAACTGGGAATCCATTTAAAAGAGAGTTTTTGAACCGTAAATTCAAAACCATTTTTTAGGAGTAGATCCAGAAACGCTTCGCTCCAACGTTCGGCGATTAACTTGTCGTTCAATTGGTATTGCGCAGCCAAAGAAAGCGAACCTAAAGCTCTGTTATGCTCATCTCTTTCCTTGTTAATTTGATTGGTGTAATCTGAAATAAAATAAAAGATAGAGGCCAGAAGATCAGGAACTCCTTCAAAAGAAAAGACCTGAATACCTTGCCATTCAACATAATCTATTTTCTGTTCTATTTGTTCATCTATACTTTCCTCTAGTAGTAGTTTAGAAGGATAGATTTGAAAACCTTCTGCATCCGGATAATCAGAGTAACAGACTTTTGGACCTTCCATAGCCTGATATTTCTTAAAATCATTGATTACTTCATAGTCCACTCCTCTATCTTCAAAAATAAAGGCTAATACGAACAACAAGCGCTCAGTTATACTATCCGAATATATGGTTATCAATTCAACGCTATTATTTCTTTACAAATAAATTCTGCTGCATGACCATCTCCATAAAAAGAAGGAAATTCCATATCAACACCTTCCATAAAACGAAAGGCTGCTTCTTTTATTTTTTTAGGATCTGCATCGGCCAAAACAGCATTTCCATTTTCCACTATCTCTACCCACTCTGTTTCTTTTCTCAAAACTACACAGGGTTTATTAAAGAAGAAAGCTTCCTTCTGTAAGCCTCCACTATCTGTAATCACAAACAAACAGTTTTGCTCTAAAGCAGTAATATTAAAGAAAGATACTGGATCAATAATCTTTAAGGTATCTGTATTTTCCACCTCTTCCAAGACATCTGGTCTAAGACTTGTTGCCAACATTTTACGTGTTCTTGGATGCAAGGGTAAAACCACCTCTTTTCCATGGTGAGCAACCTCTAATAAAGCTTCAAAGATTGCGGTAAGTCTTTCGGGACTGTCTGTGTTAGAGGGTCTGTGTATCGTACACAGCACAAATGTACCGGGTACTAAGTTGTGCTCCTTCAACACTGTAGCTTTTTCCTTTGCCAATTCAGCGAAATACATACTGTTGTCGTACATCACGTCACCGCATTTAAACACCTTTGGGTTATCTGCGGTAAATGGCATTTTTGCTTCAGCATCAAAACCTTCCTTTACCAAATTTTCTACTCCACTATCTGTTGGTGAAAACAATAAGGTAGAAAGGTGGTCACAAACTACACGGTTAATTTCTTCGGGCATAGCCTTATTGTACGAACGTAACCCAGCTTCTACGTGTATTACGGGAATCCCCATTTTACTTGCAGCGGTTGCCCCTGCTAAAGTTGAATTGGTATCTCCGTATACTAAAAGAGCATCAGGATTCTCTTTGATAAGTATTTCTTCTATCCCCTTTAACATATCTGCAGTTTGTACACCATGAGAACCAGAACCTATAGCTAGGTTGTAGTTTGGAGCCGCAATATTCATCTCTCCAAAGAATACATTGGACATATTTTCGTCGTAATGTTGACCTGTATGTACAATGATTTCTTCCAATTGATCAGCAAACTTTTCTCGAATTGCTCTATTAATAGCCGAAGATTTAATAATCTGCGGACGTGCTCCGATTATGGTAACTACTTTCTTTTTCATACGCGACCAAAAATAAGGAAATCTCAGTTAATTAGGCCATCTGATGTCAATTATATGAAGCCATCATCCATCATTGAAGTATAACTATTGTTGGCAATAATTAAATGATCTAGTATTTCTAAATCAATCAGTCTACCAAACTCTACCAAACGTTTGGTCATACGTATATCTTCGTGACTTGGCTTCAAATTTCCGGAAGGGTGATTATGTGCAAAAATAGCCCCTGTAGCATTGTGGTCCACCAAGAACTTAAAGATCACTTTACCGTCAGCTACCGTTCCACTTCTACCACCCTTCGATACACATTGTAATTTGATTACTTTGTTGGATCGGTTCAAGGCTATAACATAAAACTCTTCATGCTCTAAATCTATTAAATACGGGGCCACTTGTTCGTAAGCTTTTCTACTATTATTCACCTGTACCAGCTCTACTATTTCCTCACTCTTTCGCCTTCTTCCCAATTCTAAAGCGGCTAAAATATTGATGGCTTTTGCCCTTCCAATTCCTTTAAAACGTAGGAGTTCTTCTATCGTTAATTTAGAAAGCTGATGTAAACAGTTTTGTGAGGAGTTAAGTATTTCTTGAGCTAATTCTACGGCGCTTTTCTGACGAGAACCGGAACCGATTAAAATAGCGATGAGCTCTGCATTACTCAAAACACCTCTGCCTTTCAGCATCATTTTCTCTCGCGGTCTATCGTCTTCCGCCCAATGTTTAATTGTTAGGTTTTTCATAAGGTTGATTTTAGTGCTTAGAAGTTACAAAAATCACCAAACAAAAAAAAGTCCTGCACTTGTGTACAGGACTTTTCAATACTATTAAAAACAAGAATTACATTCCCGGCATACCTCCACGCATACCTTTCATTTGCTTCATCATGCTCATCATGTTCTTCTTGTTACTCATCATCTTCATCATCTTACGCGTATCCTGGAACTGCTTCAATAATTTGTTCACTTCCTGGATATTTGTACCTGATCCTTTGGCAATACGTTTCTTTCTAGATCCGTTAATCACAGCTGGGTTTTCTCTTTCTTCAGGACTCATAGACAAGATAATTGCTTCTATGTGTTTAAAGGCATCATCCTCTATTTCAACCCCCTTCAAAGCTTTCCCCATTCCAGGAATCATCCCCATCAAGTCTTTAACGTTACCCATCTTTTTGATCTGTTGTAACTGACCTAAGAAATCGTTAAAGTCGAACTGGTTCTTTTGAATTTTCTTCTGAAGTTTTCTAGCTTCCTCTTCGTCAAACTGCTCCTGTGCTCTTTCAACCAAAGAAACAACGTCTCCCATTCCAAGGATACGATCTGCCATACGTTTCGGGTAGAAAACATCCAATGCTTCCATTTTCTCTCCCGTACCTACAAACTTAATTGGCTTATCTACAACAGTTTTAATGGTTAAGGCAGCTCCACCTCGCGTATCACCATCTAACTTCGTTAAAACAACTCCGTCAAAATCTATTCTTTCGTTAAAGGCTTTTGCCGTATTCACAGCATCTTGCCCTGTCATCGAATCCACAACAAATAAAGTCTCTGTAGGCTTAATCGCTTCCTTAACATCAGAGATCTCATTCATCATCTGCTCGTCTATCGCTAAACGACCCGCTGTATCGACGATAACTACATTAAATCCTTTACTTTTTGCATGCTGAATCGCTGCTTCAGCAATTTTTACAGGATTCTTTTCTTCTTTGTTCGAGTAAACTTCAACACCCAATTGCTCACCTAAAACGTGCAACTGGTCAATCGCTGCCGGACGGTAAACATCACAGGCAACCAATAAAGGATTCTTACCTTTTTTACTCTTTAAAAAGTTGGCTAATTTACCAGAGAAAGTAGTTTTACCAGATCCTTGTAGACCCGACATCAAAATAATACCTGGATTACCTTGGTATTTTAATTCTACTTCTTCTCCACCCATTAAATTAACTAATTCTTCGTGAAGAATTTTCGTCATTAATTGTCCTGGAGAAACCGCCGTTAATACATCTCTACCTAAAGCTTTTTCCTTTACAGTATTTGTAAATTCCTTAGCAGTTTTAAAGTTAACATCGGCATCTAATAACGCTCTACGCACCTCTTTTAAGGTCTCCGCAACGTTAATTTCGGTAATTTGTCCTTGTCCTTTTAATACTTTAAACGCTCTTTCAAACTTCTCGGTAAGATTATCAAACATAATTTTTCTCTTTTATCGGGGAGCAAAGATAATATTTTAAGGTTAGTTTTCCATGAAAATAAGCCCTAGAGTTACCTCCTTCTCTAGTCATCTCAATTACAAAACGTAGCACACTAATAAACAAAGAGTTAAACACTTTACTTTTAAGGCAAACTGCCACACTTTTAATAAGAGAATTAAAAACCTGGCACCGGGTCATCCACTAAAGTGTCTTCACGGCCTATTAAGTATCACTAAATGTAAAAGCAACTTCCGTTGGTCGTTGTTTTTCATAAGTGCTACTAAATTTCCGCTAAGCCAGCTACCGTTTCTCCCCCTGTTTGAACTTACAAGCTTAAATTCATCTCGAAAAGTAAAGTTTGCATCCCTAAAAAAATCAAATAAAGCCTATCTTTGTATCAAATTAAAAACAGATATGGCTCATAAAATTGCTCCTTCAGTATTATCATGTGATTTCGCAAACATTCAAAGAGATGTTGAAATGATTAATGATGGAAACGCTGATTATTTCCACATTGACATTATGGATGGTTCTTTTGTACCCAACATTTCTTTTGGTTTCCCAGTGATGAAAGCGATTCACAAACACGCTAAAAAACCATTGGACGTACACTTAATGATAGATAATCCGGATCAGTATATCCAAGAATTTAAAGAGGCAGGGGCTGAAATTTTAACGGTACATTACGAAGCTTGTACGCACCTTCACAGAACAATACAGGCCATCAAAGCAGCAGGTATGAAAGCCGGTGTTGCCTTGAACCCACACACACCAATTGAAGTATTGGAAAATGTAATCGAAGAAATCGATTTGGCGTTAATCATGTCTGTAAACCCTGGGTTTGGTGGACAGAAATTCATTGAAAATGCCATTTGGAAGGTAGAGCAATTGTCTAACCTGATTCACAAAAGAGGTTCTCACGCTGTTATCGAGGTAGATGGTGGTGTAAATGCAGACAATGCCGGAGCATTAATCAAAGCAGGTGCCGATGTATTGGTAGCGGGTAGCTTTGTTTTCAACTCTGAAGATCCAAATGCAACAATCAACAAATTAAAAGCACTTTAATCTTAGCGATTTGAAGTCCTTTTTAAAAGATAAATTAGCATACGATATGGCGTGTAACCTTGATTGGTCACGCCATATTTGTTTACACGATGATTTTATCAATGGCGCGATCAAAAAAGAAATGTCGCATATCATCAACTATCACCACCAACTTAACCAATCCTTACTGGCCGAAGAACATGAATCAGAATTATGGGATCGTTTTGCCATTTATGATTTTGAAGCGCTTCATCACGATAATTACATAAGAACGCAATCTATATTAGATAATGAACAAAGTCATTACACCATAGAAGATACTTTAGGTAATTTTCAAAACTATGCTATCGAAGATTTAATTTTTGATTTGCTACAACACAGCTCCCATCATCGAGCAAAACTTGCTTTACATTTTAAAAACCTAGAGCTTCCTGTAAAAACGCATAGTTACTTGCTCTACAAAAAGGGACTTTAGCACTTAGTTTAAAGGCTTTTTAAGTACCTTTATCAAGTGGAAAATACGCGAATATATTATGATGGAGATTGTGGTTTTTGCAATGCTTCCGTTGCTTTTATTCTTAAAAACAGAAAACATAACAATTATAAGTTTATTCCGCTTCAATCATCAAAAGCGAAAAGCGATCTAGAGATTTACAATATCGATCTTTCAGATTTATCAACGATTTATACCTTAACTGAAGATAAACTATACAGTAAATCGAGCGCAGTTTTACGATTAGCTATGCATCTAAAGTTTCCTGTAAATCTATGTGCAATCGCTTTGTTCGTACCTAAACCAATACGCGATTTCGTCTATAATTGGATTGCTAAGCACAGACTAAAGCTGAGCAAACAGAAATGTTACCTGCCAAATTTAGACGAAAGAAAAATGTTTGAGTTTTAAAACTTTGGACAGCTCTTACACGGCTTACCCTTCTTTTTATACTTCTTACAACATTTTTTCTTACCACAGCAAATAGAAAAATCAGTCGCTTCCACAGTAAATACTTGATTTGGTAGTAAGGATGTGCGCTCTTGATGTTCTAACTTCATTTTATTTAGATTAAATCTAAACAAAAGTAAACATTAATATTTATTCCCCACTTTTTTATCCTTAAATTTATACTGCAAAATGTAAACCCTATGAAATTTGTAATATCCCTTATTGTGAGTTGTTCGCTTTTGTTTTTAGCTCAGGCTCAAGAAAAGCCTTTCGAGCAACAACAACTACTCGTTCAACTCCAACCAAACACCAACCTTAACAGCTTTCAAAACGAATTAAGTCAACAAGGCCTCACCCAAACCGACATGAGTTTGCTGTCCAAAAACATGAGTATTTACTTACTAGTTTGGCCGGATGCAACAATTTCTAATGCGCAGGCAATGGCTAAAGTAAGAGCGTGTAAAGGTGTTATCAACCTACAAAACAATCACTTCATTAAGGAAAGAGAAACTATTCCAACAGATCCATCTTTTGCCAGTACATGGCACCACAAAAATACAGGACAAACTGGTGGTACTGTAGACAATGATATAGATACTCCAGACGCTTGGGATATCACTACTGGAGGTTTAACGGCTTCTGGAGATACCATCGTGGTATGTGTTTTAGAAGGAGGAGGTGCGAATATGAATCATCCTGATTTAGTAAATAACATCTACCATAACCCTCACGAAATTCCAAACAACAATATTGATGATGACGGAAACGGGTATATCGATGATATCAATGGATGGAATGTAAATTTGAATTCAGACACTCATTCTTCAGGTAACCATGGTACAGCAGTAATGGGAATGATCGGTGCTTCAGCAGACAATGGAATTGGTTCTACAGGGGTAAATCATACAGTACAGATGATGTTAATCTCAGGATTCAATATGTCAGAATCAAGTGTTATTTCTGCCTATGACTATCCCTTAACTCAAAGAAAATTATACAACCAAACAGCAGGTGCTACGGGTGCTTTTGTGGTTTCAACCAACGCTTCTTGGGGAATTGATGGTGCAGATCCAGCCAATTACCCTTTGTGGTGTGCTTATTATGACACATTGGGGATACATGGAATATTAAACTGTGGTGCAACTACAAATCAAAATTTCAATGTAGATACAGGTGGAGACATGCCTACTGCCTGCGGATCTAATTACATGATTTCTGTAACAGCTACAAATCACAATGATCAGAGAACCTTCTCTGGATATGGAGCTACTACCATAGATTTAGCAGCGCCGGGAGAAAATGTATTATTACCTTCTGGAACAAATAGTTACACCACTACATCCGGAACAAGTTTTGCTTCTCCTTGTGTGGCCGGTGCAATAGCCCTCGCCTATTCTGCTCCTTGCCCCTCTTTTGCGGCAATCTACGCTAACAACCCACAATCCGGGGCAGATTATGTTCGCTTAAACTTATTAAATTCGGTAGACCCTGTTGCTTCTCTCGCCAACGATTGTGTTACGGGAGGGCGAATGAATGTAAACAGCATGATCCTTCAAATTATGGCAAATTGTGGTAGTGGTTGTATTGCTCCATATAACTCTTCTCTTGTTAGTAATGTTGGTGGTAATGCTGAATTTAACGTAGGAAGTTTTAGTCCGGACAATTTTATATACATCCAAGAACAAGGAACATCTACTTGGGATTCTGTTGCTTTTACGGGAAGCAATGTCACCCTTAACAATTTAAACTACTGTACCAGCTACTTGGTAAGATTTGCAGGAAATTGTTCTGGAAATTTGAGTAACTACTCGGATACGCTTTACTTTACAACCGATGGATGTTGTGATGCTCCAGAAGCTATGATAGATGTTCTAGGAGATAATAATGTCAGTATTACTTGGCCATCCGTTACCGTTGGAACTGACTATACATTAGAATATGCGATGGAAGGTACAGGAGCTTGGACAACAGTAAACAATGTCAGCTCCCCCTACTCATTGACAGGACTTGATAGCTGTACAGTTTACGATGTTCAAATGAGTACCACATGTGCAGATAGTAATTCTGCAAATTCTGCCATCGAACAATTTGAAACTTCAGGTTGTGGAGCTTGTACAGACATGATTTATTGTGCTGTGGATAATGGAAACACGCAATACGAGTGGATAGATAAAGTTGTAATCAATACCTACAGTTTAACCTCAGGAGATAACGACGGATATAGACCAACTGAAAACACTGGAGTAACACTTCACCCAGGGAACACTTATCCGTTTTCTATCAAACCCGGATACGCTGGAGGAGCATTCACTGATGATTTATTAGCTTGGATAGATTGGAACCAAAATGGTACATTCGAAGATTCAGAATTAGTGCTAGATTTCTCAAGTAATTTGCAGGTTACCCAAAATGTAACGATACCTACAGATGCTGTTTTAGGGAGAACCCGAGTAAGATTTATGATTTTTGGAAGTTCAGCTACAGCAACTCCTTGTTACGGGCAAAACTTTTGGGGTGAAGTAGAAGACTACTGTATTAACATTAAAAGTAATGTTGGTGTAGACAATGAAGAATTAGAACCACAAATAACCCTGGCTCCAAATCCAAGTTCTGAATCAATTACACTTTATGGAGCACCTTTACAAACCAAAGTAAACATTTACAGTGTAGAAGGTAAACTAATACAGACGATTGATAATTATGAGCAAGGTAGCACCATTGATATCAGTAGTTATCAGAAAGGAATTTATTTAGTTGAACTCTTGGTCAACAATCAAAAAATTACAAAACGATTAGTAAAACAATAAACAAAAAAAGGAGGCTAAATTTAGCCTCCTTTTTTATTAGTTTAAAAATAAAACTAATCCTTCTTTTTTACTTTTCTTAAGCTCTGTGCTTTTGCTATAGTTCAGAATAAACTCTAGACATTCTTTACTTGGTCCTTGTTTCAACTCCTTAGACCTTGGAGCAATAGTGGAATTGTATCTGTTTAACATACGCGATGTGTTTTTGGTTCTTTCTTTAAAAACGTTTCCAACTATTACTTATTGCACGCATTAGAAAAATTATCTTCCAAAATAACTCACCAGGCTAGCCTTAGCCAAGATGCTGTCCTTTATCATAAACATAACCATTGCTGGCGTCGTTTCTTTATCTAAATTCAGTTCTCTTTCTTTTATTGCATAAACGGTAAAATTATAGGCATGATCTCCATGCCCTTGAGGTGGACAAGCACCGCCATAACCATATGATCCAAAATCATTTTTTGTCTCAACTAGGCTCTCTGGGAGGTTTGTTCCCCCCTCCTCAATCTCTACACAATTACTTGGAATATTAAATGCACACCAATGCCACCAGCCTGAAGGAGTTGGTGCATCCGCATCATGACAAATAATTACAAAACTTCCTGTACCCTCTGGTACTCCAGAAATTGAAAGTTGAGGTGATAAGTTATCACCCGACAAACCAAAATCATTGAACACTTGTCTATTGTTCATCTGACTGGTTAAACTTGTACTCGTAACACTAAAATTCTTCATAATATCAAAAATAAAAAAAGGGATGAAAAAACTTCATCCCTTTATCTTTAAGTATATTTTTCTTACTGAATAACCACACGTTCTACTTTACGTAGGTTAGTTCCTTCAATTTTCACTAAATAAACTCCTTGGTTGTATTCAGAAACATCAAACTTTGTTGTTGCTCCTTTCTTTACATCTTTTGAAGTAATCATTTGACCCGTCATAGAGTAAACACTTACTCTAGCGTCTTCCTCAACACTTACATTTAAGTTGTTGTTTGCAGGGTTAGGATAAACCTTTGTTTCACAAGTCTTACAATCCGTATTTTCAACACCTACAAAACCTGTTGGCAAAATAGATGATAAAACTACTTTAGATTCAGATAAAGGATTCGTAGCTCCTTGCATTTTAATTCTAAAGTATACGATACTGAAAACGGGTAAATTACTTGTTGAATAATCGTAGTAATCATACTGTCTTCTAATTAACTCTAAAGTAGAACCAATTGCAGCAATAGTAGCAACTGATGTATCTACCGTAGTAACTCTCTTCACATTCGTAAAATCATTACCGTCGGCTAATTTTAAGGTTCCTTCACCGTCAAAGGTTGTAGTAACAGTTCCTGTTGTAGCAGAACTTGTAGGAATACCATTAAAACTGTAGTACAACGTTCCTGCATAAGCATCAACAACTTGATCTGAAACATTCATCGGGTAAGTTGCAATTTCAGCTTCATCTACATTTAATACTAAACGCATTTCACCAAAAGTTACCTCATTAAAAACAAATCCTTGAGAACTCGCTCCTGCAGTAGTTGAATTCGTAAAACGTGTAAGTCCATCTTGCAAGCTAAGTGCAGAAGTAGAGGATGGATATGTTGAAGCATGCGCTGTTGTAGCTGGGTCTAAATTCTCCAGTGTTTTCACATTCGTTCCACCATAACCTCCGTATGTACTGTAATCCCATGTTACTCCTGTTCCCGTAACATTTTCATATTCTGGTGCAACAGAATCAATAATATATAAATTCATCGATGCCCCTACAGCAGGCTCATCTGATTGATTAATTTGAGCACCTACAAAACCAGTTGTTAGTAATAATGATGCAATTAGAGTAATTTTTTTCATCTATATCAAGGTTGTTTTATTCTTTTGAACAAATATAATTATTTCTTCGTTAAATCTTATTTACTATAACTAAGACTATAATTGAAACATTTTAACCTTAGCTTTGTTGTTTTCACAAACGAATATTAAATGAAAAAGGTTGGCTCGAGTTCCTTTAAAAAGTTGTCTTTTGTTATTTGCGGTTGTATCGCTTTGCTAACGGTTTTATTCACGTACCAAGCAACAAAACTCCAATTCAATTATAACTTCGAAGAGTTTTTTCCCGCAAATGATAGCGAGGCCGACTACTTCTATAATTATCGTCAGAACTTTTCTACCGACAACGATTTCATTCTAATTTCTGTAGAAAACCAAGCCGGAATTTTCAATTTAAACTTTCTAGAAAAACTAGAAGCTTTTAGAAAGAGTATTCAAAGGCTTGATCTTGTAGAATCAACCCGCGCGATTAGTAACGAAAAGGAATTTTTTATCTATAAAAACGGTAAAACGAGTCAACGTCCTTACATCGGATGGAAAGATTCATTATTACCAAAGGATTCTATAAACATTTATGAAAATGAGGAGTTAATCAATAGTTTAGTGAGTAAGGATGGAAAAGCCGTAGCTATTCTTGTTCAGCACCAAAATTACCTGAGTAAAGCCAAAAGTGATAGAATTAATGGTGAAATTGACAGCATTGCACAAAACTTTACTTTTGATAAAGTTAGGATGTCTGGCCGCGTCATCGGTCAAAAGTTTTACATAGATACAATGACGGTTGAGCTCCGTTTCTTCTTAGCTTTAAGTGTCTTGCTTATCATTATAGTTCTTTGGTTAGCTTTCCGTTCTCTATGGGGCCTACTCCTTCCCTTACTGGTCATCGTACTTTCCCTTATATGGATATTGGGAATTATGTCTTTGCTCAATGAACCCATTAACATCCTACTCACCGTTTTACCTTCTATTATGTTCGTTGTAGGCATGTCTGATGTTATTCACTTTGTATCCAAATACATAGAACTGCTCAGACAGGGAATGTCTAAAAACAAAGCAATTCGAACGACCTTTAACGAGGTTGGATTAGCCACTTTCCTCACTTCTCTTACCACGGCAGTAGGTTTTTTCAGTTTATTTTTGGTAGAAGTAAAACCAGTTCAAAAATTTGGAATGGCCACAGGAATTGGTGTTTTTGTAGCCTTTGTTTTAACTTTTTCACTGCTACCTATATTGTTTTACTACACAAAAACACCACCCATAGTAAACAGAAAAGCTGGTGGGAAAAATTGGTATTCTCTTTTACATAAATCTTTCGCATTCACGCTTAAAAACAGAAAATGGATAGCGCTTACGTCCCTTCTATTTTTACTGATTTGTGGTTATGGAGCTTCTCTTTTAAAACAAGACAATTATTTGATGGATGATTTAAAAGCTTCCTCTGTAATGAAGCAAAACTTCAATTATCTCGATACTACTTTCGGAGGTGTTCGTCCCTTTGAATTAGCCATAGAAGCTCCCCACTCAAATTTCAACTTTTTTGAAAAGGATGCATTGCAAGAAATCACGGCGGTAGATAAATACTTAAAACAAGAATATGGGGTGAATATTAGATTATCCCTTCCCTTTGTTCTTTCTATTGCCAACAGATCTTCTCATGCCGGTGATACATCTTATTATAAAGTTCCCAATCGTCAAAAGACCATTAATAGCTACAGGCGTCAATTAAAAGTTAGCGAGAGTAAAACACATCTCTTGTCTCGCTTAATAGACAGTACCTCAAAAATGACTAGAATTTCGGGTACTTTAGCAGACCTCGGAAACATTGAAACCACGCGTAGAAACAAAGCATTTTTCGAATTTATAGATGAAGAATTTCCAGATTCTAAATTTGAATACAAGTTGGCCAGTACTGCCCATATTTTGGATAAAAACATGTCTTACTTGTCAGGCTCATTAGTTAAAGGATTGCTCTTAGCAACACTTGTTGTAGCCCTAATTATGGGCTTTTTGTTCAAGGATCTGAAGATGGTCGTCATTTCAATTATCCCCAACATATTACCCCTTGTACTTATTGCTGCAGTAATGGGTTATTTCGGAATTGAGTTGAAAATAACCACGGCAATTGTGTATACAATATCCTTTGGTATTGCGGTGGATGATACTATTCATTTCTTGAGTAAGTTTAAACTCGAACTCAACAAAGGAAGAAGTGTTTTGTATGCACTTAAAAGAAGTTATTTAAGTACAGGAAGAGCTATCATTTTAACCTCTATCATCCTTTGTTCGGGTTTTCTATTACTGATATTCTCAGATTTCTTGGGAACAGTTTACATGGGATTGATGATCAGTATAACCTTAGTTTCTGCAGTGGTTGCTGATCTCTTTATACTCCCTTTGCTCCTCCTCTATTTCTACAAAAAATAAAGTAAAGAACTCGTACTTCTATAATTCTGAAAACTTTGGAATGTTTTGAATATAATCTAACTTTTGCCCTTTGGAATTTATTTTACAGACTATAGTTTGCAAACCATTGGTGAGTAATAAGTAATCTACCTGTAATTTAAAGTTGTATTGCGCAACTTGGTGCATCACCTTTTCATCTAAGGCAATATGGGGAGCTTTACACTCCACAATCATTGCTGGTTTTCCATTTTTAAATACAACTCCGTCACACCTGCGTGTTAACCCATTTATATTTAAAGCGTGTTCTGCACTTATTAAATGCAAGGGGTATTCAGCGTGGTTCACCATGGCCAGCAAAATATGTTGTCTTACCCACTCTTCTGGTGTGAGCACCAACTGCTTTTTTCGAAAAGCATCCCATACGTAAACTACTCCCTCTTTGCGAGTAAGTTTTAAAGGAACTTTTGGCAAGTTCAAAGGACGCATAATTTCTTCTGGACGCATATTGCAAATATATCATTTGAAAAGTATGTAAAATCGTCTTATCTAACTTAAATAAACTGACTAAACGTCAGCCTCTACAACACTTCCCTGCCATATTTACCGAAAAACACACTTCGTAATCACTTGGATTCAAATTTGACGAGAAGAGAGAAAAAAGAACATCACAATGGATATAAATAAATTAACTACAAAAACCCAAGAAGTTATAGGTGGGGCTCAGCAAATGGCAACAGAGTTGGGACACCAAGCTATTGAAACTGGGCATATTTTGAGTTCCATGTTTAAGGTGGATGAAAATGTTCTTCCTTTCCTTCTACAGCAACTCAATATAAATGCAAAAGTATTTGAGCAATTGAATCAACAAATTGTTCAATCCTATCCTAAGGTATCGGGCGGACAAGTGTATTTAAGTCAAAATGCCAACAAAGCCGTTACTGCGGGATTTAAACTCATGAATGAATTCAAAGACGAATTTCTCAGTTTAGAAATTTTGTTCATGGGACTTTTAGAAGGATCTGATCAAGTGGCCAACTTGATGAAGGATCAAAAAATTACCAAAAAAGAACTCAAAGCTGCAATCATGAATCTTAGAAATGGAGACAGTGTGAAATCACAAGGTCAAGAAGGAACTTACAAGTCCTTAGATAAATTTGCCAACAACCTTAACGCAATGGCCAAAGAAGGGAAATTAGACCCTGTAATTGGTAGAGATGATGAGATTAGAAGGGTGTTGCAAATTCTTACCAGAAGAACCAAAAACAATCCTATTCTTATTGGTGAGCCGGGTGTTGGTAAAACTGCCATTGCCGAAGGTATTGCCCACAGGATAATCTCTGGGGACGTTCCGGAAAACTTAAAATCAAAGGTAGTTTATGCTTTAGATATGGGTGCCTTGGTTGCCGGAGCTAAATACAAAGGTGAATTTGAGGAACGATTAAAATCAGTAATCAAAGAGGTAACAAAATCCGCTGGAGAAATCATATTATTCATCGATGAGATACATACCTTGGTAGGTGCCGGAGGTGGCGAAGGAGCCATGGATGCTGCCAACATACTAAAACCTGCCTTAGCTAGAGGTGAGTTAAGAGCCGTTGGTGCTACCACACTGAATGAATACCAAAAATACTTTGAAAAAGACAAGGCGTTAGTAAGACGTTTCCAAACTGTAATGGTAGATGAACCTTCTACAGAAGATGCTATTTCAATCTTAAGAGGTATTAAGGAGAAATATGAAAACCACCACAAGGTTATGATTAAAGATGCTGCAATTATTTCTGCAGTAGAACTTTCTCAACGCTATATATCTGATAGACATTTACCAGATAAAGCGATTGACCTTATAGATGAGGCTGCTTCTAAACTGCGTATGGAAATCAATTCTAAACCAGAAGAGTTAGATGAGATTGAAAGACGTATTATGCAGCTTGAAATTGAAAGAGAGGCTATTAAGCGCGAGAAGGATGAAAAGAAACTAGCATCTATCTCTGCCGAATTAGCCAACCTTACTGAGCAGAAAGATAATTTCATGGCGAAATGGAAGTCGGAAAAAGACATTATCGACAATATCCAACAAGCCAAAGAAGACATTGAGAAATTTAAGCTAGAAGCAGAACAAGCTGAGCGTAGTGGTGATTACGGAAAAGTAGCCGAGATTAGATACGGTCGTATTAAAGAAGCCGAAGAAAGCTTAGCGAACAATAAAAAGAAATTGGCTGAACTACAAGCTGATTCTAAAATGATTAAAGAAGAAGTTGACGTTTCTGAAATTGCCGATGTTATTTCAAAATGGACGGGAATTCCTGTTTCAAAAATGTTAGAGTCTGAACGTTCAAAATTATTGAGATTAGAAGATGAATTAAGAAAAAGAGTCGTTGGTCAGGCAGAAGCCGTTGAAGCCGTTAGTGATGCTGTAAGACGCAGTAGAGCGGGTGTACAAGACGAACGCAAACCAATTGGATCTTTCTTGTTCATGGGTACAACCGGTGTAGGTAAAACAGAGTTAGCCAAAGCGTTAGCCGAATTCATGTTCAACGACGAGTTAGCAATGACGCGTATTGACATGAGTGAATACCAAGAAAAGCACAGTGTGAGTAGATTGGTTGGAGCGCCTCCGGGTTACGTTGGATACGATGAAGGTGGACAACTTACTGAAGCCGTAAGAAGAAAACCCTACTCTATCGTATTGCTGGATGAGATAGAAAAAGCTCACCCTGATGTATTCAACATCTTATTACAAGTACTAGATGATGGTCGATTAACAGATAATAAAGGTAGGTTGGTAAACTTCAAGAATACAATTATTATCATGACAACCAATATGGGGTCTAACATAATACAAGAGAAGTTTGATGCTATGGTTCCAGGTACAGAAGAGGAAACAAAGGAACAAGTAGAACGCGAAGTGTTCAACCTTTTAAAACACAGTGTTCGTCCAGAGTTTTTAAATAGAATTGACGAAACCATTCTCTTTACTCCTTTATCTAAAGCTGATGTAATTAGTATCGTTGATATACAGTTGATGCAATTAAAAGAGCGATTACAGAAAAACGATATCAACCTTGTTTTCAAACAAGATGCTATTGACTATATCGCCGATACAGGTTTCGATCCACACTTTGGAGCAAGACCTATTAAGCGAGTAATTCAGAAAAAAGTCTTGAATGCTTTATCAAAAGAGATATTAGCAGGACGAATTGATACGAGTCAAAATGTTGTTATGGATTTAATCGATGGTCAAATCATCTTTAGAAAACCCATCAACGAAGAAGAAGAAATAAAACTTTAAGTTGAATTTCAAATAGTATAGAGCAAAAAAAAGGGAGGTCCTACACCTCCC
>NZ_JAWWCF010000009.1:0-29992 GCF_033720595.1 Lishizhenia sp. | reverse complement strand
CATGATTTTCTCTTCCCATTGAAAACCTTCGTGTAAAGAGAACTGCGTATTGTAATCGTTCAAATCATCCAACAACTGCAAGTAAGAATCACTTTCGTAATCCGTTCTTGTGGTCAATTGGTCATTAATATCGTCTAATTTGGTACGGATATGATTTAAGGTTTCATTGGAAAACTTTAGGTAATCAAACACCGTTTTGTTGGTGTCGATTTCTATATCCTGTGTTAAGAAACCAACTGTACAATCTTTGGGCTTGTGAATTCTACCTTCAGAAGGCTTGTCCCACCCCGCAATTAATTTCAATAAAGTAGATTTACCCGCTCCGTTTTTTCCAACCAAACCGATTTTATCTCCTTTGTTGATTTGTAAACTAATTTCGTTAAACAAATACCCCTGAGGAAGGTGAACACCAAGATTATCCAAATTTATCATGCCGCAAAAGTAGTGATAAGAATGGGTTTATTAAATAGTGCAGAGAGATTAGTGATAAGTCAGAAGTGGCTCGTGCCTTGTCCTGATTTTAAGATGATAATTTATGAGGTACTGAAGTGAGGGGAGAAAATGGGATTTTTTTTGGTATATTTTCGTCATTTAACAATGACCTTGAAATCACAGATTATTCCGTATAGAATCTTTATAAAAATGCTATTGGTATTTATTATGCTTTATTCTTGCTCTATGCTGAGGACAAAGGATGTAAATGCAAATAAAATTAGAGAAATTCTTGAGGAGCAGGATTCATCTTCTAAATACAAAGTGAAAGTAATTAGCATAGTAGAATACCCAGGTGAGTATTTAGCTGAAGAAAAGGAAGTTGCATATTATAAGATATCTTCTAAAAAAGAGGATGTTTATTTAACAATTGATACTGTAAACAATTGTACAACTGATGTTCAAACGTATAGTCCGGATGGTACATATAATTATAGTTCGAATTCAGAAATTGAAAATATACTTTTAGAGGAGTTTAATTTTTGTGGAGATACTTTGTCTAATTAAATCCCTCAGCTATCGTGTGTCCCGAAAACTATAGAGAGCATCGCGTGATAGTAAATAAACCACTCAACCTTTTTACACCTCCACTTCTTACTTCTTTGCTTATTTTAGTCCGACTATAAAACTTATGATTATGAAGAAAAGACTACTAGGTTCATTGGCCTTGCTTACACTATTTGCATGTGAGCAACCCGAAAAACCTAAGGAAGAAACATCATCTATGCAGTATCCAGAAACTAAAAAAGTAGATAGTGCCGATACGTATTTCGGTACAACTGTTAGAGATCCTTACCGTTGGTTAGAGGATGATATGAGTACCGAAACCGCGGAATGGGTGAAAGCACAAAATGAACACACTTTTGCTTACTTGAACGAAATTCCTTTCAAAGACAAAATCAAAAAACGTCTGGAAGAATTGTGGAATTACGAGAAAATTGGTTCACCGTTTAAAGAAGGTGAGAACACGTATTACTATAAGAATAACGGACTGCAAAATCAATACGCAATCTACAAAGTAAACGAAGAAGGAGAAGACGAGTTATTCTTAGACCCTAACAAATTTAGTGAGGATGGAACAACGTCTTTAGGTGGTTTAAGTTTCTCTAAAAACGGAGAGAAATTGGCCTATTCTATCTCAGAAGGCGGAAGTGATTGGCGTAAGGTTATCGTGATTGATGTTGCTTCTAAAGATATTATAGAAGATACAATTGTTGATGTGAAATTCAGCGGTATTTCTTGGTTAGGAAATGAAGGATTTTACTACTCTTCTTACGACAAGCCAAAAGGAAGTGAACTTTCTGCTAAGACAGATCACCACAAAGTGTACTACCACAAGCTAGGTACGCCGCAAGCGCAAGATCAATTGATTTTCGGAGGAAACGAAGGTGAGAAATACAGATATGTAGGAGCGGAGGTTTCAGAAGACGACAGATACCTATTCATCTCTTGTCAAGAATCTACTTCAGGAAACAAATTGTTCATGAAAGATTTGACGGTAAAAGATGCGCCTTTGGTGACCATGGTAGATCATTTCGATAATGATTCTTACGTAATGGATAACAGAGATTCTTTGTTATACATCGTTACCAACATGGGAGCACCAAATAAAAAAGTGGTTACAGTAAATGCCAACCATCCAGCAAGCGAAAACTGGGTTGACTTTATCCCAGAAACAGAAAATGTATTGAGTGTTTCTACAGGAGCAGGATACATCTTTACCAAGTATATGGTAGATGCTGTTTCTCAAGTAAAACAATACGATTACGACGGGAAAGAAATTAGAGAAATTGAGTTACCAGGTTTAGGAACTGCAGGTGGTTTCGGAGGTAAAAAAGAGGCTGAAGTATTGTACTACTCTTTCTCTAATTACAAAACACCGGGAACCAGCTTTGCCTTTAACCCAAAAGATGGAACTTCTGAGGTTTACAAAAAACCAAAGGTAGATTTCAATTCGGATGACTATGTAAGTGAGCAAGTATTTTATACTTCAAAAGACGGTACCAAAGTACCAATGATCATTACCCACAAAAAAGGAGTTGAAATGAACGGTAAAAATCCAACCATCCTTTACGGATACGGAGGTTTCAATATCAGTTTAACACCTTCTTTCAGTATTACAAATGCGGCTTGGTTAGATATGGGTGGAGTATATGCTGTAGCTAACCTTAGAGGAGGTGGAGAATACGGTAAAAAATGGCACGACGCAGGTACGCAAATGCAAAAACAAAATGTGTTCGATGATTTCATCGCTGCAGCAGAATTCCTGATCGATAGCAAGTATACTTCTTCAGATTATTTAGCAATTAGCGGTCGTTCGAATGGTGGTTTATTGGTAGGTGCTACCATGACTCAACGTCCTAATTTAATGAAGGTAGCATTGCCAGGTGTTGGGGTGTTAGATATGTTGCGTTACCACACTTTTACTGCAGGTGCAGGTTGGGCTTACGACTATGGAACTTCAGAGCAAAGTGAAGAAATGTTCAATTACTTGTTGAATTACTCACCCGTGCACAATGTGGTCAAAGGTTCTGAATATCCAGCTACATTAATAACAACGGGAGATCACGACGATAGAGTAGTTCCGGCGCACAGTTTCAAGTTTGCGGCAGAGTTACAAGACAAGCAAAGTGGTGAAAACCCTGTGTTAATTCGTATAGAAACTAATGCGGGTCACGGAGCAGGAACACCGGTAAGTAAAACCATAGAGCAATGGGCGGATATTTACGCCTTTACGCTGTACAATATGGGATATACAGAGCTTCCATAAATTTAAATAAATGGTTTACGATTTCAGCTAGGTTTTCGAGCGGAGTCGAGAAATCTATATGATGTAAAATCTTTTGAACCGCTTTCTTATAAGGAAGCGGTTTTTTTTGGCTGGTTAAACGGGCTATACATTACAACTCCTTTTTTATAACGGTGTTCAACAAGCGCTGCATGCAAGGCTCCTAAGGTCGCTTTGCTGCAACGTGTTTCAAAACCTTTCTAAACTGCGGGGTTTCCTTTCCTATCCCTACCAGAGAATTACTCATCTACGCTTTCTTCAAAGACTAAACTATCCTTGGCATGTAAGGCGTAAATTTTTAATTCATGCACCTTTCCTTCCTCTAGTTTTTTGTTGAAAAAGAAGAACTGTAAACTATCCTTTTCGTTCACGCCATATCTAAAACGGTAATACATGCGTTGTTGGATTCGGGCATTCCCTAGCGATTTCGTATTTACCTTTCCATACCCGTCTTTTACTTGACCTGTACTGTCCAACAATTTTAAATAAAGCGAGAGATTTTCTAGTGTCTCATCACTTTCTGCGCAGATAATAAAAGAGTTCGCTTCAGGTATTTTAAACTTAAAGCTACCCTTGTACATGTCTTGGTTCCCAAGTTCTGCACCTTGTAACTCAGAAGGTGTTAAAACAGCCAAAGTATCATAGTTCCATACGTGCAATACATTTTTACCTTCTTTGGCATATTGTGTATCGTATTTTTCTAATAAGTCGAAAAATTCGAAAGTGGGATGAAGCGTACCAAAAGAGTGGAGGTAACTTTCTGGTGTCATGGCCTCGTAACGCAAAGCATCTTTTTCAAATTGATAGGTTTGAAATTGGTTGAGAACAACCCCTAAAAGCAAGAGTATAAAGAAAGGGTAGTACAATCGTTTGCGCGAGCGTATGTACGCTATGCAGCTCGAAAGGGGCAGAAGCAGAAATGCACTTAAGTTGACAAAGGCTCTATTCCCAAAGCCGACGTACCACCAACACCACCAAGAGCTAATAACATAAATGTAAATTAGGGTGAGTATAAGCCATGAATATTCTTTCTTCTTCAAGAGGATGAAACAACCTATAATACCGAAAATCATCAAGGGAGTATAAATCAACCAGCCATTATTAAAACTGAAAAGGGCATTCCAAATTTCAGGATCTAGGAAATAGAATTTTTCTCCCTTGTAACTGTTGATGGTTATTTTTTCGAATACACTGTAATTGTACATGAGTTGTGGAACCCACACAATAACCGCTGTAAGTAAAAAGAAAAGTACTTGTGGGATATGGCTCAATATATAGTTTATACGTTTTTTAAACGTATCTATATTGCTTACGCCATAAATAATTGGGAAAATCAAGAAGACACCATCTACGGGTCTAATCAAAGTCATCATGCCAAATGCTAGACCTGCATAGAGGCTATTCTTCCAAGTAAAACGTTCCAATACCCTCCAACTTCTCTCTAAAAACAGCAGTATAAAATAGAAGCTGTAGATGTGAGAGTAACTTAAATAGCTTGTGGCGTAATGAAAATAGTTTGTCCCTAGGAACACTAAGAAAAAAGTAAGAGCGATTGTTTTATCATCATAGAAGCGCGATAATATTTTAACAGCCAACCGTAAGGATAGGAAAAGAAAAAGTAGCGCTGTTGTAATGAATGCGATTTGATAGGGAAGGGTATAGCCATTGCTCTCATAAGAAGATATAGAAGCTACGCCATGAGCCATCAAAAAACCGGGGAGGTAGCAAAAGGCGTTACCCATGGTGTATTTGATAAAGGGTTTTCCATCATCGGTTTTCTTAAAAGAAGCATACTTCACTTTCTCTTCCGTGTCTAAAGCGAAAGAATGATGAATGAAGGCAGCAGGCAAATAACTATAGTATCCCTTGGCATCTGTAAAGGCATAGCCAAGTTCATTTTTCCATTTGGCTTGACTAAGGATTGCCGTAATTACACTGAGGAGTATAAGGAGAGCTACGCCAGAAGTCCAGCGATATTTACGTATGAAAAGCTGTTTTGCCAAGGTGAATATTTATAGCATGAAAGTAGTCAGATTATTTTATTGACCAATCTGAAATTCTACTTCGTTTTCTTTCTCGTTTTGCTCTTTCAATTTTTCGAGCTTCAATTGGAATTTAGATTTTTTCTTTTCTTCCTCTTGCTCTGCAGGTGGGGCCAAGGTATCACTATCAAAACTTAAAGTGATTTCTTCTTTCGGTCCTTCATCCACAGTGTATTCAAGAACGGTGGTATCCTTTTTATTTATACCAAAACCAGATTTCAATATAGATTTAGCCGTATTAATTTCTTCTTGACGTTTTTCTTCCCTGTCTTTTTTCTGTGCCTCTTTGTCCCAGGCATAAGAAGGGTCGTCTATATTTCCAAACATACGTAGGTAAACCCTGAACCCAGTTCCATCATCAACAATTTCACCGAATTCTGTTTGTTTGTTTTTACCTTTAATTTCTCTAAATCTAAAGTCGAAGTGATAGTCAATATCGTTGTCAAAACTATGCTCACCCGACACTAAAACATCCAAGGCATTACTTTCAATTTTCATCTCGGGTATATACAGTTTACCATCTCTTATAATCACTTGGTTACTCATTTTATTGAATTTCAAATTCAATAATTTAGCCTCAAAAGCATTGATTTTTTGTGGAGAAATAAGCAGAGTTGCAGAAGTCGATTTTATACTTGCTGTAATTTCTTTAAAGGTTTCTACGTTGTACAGGGCTCCATCTTCAATTTCTATGTCTAAGGTGCTTGCAATCGCTTCTTTATTTAACCCTGTGATGAGGTCGAAAGGTGCCGTAAATTTCAATTTGATTTTAGCAATTCCCTGAATGTTTTCTGCTGCGATAACCGTTTGTTCGAAATTGTTCCATTCTTTAAATAAAGGGGCGAAGCGTATGTTGTTAGAGGCGAGGTCGGTAGCAACTGTTAGTACAGATGGATTTTTCTCGGTCACCAGTACATTTCCAGTAATATCCGCACCAGCATTTCGACCTTTCAAATGAGAAAATTCTAAAGACCTATCTGTTAAGCGCATGCGTGTGGTAATGTTTGCATAGGTATGACCACCGTACTTTATTTCTGTTGCATTCAAGGTTACGTTCCCTTTGATTTTTGTAGGAAGTAGCCAACTTCTGCTGGCTTCTGTCATACTTCCTCCCGTAGAAGAAAAATCATCAACATTTATTTTCTTACAACGCGTATATGCATCTATAAATAAGGTTTCTGTCCCTTTAAAGTACCCAGCTATGTTGTTGAGTTCCCCGCTAATATTAAAATCAGATTCACCCGTGGTTAAGAATAGATTTTTGATAATAGCTTCTTCGTTTCGGACTCCAATTTCACCGTTGATATTCTGAAAAACTCGCGTATCATTTAAGAACTGGGCTGTAATATTCTTCAGATGGATGTTTCCCTTTAGTGCATAAATGCTTAGATCTTTAGGGTTGTATACGGGATTGTTCATGCGCAGGTTAAAGGCGCTATTCACATCAATATTACCTTCTAGGTTTTGTAATCCAAAAGGTCCGAATAGGGTATGCACAGCTGCTAGATTAATGGCACCTTTGGCATTTCCTCGAATAAGTGGTTTGTCGAAATCACTAATTTTTAATTGAGCATCAAAAGCACTTCCGGAAGATAAGAAGTGTAGTTTTTCCAATTCCAGTTCACTCCCTTTAGCATCACTGCTATATTTTCCACGTGCATCAATATTTGATAAACTAAATGTATTGTTAGCCAAGCTACCGTTGTGTATGGTAAACCCTGCATCTATATTCAAGTTCGCCTCGGTTTTATTTAACCCTTTCAACTGTAAATCAAAGCTCACATCACCGTTTCCATTGAGTTCTTTAACAGCATTAAGTTGAGCTAAGGTGAAATTGTTAGCTACATCTGTTAAGTTAAGTTTTTCAGCATTGATGGCGAAGAGTATACTGTCTGCACTTACTTTACCTGCAACATGGAAGGGAAGGTTCTGTATTTTTACGTCTGCATTTACAATCTCGAAAATATTCTCCTCGGTGTTCATGGAGATGTCTATCTTACAGTTAGCACGCTTGTCTCTAATCAAAGTCAAGGCTTCACGTTTGATCTGTTTTACTAACATATCCGTTTCTGCCTGCATGGTATACTTGGTAGCGCTAAATTCTCCTGATAAATTAAGTTGATCTAAATGCGAAGCATAGTACTGCTTGGTCATTTCGTTTTCATACGAAAAGTCAGTATCGTCTAGTTTAATTTTCTCAAGAGAGAATTCAAAATTATCAGAACTTTCACCCTCCGTTGGTTTAAGCAAATCATAGTTCACTCTGTTTTGATCATCTACCTTTAGGTTGAGAATTCCTTGTTTCAAAACAATGCTTTTAACCGTATAGTTACTTTCTAAAAAGTCCATAGGATTAAAACGTAAACTCAACTTTTTAGCGTAAAGGGTGGTGTCTAGTTTTTGTTCTTCTCCAAACTTGTCGTGTATCAATACATCATCAAAGTCTAAGGAAAGCGAAGGGAAGGTTTTCCAAAGCGTTACATCGATATAACTAACGTGGAGTTGTTTATTTAGGTGAAGGTTCAATTCTTCTATGGCGTAGCGTTTAATATCATCCTTAAAAATGATAAGCGCAGCACTGATCAAGAGCATAAGTGTAATCACTATACCCACGACCCATTTGAAGATTTTGAAAAGACGCTTCACCATGTTACGAAATAAAAGGAAATAACCTTGCGGAAAGTAAGATTCAACAAAAGTTGTTTACATTTTAACGTTGATAGCAGAAGCTTATTTTAAGCGTGCCTAGAATTGCCTTAGTACAAGAAGTTATGGTAGGGGTAACGTTTTTCAAATATTGAACGAACTTCTTCGTAAAGTACATCTTTTAATTCTTGAACGTTTTCCTTGTCTTGCGCCGAAATAAAGACACATTTAGTATCGTTCATTTTGGCCATCCATTGTTTTTTCAATTCTTCAAGACTGTAGTTTTCTCTTGTCTTTTCAGACAAATCATCTTCGTCTTGTGGCGTGTAAGTATAGGCATCAATTTTATTGAAAACCAAGATCACTGGCTTGTCTTCTTTATCTATTTCCGCCAAAGTTTCATTTACCACTCTAAAGTGATCTTCAAAGTTGGGGTGAGAAATGTCTAAAACGTGTACCAAAACATCAGATTCCCTTACCTCGTCTAGGGTAGATTTAAACGACTCTACCAATTGGTGAGGTAGTTTACGAATAAATCCTACGGTGTCAGACATCAAGAAAGGAAGGTTTTCAATTACCACTTTTCGAACGGTTGTATCTAAGGTTGCAAAGAGTTTGTTCTCGGCAAACACATCAGATTTACTCAACATATTCATGATGGTACTTTTACCTACGTTGGTGTATCCTACTAGGGCAACTCTCACGAGCTGACCGCGGTTACCGCGCTGTACGGCTTTTTGCTTATCTATGGCCTCGAGTTTCTTTTTGAGTAAAGCGATTTTCGTATTAATGATACGTCTATCTGTCTCAATCTGCGTTTCCCCAGGTCCACGCATACCGATACCCCCTTTTTGTCGCTCAAGGTGAGTCCACATTCGGGTTAATCGTGGTAATAAGTATTGATACTGTGCTAGCTCCACTTGCGTTTTTGCGTGCGAAGTTCTTGCTCTGCTGGCAAAAATATCGAGGATTAGGTTGGACCTATCCAAGATTTTAACTTCTAGAATACGCTCAACGTTACGTAGTTGCGAAGGAGAAAGGTCATCGTCAAAAATTACCATGTCTATATCATGGGCATTCACGTATTCCTTTACTTCTTCTATTTTACCAGATCCTAGAAAGGTTTTCGGGTTGGGAACAGTTAACTTCTGTAAGAATTTTTGGTGCGTTACAGCTCCAGCAGTTTCAGCTAAAAACTCTAATTCATCCAAATATTCATTGGCTTCTTGCTCCGTTTGGTCTTGAGAAATAACTCCCACCAAAACGGCTTTTTCACCTTCAACCTCTTTATTTATTAAACCAATCTCCATGTAAAATATTCGCGCTTATTTTGTTCTTAATGTAAAAACATGTTGTACTAAAGAGTCTAATTCGGCCTCTGTTTCAAACAGGTTTTTGTACCCCATCATTCCTTTGTCATTTCCATTCAAGATCACATCTCTAACTTGTGCTTCTGTAAATGTACTTTGCGTTAAATCCGCAGCATTCCCTCTTTGGGCATCTCCGTTTTTACCGTGACAACTTTGACAGTATTTTTTATATAATTTTTGTCCGCTTTCAGCAGGTTTGCTCGCAGCATTCAACTCTACAGTTTCTGAAGAGCTACAGGCTGCTAACCCTAAAAAAGCACTAAAAAGCAATGTTCTTAAAACCATCCTGCTCCAATTCCTTCTCTTAAAAATGGCCATGGAATAGCAAAGAAAATTAAGAGCAATGCAATTCCGTAAAAGTTACGAATTAGTCTGTGCTTGTTAAATCCAGCCAATCCTTCTTTTTCGGCTTTCTTTCTACCGACAGTAATTAATACAATCGCAATAATCATCATGAATATGTGTTCAACCGTGTAAAAACGGAAAGGCATTTTCATTGCAGCACCTGCAGGAACTTTTGAAATCCAAAAGTTAACATACAATACCAAGCCCATTAAAAGTTGAATGTGCATAATGATCATAGTGAAAAGGTTAATCATTTTATCTTTTTTCAAATACTCTCCTTTGGTTTTGTTTCCAATTGCGTTAACAACTGCAATTACCAAAAGAAGTAAAGCGATGTACCTTAATCCACTGTGTGCACTTACTAAAATATCCATAACAAAAATTTTGTGTAAAAGTAATGATAATGGCCGAATTATAAACGAGAAAAAGAGATTGTAGCAGGGTTGTTTGCTAGACGAAAGTTAAGATTCTTTACTGCGCGGGAATATGACAATACAATTGGACGAATTAACGTCGCACCAAACCTAAAATTGCATCGCCGTGTTCGTATTTCATTCCTTCTAAGACTTCATTTTTACGCAATGGAAATTGTCCATTTTCATGAACTTCCTGAACGGCCTTGAGAACTTCAGAAACCTCTATCAACTGCATACATGTGTTGTTGCCTTTGCAAGGAGAAATACTGAATTCATGTACGCATGGACTACAGAATACATCTTTAAAAATGATTTTTGCATTGGAAAAGTGACCATATTGATCGGGCGAACATGGTCCGAATAAAGCTATAGTCGCTGTATTCACTGCAAAAGAGATGTGCATAGGGCCCGTGTCATTGGTAACCATAAAAGCAGCACCTTTAACCAAGGAGATTAATTCATTGATGGATGTTTTCCCGGCGAGATTGATCAATTTATCATTGATAATTCCCGCTATTACTTTTTCAGTGTAGGGTCTTTCGTTCGGACTCCCTACCAAATAAATCGTGTAATCTGGGTATTGTAGGAGAATTTGTTCAATCAGGAACTTATAATTTTTCCTACCCCACCTTCTTTCTAATCTTAAATCAGAAGCGTTCGGATTAATAACAATATATTTTCCTGATTTTGGAGGAATGTAGGAATTTTCTATGCCCTTGGCAAGGGGGTATAGTGAGGTAGGCTTAAAGTCTTTACCAAAGAGTCTTGCTATTTGCAAATAACTTTCAGATACTGGAATCTTCGTATTGAAGTACATCATATGGGTGTAGATACCCATTTTAAAAGAGCTTGATCTAAGGTAATAGCCTACTCGATTTTTAGCCAAAGAAAACAACGTAACCAAAGTGGAAAAATTAGAATAGATTTCTAGATCTATATAAACATCAGGTCTTTTCTTCATCAGTCGCAGCAAAGTAATGCTCAAGCTTTTCAGTAGAGAAAAAATTCCTTTATCATTAATGGTGTAGATGGTATCAATGGTATCTATGCGTTTTAAGATAGCCGTGTTTGCATTGGTTGAAACAAAAATAATCTCAGCATTCGGGTGTTGCTGGCGAAGAGCATCTAGCAAAGGAGTAGCTTGAATGATACTACCCATTCCCTTGAATTTGCAAACCACAATACAATCTAAATCTTTGTGTAGGTTGTGATCGATGTTAAGGATTTGTCCTAACAACCGAACGAGAAAGTTTAACAAGAAAGCCATGGGTTTGGCAATCAAGTTATCTATGAGCAGTTGTTGTTTTGTTTTCAAGTCTTGTATCCTTTAAAAGTCTTATTTCTTCTAGGTTGAAAGCTTGTTCAGCATGAATGATAAGCTTCTTCACTTTTGATGTATGCCAAAGATAATGATTCGAGAGTCTTAGCATGTATCGCTTGCCAATATCTGGATGTGTTTGAAAAGTGAAGCCTCCTATGCGTTGTTCTTTATCATCATATAAATCAACGGTTAACCTTTGAGAAGAGTTGACATTTTCTAAGTTCATATCCAAGTAAATACTTCCAAATTCAGCGGCATTAGCTCCAATCGAAACATTAACTTCTTTGCTAGAAGCATACTTAGAATTCAAAGCTACATTTTGGAGGTAATCAACATGATTGTTTTCGTAATAACTAGCCATTAAACCAGCCATAAAACCATAGTCATAATCTTGTGCTTGATGGAGCAAAGTATCGGCGGGTAAATTAGCTGTGGCTATGTTGGAGCTTTTAGCTTTCCAAATAGAATAGCCTTGAACAATGCCCGCTGGCTCGTAGTTTTGATGGATAAATTCTGAAAGGAGGTAATAACGTATGGTGTTTGCTATACCGTCTGTTCTGTCAAACCAGTTTCTCGGACTATGTGCGTATATCACTATAGGATGCTCTGTTGTGCTGATTTGTTTCAGTAAATGAAGTTGCGTTTTATCGTCTATAGTGTTTTGTAAATTTTGATTGAAATAACCCGGTGATTTTCTTTCGGTATAAAAATACAGCATAGGTGTATTGGAAAAGTCAACAAAACTTTGCTCGGGTGTTAGATTGCGGTCTAGGTAAGCTTTTAATTCTTCGTAGTGCGCAGTAGCAAAAGCGTCCTGACCAATTACACGTGTTCTAGGCGTCTGTTCAAAGTAAGAAGGCAAATTATAAAAAGTGCTCTCACTTAAACTCTTTTCTAAATCTGTTTTATGAGGATGAAAATTGAAGAATTTAGTAAAGAGTACAATGAAAAAACCAAGCCCGTAAAAGAGAAGTTCTTTGATGTTTTTCTTGTTGATGATCCCGACGAGAAACAAGGTAAGTGCTAAATAAAAAACACTGATTAAATAAAATTCCTTTTGCTCAGCAAAGCCGTGACGAACCAATCCTCGTTGGACATTGGCGAAATAGAGTAGAAAACAAAAAAGTGAAAATAGGAGATATCTATTCTTTTCCATTCTCAATTTAAAAACAGCAATGATGATGGCTGTAATAGCGATGATAGGAAAGATTATATGATAGATAAAGTATTGGTGCTGGGCAATGTTTTTTATTTGGGCATAACCATGCGCTTGACTCCCTTTTACATAATGTAGTGCACTGATAAAGTTATTCAACACATAATCTGTAGAACGCATCAAAATAGCGCCTATCAGTAAAGTTCCAATTACTCCTAAAAAGAGGAGTAAAGCTTTTATGAAATTGGGAAGGAAAATCTTTGCCCGTTTGATGAATAGAAAAAGCGGAAAAAAGACAAGGGTGGTAAACAAGGCAGCCACGCCGGTATCAAGACGCCAAATGATGAGTCCTATTAAAAGTAAAAAGAGAAAAAAGTAATTCTTTACACTTTGGTTATCGATCACTTTAATGCTTTGAAAAAGTGCCAGAATTCCTAGGAAAATGGGTGGGTATATAAAGTAATAAAGAAAGGGAAAGGTTAGTATAAAGGCAACACTATAAATCGGTTTGTTAAATGCTTTGTTCAGGAAATAGTACAAAACCAAGATGCCTATTATATCATTGATGAACACATAAGAATAGAAGGAAACATCTGCTGTATAGCCATTAAAAAAGGTGTAAACAATACCATAACCCTGTTCAGAAAACATGTGTGAACTCATGAAGTCTACAAAGGGGATTTCATGGTATTGAAAAATATTCATTAAGGAATTTGCAGGATTTGCCAATTCAAAAAATTCAGGGATAGTCTCAATAAAGGGTGTGTAACGTATACTTAGAATATAGTAGACAAGAAGTGCAGGTATAAGGCAGTATTTGAGGGCATTTTCTGGTTTTGGAAAACGCATCGGCGTTGTTAGTTTGAGAAGGATAGTTAAGAGGAGAACTCCACTGAATAGAAGAACGAAAATCTTTTTATATCCAAACCCAAAAAGATTATTTACGTCAAATTCTATGGCTAAAAAGACGAGAAGTGGGGTAATGGATATGGTAATAAAATAGGGTTGAATTTTCGGGTAATATTTTTGTCCGAAAATGAGAGGAAAAGAACAAAAGAGTATAAAAAGTAAAATAAAAACGATAGATGAGTTTTGATTGATCCAGGTATGCTCTGGAAATAATACTTGAAAATTATAAACGATTAAATAACACAGAACAACATTGTAAGCTGCGAGTTTTTTACCTGCTATTTTTTCTCTAATGGTTTGAGGTAGTGGAAGAGAAAGTAATGTTGCGATAAAAATGAAAACGTAAAAGAAAAGATGAATCGTTTTGAAGTTATCTATATCTAACGCTGTAACAAGTAATTGGAGTATTCCTACGGCACTTAGAAATATAAGATTTCTATTGACGGATTGCTTAAGGAATCTGCTGAAGAGATAATATGCAATTAGAAAAGAAGGAGTGAAGACAGCAATTCCCTTGTAAATTATAGAAGATCTTGCTCCGATATTTACGGCATGTTTGGTGGCTTCACCGATGTATAAATTCTTTAATTCAAAAAGTGAAAAATCTAGTCCTGAAAAGTTTTGGTAAACTACATATAAGCTTATGAAGAGAGCATACAGTAAAATGTATCCGTCAAATTTAAAGTATTTATTGACCTGGTTCATAAGCGAAATTATGCCTTGAAGTTAATAATTTCAACTAGGGTAAGAGCTGGGTGGGCAAAAAAAAACTCCCGTTCTAAGAACGAGAGTTTAGTATTGTATTCAGAATATTTCTAGTATTCGAAAGTTTCCATGAACTTGGTAGTAAAATTACCTGCTTTGAAATCTTCGTTATCCATTAGCTTTAAATGGAAAGGAATAGTAGTTTTTACTCCGTCAATAACGTATTCTTCCAATGCTCTTTTCATTTTCAAAATAGCCTCTTCTCTTGTCTGAGCTACAGTGATTAATTTAGAGATCATAGAATCGTAGTGAGGTGGAATTTGGTACCCTGCATAAACGTGGGTATCAATTCTCACTCCGTGTCCACCTGGTGAATGGTAATCTGTAATTTTACCTGGAGATGGTCTGAAGTCGTTAGCAGGATCTTCAGCATTGATTCTACATTGGATAGCGTGCAATTGAGGGTAGTAGTTCTTTCCAGAAATCTTCTCTCCTGCAGCTAATTTAATTTGTTCTTTAATTAAGTCGAAGTTAATTACCTCTTCAGTAATTGTGTGTTCTACCTGGATACGTGTATTCATTTCCATGAAGTAGAAGTCTCTGTTCTTGTCAACCAAGAATTCAACTGTACCAACACCTTCGTACTTTACAGCTTTAGCGGCCTTAATAGCAGCCTCACCCATACGTTCTCTCAACTCGTCTGTCATGAATGGAGAAGGAGTTTCCTCCACCAATTTCTGGTGACGACGTTGAATAGAACAGTCTCTTTCAGAAAGGTGACATGCATTTCCTGTTTGGTCTCCAGCAATTTGGATCTCGATATGACGAGGCTCTTCGATGAATTTCTCCATGTAGATTCCGTCGTTTCCGAAAGCTGCGGCAGACTCTTTACGAGCTGAATCCCAGTTTTCTTCGATATCTTCTTCTTTCCAAACAATACGCATACCTCTACCACCACCACCGGCAGTAGCTTTCAAGATAACTGGGTATTTGATTTTTTTCGCTGTTTTCTTCGCATCTTCAACGTCTTTTAACAATCCGTCAGATCCTGGGATAACAGGTACTCCAGCTTTTTGCATTGTAGCTTTTGCTGAAGCTTTATCACCCATTCCATCAATTTGTTCAGGAGTTGCACCGATAAATTTAATATCGTGTTCCTCACAAACTTTAGAGAACTTAGAGTTTTCAGATAAGAATCCGTACCCTGGGTGAATTGCGTCTGCATTTGTAATTTCTGCAGCGGCAATAATGTTTGGTATCTGTAAATAAGAGTCTGTAGATGGTGCTGGACCAATACAAACTGCCTCATCGGCGAAACGAACAGGCAAACTGTCTTTATCTGCAGTTGAATAAACTACAACAGTTTTAATACCCATTTCTTTACATGTACGAATTACACGCAAAGCAATCTCGCCCCTATTGGCTATAAGAATTTTCTTAAACATGCCTTTTGGGTTTAAAAGGGATTAATAATGTACTAAGCTGGCTCTACCAAGAATAATGGCTGATCGTACTCTACTGGAGTAGCGTCGTCTACCAATACCTTAACAATTTTACCAGAAACTTCTGCTTCGATTTCGTTGAATAATTTCATCGCTTCGATAATACAGATGTTATCTCCAGGCTTAATGCTCTGACCAACCTCTACGAAAGGTGGCTTATCAGGAGAAGATGCACGGTAGAAAGTACCAATCATTGGAGACTTCACTGTGATAAAGTTATCTTCTGCTGCTGGAGCTGGAGCCGGTGCTGCAGGAGCTGCTGCAGGCGCTGGAGCCGGAGCTGGTGCTGCTACAGGTGCTGGAGCTGCCGCTACTGGAGCTGGAGCTGCTTGTACTATTATTTGTTGTTCTTCTAGTCTTTTCGATTTCTTACCTTCAGATTTGATGGTAATTTTGAAGTCTTTTTTTTCGATTTCTACCTCGGTTACACCTGATTTAGAAACGAACTTAATAAGATCTTGTACTTCTGTAAGATTCATGGGTTTATGAATTTATTTTAGAATAAATTTAATGAATTTTATGAATTGTAGGCCCATTTCAAGTAAACGGCACCCCATGTGAATCCACCTCCAAAGGCTGATAAGATAATATTATCTCCCTTTTTAAGCTGTGGTTCCCAATCCCACAAACATAATGGTAATGTACCTGCTGTAGTGTTACCATACTTCTGTATGTTAATCATTACTTTCTCTTTCGGTAAGCCCATTCTATTTGCTGTGGCATCAATAATACGCAAGTTGGCTTGGTGTGGTACTAACCAATCTACATCATCACTTGAAAGATTATTTTTCTCCATGATTTCTGCAGAAACCTCCGCCATGTTGGTAACCGCAAACTTAAACACTTGCTTACCTTCTTGGTGTACATAGTGCATACGTTTGTCTACCGTTTCATGCGATGGTGGGTTCACTGAACCACCTGCCGGTTGTATTAAATATTTTCTTCCCGATCCGTCACTTCTTAGTATAGAATCAACAACACCGTTACCTTCTTCGTTTGGCTCTAGTAAAATTGCACCAGCTCCGTCTCCGAAAATTACACAAGTAGCTCTGTCTTCATAATCAATGATAGACGACATTTTATCTACTCCTATAACGATAACTTTTTTGTGATGTCCAGATTCTATAAACTTAGCTCCCGTTGTGATCGCATACAAAAATCCAGAACAAGCTGCTTTAAGGTCATATCCCCAAGCATTACTCATACCAACTTTGTCACAAACAACATTAGCTGTTGACGGGAAAGGGTAGTCTGGTGTTACTGTAGCAACGATTACAAGATCGATATCTTCTGGAGTATTGTTGGTTTTCGCTAATAATCCTTTAACTGCTTCTGCAGCCATGTCTGATGTAGACTGATCTTTCGCGATGCGCCTCTCTTTAATTCCAGTTCTAGTAGTTATCCACTCATCGTTGGTATCAACGAGTTTTTCTAAATCCTTGTTCGTCATCACGTGCTCTGGTAAGTACCCTTGAACACCTGATATAGCTGCAGTAATTTTACCCATACTAGTTAATTGCTTCTTTAATTTTATCAGTAAGCTTCGACTTTGTTACATCATACGAATGTAACAACATATTTTTAACCGCAATATCATTTGATATTCCATGTCCAATGATAACGTTAGAATTTACACCTAAAATTGGTGTTCCTCCATAGTTTTCATAATTGAAACGGTCAAAATACTCATCGCGCATACCACGCTTTTGCATAAGTCCGAACAATCCTTCTGCTTGCTTAAGAACTACATTACCTGTAAATCCATCACAAACAATTACGTCAACTTTTCCAGTAAAAATATCTCTACCTTCTATGTTGCCCGCAAAATTGAAGTCTGTACTTCCTTGCATAAGTTTGTAGGCAGACTGCGTTAGCAAGTTACCTTTAGTTTCTTCCTCACCAATGTTCAATAAACCAACTTTTGGATTCTCAATACCATAAACTTCTCTGGCATATAGAGATCCTAAAATTGCAAATTGATACAATACATCCGGTTTACAATCGGCATTTGCACCCACGTCTAGAATCAAAGAGTTTCCACCTCTGATATTAGGAATGGTAGATGTAATACACGGTCTGATAATTCCCGGAACAGCGTTCACTTTATAAATAGCACCAACGAGCATAGCCCCAGTATTACCGGTGCTAGCAAAAGCTTGGATTTCTCCAGAAGCTAAGAGGTCGAAACCTTTAGAAATTGTACTGTTTGGTTTTTGAGGAATTGCACGAGTCGGATGATCGTGCATAGTAATAACATCAGGGGCATGGACAATCTCGAAGTCATCCGGATTACCTCCTAATTCAACTAACTTTTCGCGTACCACATCTTGGTCGCCGAATAAAACGATGCGTGTGTCCTGAGGAAGTTCTTTATTGGCGAGGATCGCTCCAGAAACGTTCGCTTCTGGAGCAAAATCTCCTCCCATAATATCTAATCCTATCTTCATCAGGAAATGAAATGATTTAATTCACTTCAACGGTAATTATACCGCAACTTCTTTTTCAGCGATTACTCTACCCTTGTAGTAAAGTTTCCCTTCATGCCAAAAAGCACGGTGGAACAAATGCGGCTGACCAGTAGTTGGACAAGTAGCGATGTTGTTAGCAACTGCTTTTACGTGCGTTCTTCTCTTGTCACGTCTTGTTGTTGACGTTCTTCTTTTTGGATGTGCCATTTTACTTTATTTATTTAAAACGTTTAATTCAAATTCTTCAATGCTGACCACCTTGGATCAATATCATCATCGTCATCGTCGTCGTTACCGTCTTCAATGTCGTCTTCTTTCAAATCTTCTTCTTCGACTATAGAATATTCATCAATCAATGCTATCATTTCTTCATTACAATCACCTTCGTCGTGAACGGATCTTGTAGGTAATGAAATTGTCATTAATTCATAAATAATAGGAGCCAAGTGCAATTCATATTCTTGTGGTTCCAATACAATTAAATTTTCATCGTCACTAATCTCAGTTCCGAATTTGAAAACAATTCTGTATTCACCATAAATATACTCTTCTAAAGGATCGGTACATCTTGCACATTCTACGTCAACGTTACCGTCAACCACAAAATTTGCAATCAGCATGGTTTCCTTTTTCTCTAGCTCCATCTCTACTGTAAGCTTTCCAGCTTTTATAATAGAGTATTCTAAATCTTCAAAGAACTGATCCGTAATGTCAAATTCAAAGTCGTGAAATCCAACTTTTAATCCTTCAAAAGGAACAATAAATTTATTCTTCGAACTTCTCATAGTTCAAAAATTGGTCTGCAAAGTTATAAAAATAAAATGATTATCTACACTTCATTTCTAAAACTTAGGATTATTATTCTAATTTATAATGCCTTAATCTCTATCACGCCCTTTTCCCTTGTAAGGTTTAGGCTCTGAAATCGCTAAAGGATCTTTGTTTATTTCCTTAATAAATGCGCGTGTTCTGTATACATCCATTGCCAAGTACATGGCCTCTCTAAACGATGCTTCATCTGCTTTTCCTTGTCCAGCAATGTCGAAAGCTGTTCCATGATCTGGCGAAGTTCTTACGATAGGTAAGCCCGCTGTAAAGTTTACACCACTGTTAAAGGCAAGTGCTTTGAATGGCGTTAAACCTTGATCGTGGTACATGGCTAAAATTGCATCGTACTGTGTATAGTTGCTTGAACCAAAGAAACCGTCTGCAGGGAAAGGACCGAAGGCCAAAATTTTCTCATTGTTCGCTGCCTGAATTGCAGGGTTAATGATTTCGCTTTCTTCAGTACCCATTTTTCCTTTTTCACCGGCATGAGGGTTTAAGCCCAATACGGCAATTTTCGGACGAACAATTCCAAAATCTTTCTTTAAACTACTGTTCAATTCTTTGATTTTGGCTAAAATTCCTTCGGTTGTAATTGTTGTACTGACATCTTTTAAGGCGATATGACTCGTTACTAAAGCAACGCGCAATTTATCAGAAACCATCATCATCAAAGCTTCTTTTTCTCCGGCCATGTCTGCTAAATATTCAGTATGTCCAGGAAATTTAAAACCTGCTTGTTGAATCGCCTCCTTAGAAATAGGAGCTGTAACTAGAACGTCTACTTTTCCTGCTGCTAAATCTTCTGTTGCTCTTTCTAAAGATTTAAACGCGTATTGTCCGCCTACCTCATTGGATTTACCTAAAGTGATATTCACCACCTCGCTCCAACAACTTACAACATTTATTTTCTTGTGCTGAATCTCGTTGGCGTCAGCAATACGTGTGAAATTGAAATTCTTATCGTTAATGGCTTTCTTGTGGTAAGAAATGGTCTTACTTGAACCATAAATAACAGGAGTACATTCGGTAAGAATTCGCGGATCACCCAAAGCTTTGATAATTACCTCAGGACCTATTCCGTTAATGTCGCCCAAAGTAATACCAACTCTTATTGGTTCGCGTGTAGATATTATTTTTTCTTTCTCTTGTTTCTCCATCTTAATACTCGTTTTTAAAGAAGTGCTGTAATAAACGAACTCCTGTACCAGTTCCTCCTAAACCTTTGTAGTCTTCTTTTGCTTCTAAGAAAGCTGGACCAGCAATGTCTAAGTGGACATAAGGGTAGTTTACAAAGTGTTCTAAGAATTTACCGGCAGTAATCATACCTGCAGTTGGTCCACCTAAGTTTTTCATATCTGCAATGTTTGATTTAAGTTGTTCGGCGTAATCATCCCAGAAAGGGAAACGAACTAAACGCTCGTGCACTTCAGAACCCGCTTTTTCTAATTTGGTTAAAGTTTCGTTATCGGCATTACCCATAAGGCATGCAGCTTTTTGACCGATAGCTCTAACAGCAGCGCCTGTTAAAGTAGCTGCATCGATCACCAATTCTGGTTCGTATTTGTTGGCGTATGCCAAGGCATCACCTAATAATAATCTTCCTTCTGCGTCTGTGTTCAATACTTCAACTGTAGTTCCGTCGAACATAGTGATAACATCTCCTGGTGCGTAAGCATTTTGACCGGGTCTGTTATCGGTTGCAGGGATTAAACCAATCACATGGTGTTCCGCTTTGTTTAAAGCCATGGCGTAAATTGTACCCACGATACAAGCTGCACCACCCATGTCACTTTTCATAATATCCATAGAATGAGCAGTTGGTTTTAAGCTTAAACCTCCTGTATCATAAACCACACCTTTACCAACCAGTACAATAGGTTTTTTGTTTTTTGCTTTTTTGGGTTTGTATTCTAAAATTGTGAATGTTGGTGGATCTATCGAACCTTTGTTAACGGCTAATAATCCTCCCATTTTCAAACTTTCAATTTTAGATTTATTGAAAATCTTTACAGAGATATTTGCTTCTTCCCCGCGTTCAACAATTTCTTTACTCAATTGCTCTGCAGTAAGGTAAGATAAAGGCTCATTTACTAAATCTCTCGACCAGTAAACGGCTTTTACCGTATTGTTTAAATATTCTGCTTGTTTTTTATCTCCGTTAATCCAATTGATTTTTTGTAGCAAGTACGCTTTTTCTTTCGCGTCTTTGAAGTACTTTAAGAATTGATAGTTACTTAAAAGTAAACCTTCAGCAAGGTGGTAAGCTCCTTCTTCTCCATGAAGATCAATTTCTAAAACATCCTTGTCTAAGATTGTTCTGATTTGATGTCCAACCTTACGTAGCTTTTCTGCATCTTTTTCTAAAACGTAGAAAAGGTATCCTTCTTCGGTTTTGTAGTATTCAAAATTCTTCTTTCCACTCAAGCTTAAATGAGAGGCTTTTTTAACGCTCTTTTCATTCAAAACATGAACTTGCGCATTGGCTTCATTTAACTTCTTTTCTATCTTTATTTTTGCTTGCATTCTCTACTTCTTTGAATGTGTAAAAATAGTAATGTTTTAATAGATAAAGAATGTTTCTGGTTACAGAGGTGTTTAGAGGAGGTAGTACTTGAGTTTTTAGTGGTTTTTTGGTGCTTTCACATACTATAAACTATTCTAGGATACAGTGTGAATAAAGTAGGTTTTCAAACAGGGGGTGTAGCGGAAGCTTTGTGCAGCAAAACTAGTGTTTTTACACTTTGTTTTGAGCGACTTTAGAAGCTGAAATAAGAAGTTTGTAAAAACTTAGTTATGCAAGTAAACTTAAGCGGAAGACCCGACAGTTTGCCAAATACAAGGCCTCAATTTAATGAAAATTAAAGACCGTAAATCCTTTATTGCAAAGAGAGGTCAAGAATGATACAATACTTTGTTATCATTTTCTATATAAATACGTAACTTTGCGACAAATAAATTAAGACAAGATGATTTTAGGAATGATTGGGTGGCCCCAAGTTATATTAATCGCAGTGATCGTTTTATTACTGTTCGGAGGAAGAAAAATTCCAGAATTAATGAAAGGACTAGGGAAAGGAGTCAAAGAATTTAAAGACGCAACAAATACCCCAGAAGACGAATCTACGTCTACTGAGTCTAAAGAAAACAAATAGTCAAACCAATTTTCATGTACAAAACTTTTGCAGAAGTTAAGTTAGCGCTTAAAGAGGGTGCAACAGTAGAAACTATTGTTCAACATTACCTTTCGGAGATAGAGAAGAGAAAATCATTGAATGCTTTTTTAGAAGTATTCGAAGAGGATGTTCTTGCTCAGGCCAAAGAGGTGGATGCAAAAATCAAAGCCGGAACTGCTGGTAAATTAGCAGGTATGGTGGTAGGTTTAAAAGACAATATCTGTTATAAAAACCACAAGGTTTCAGCTTCTTCTAGAATTTTAGAAGGATTTGAATCTATTTATTCTGCAACGGTTGTACAAAGATTATTGGATGAAGACGCAGTAATTATTGGTCGTTTAAATTGTGATGAATTCGCAATGGGAAGTTCTAATGAGACTTCTTATTACGGTCCGGTAAGAAATGCAATTGACGAAGAATACGTTCCAGGTGGATCTTCAGGAGGTAGTGCAACGGCAGTAGCTGCTGGTTTATGTACAGTTTCTTTGGGGAGTGATACGGGAGGTTCTATTCGTCAGCCCGCGGCATTTACAGGTACAGTTGGTTTAAAGCCAACCTACGGTAGAGTAAGTCGATTTGGGTTAATTGCCTACGCTTCTTCATTCGATCAAATTGGGCCGTTTGCCAATAATGTAGAAGATGTTGCATTGGTAACCAATATTATTGCAGGAGAAGATGAGTACGATTCAACGTCATCATCAAAACCTGTTGAAGATTATACAAACATCTCTTTTGAAGGGAAGAAAAAATTTGCTGTAATTAAGGACGCCATTCAGATGGATGGTTTAGACCCTGAAATTAGAGCAGCGTTTAACGCTCAGGTAGAAGCCTTGAAAGCAGAAGGTCATGTAGTGGAAGAAGTTTCTTTCCCTTACCTTGATGTGATGGTTCCTACGTATTACGTTATTACAACCGCTGAGGCATCTTCTAACTTATCTCGTTTTGACGGTGTTCACTTCGGGTATAGAAGTGAAGAAGCTGTTGGGGTTGAAGCAACGTATAAAAAATCGAGAACAGAAGGTTTCGGTGAAGAGGTGAAACGTAGAATTATGTCTGGTACTTTCGTATTGTCGAATGAGTACTACGATTCATATTACACAAAGGCGCAAAAGGTAAGAAGAGTAATTCAAGACAAGACCAATGAGATTTTGTCAGCATACGACTTCATTATTTTACCAACCACTGCGTCTACAGCATTTAAGCTCAATAGTGTTACAGATCAAATTCAAATGTACTTGCAAGATATCTTTACGGTACAGGCGAACTTGGCGGGTAACCCTGCAATCTCAGTTCCGGCTGGGACGCACTCTAACGGATTGCCATTTGGTATTCAAATCATGGCAGACCATTACCAAGAGAAAGAATTATTGGCGTGTGCTGAACACTTGATGAAAAAGTAAACTTTATGATAAAATATTGCTGGTCTGTATTTACTACGGTTTTTTTTGCTGCCCTTAGTTTTGGTCAGGTAGAAGATAGCCTCCAACGTCAACAAGAAATTATAGAAGGTGAGCAATTCATCGCTACAGTAAATGCAAGCTTGCAAGAGTTTTATAAGGAGTGGGCCAACAGTGAGAACTATGATTCCATTGTTGCTTCCTTGGGGTATGTAGAAGGACAAGTTCCGGAGTTTGACGATTCTGTATATTGTCAGCGTTTGGACGACATGAATGAGATGAGTCCTTTTCACTACGCTTGTAACCCAACTGTTTTATCTACTTTGAAATACTTCACAAAAAATAGAAGGAGATTTACCAGTATTACTTTGGGTAGATCAAAACTTTACTTTGATATGTATGAGGAGAAGTTGGATAAACACAACATGCCCATAGAATTAAAGTATTTATCTGTAATAGAGAGTGGTTTACGACCACAAGTAAAATCTAGAGTAGGTGCTACAGGTTTGTGGCAGTTCATGTATAGAACCGGAAAAAAATACGGATTAGACCAAAACTCGTTCATCGATGAGCGCATGGATCCGGAAAAAGCTACGGAAGCGGCGTGTTTGTACTTGAAAAGGTTGTATAATGCCTACGACGATTGGAACATGGCCTTGGCGGCATATAATGCAGGACCAGGAAATGTAAACAAAGCCATTCGTAGATCAGGAGGGAAAACCACTTACTGGGAAATCAGACCTTATTTACCGAGAGAAACGCAGGCGTATGTTCCTAATTTTATTGCTATGAGCTACATGATGACCTATCATGTAGAACACAATATTATTCCAGCAGAAGCGAAAGTTTACGATTTTGAATTGGACACCGTGTGTTTATCACAAGGCGTACACATGAATATCATAGATAGTTTAATGGATTGGTCGATGGAAGATATTCAATTTGTAAACCCTATTTACAAAACGAGCTACATTCCGAAAACGACACCTCAACAATGCATCAACATTCCGGTAACCAAGGTAAATGAATGGATAGCGATGGAAGATTCTATTTATGCTTTAGATTCTGCTATTTATAATTTACCAATAGAAGAGGAGTTGGCAAAATTGAAATCTTCAACCGAAGATTATCATAAAGTGAGAAGTGGAGAAAACTTGTGGATCATTGCTCGTAATAATGGTACGACTGTTGCAAGGTTAAAGAAATTAAACCCTGGCATTAACCATGATAGGTTGAGAATCGGTCAGCGCATCAGAATTAGATAATTATGAGAAACTCAATTTTTAGCTTAGTAACCTTATCTCTTCTCCTTTTTTCATGTGGGGAAAATCAAGAGGGCTCATCAGCAATGGTGGTGAAGTCCGAAACTTCTTCGGAAAAGGGAACAACCACAATTTCAGAAAACAAAGGCTACACACAATCTACTTTTCCTGTTGTAGGTAAAGTTGGGTTAATGGCCGTAGTTTGTCCGGATGAACTTTGGACACCTCGTGTAGAAAAAGCATTAGACTCTGTTTTTGGAGAATATTTTAGACCTTTCTACCCTCCTCAAAAAAGATTTGAAGCTTACCATCTAACGCCAGAAGAATTTGAAAAGCGTAATAAGCGCGTAAGAAATTTGATGGTACTTTCTTTAGATGATAAAGTTAAACCGGGAAAAGCTGAAGTAAACTTAAAGGAAAGTTATTACGCATCAACTCAGATGGCAACTTATATCAGTGCCAACAGTGTGTCAGATATTGAAGAAGCTTGTGAGAGTCAGCTTTGGGATATAGCCCGACGTTACGATAAAATGGCTTGGAGAAGAGAGGTGATACGTAACCAGAGAGATCCTGGTAAAATGGTAGAAAAAAGAGTGTTCGATAAATTTGATATCCACTTAGATCTACCAAAGAATGCAAGTGTTTCTGGAGAGCGTAAGAATTTTGTGCGTATTTCTTTCCCAGATGAGAGTAGACCCATGGATTTAGCCGGAGGTTCTTATCAAACTACACGTACCAACTTTAACCAATACGGAATTATGATTTGGCAATACTCGTTTACAGATTCTAGCTTATTAGAATACCAAACGATGTTGAATTCGAGAGATACGATTTTAAAATACAATGTTCCTCATGAGTACGAAGGTGTATATATGGGAACACAATATCATCCGGCAGTAGTGCCAATTAGAAAGCGACTTACTTTAAATACAATTGAAGGATACGAGTTAACAGGGCTGTTCAAATTTACGGGTGAGATGGAACCGTCAGGAGGAATGTTCTGGAGTTTTACTTTCTTGCATCCTAAGACAAATAAAATTGTAACCGTTAGTGGTTTTGTTGACGTTGTTCCAACAACTTCAGCTGTTCCTTACATTCGTAGAGTACAAGCTATTCTTTATTCTTTGCGTTTAGATGACTAAAATTTCTGCGACAATAATCACATTGAATGAGGAGAGAAATATTGAAAGATGTATTCTTTCCTTAAAAGATGTTGCCGATGAAATTATTGTGTTGGATTCTTTTTCAACAGATAAAACAGAGGAGATTTGTCGTGGCCTTGGAGTGCGTTTCGAAAAAAGAGCATGGGAAGGCTACAGTCAATCAAAGAATTATTTGAATACGTTAGCGACGTATGATTATATCTTCTCCATAGACGCTGATGAAGCTTTGAGTGCTGAACTCAAAAGTTCAATTTTAGCCGAGAAGAAAAAAGGATTAAGTGGAGTTTATGCGGTAAATCGCATGACCAATTATTTGGGTACTTGGATTAAACATTCGGGATGGTACCCTGATGTGAAGACGAGAATATTTCCAAAAGCTACCAGTAAATGGGTAGGGGCTTATGTTCATGAAGAATTGGAGGTGGAAGGAAATCCCAGTCCAACTTTACTTTCAGGAGATTTACATCATTATTCGTACTACAGTTTCGAAGATCATAGAAATAGAGCAGATAAATATTCACGATTGACTGCTCAAAAAATGAATGTTAAAGGTAAAAGAGCATCCATTTTAAAACCCTATCTTAGCGCGTTGGTTCGATTTGTAGGTATGTACTTTATTAAACTCGGTTTCCTCGATGGAAAAATGGGGTTTAAGATTGCACAAATATCTGCGCTCTCGAACATATACAAATACAAAGAATTGAGGAGGTTAAATCGTGAGCAAAACAATAAATCTAAATAATAAAACTGTTGTAATAAGTAGAACCGATAGCATAGGTGATGTGGTCTTAACACTTCCCATGTGTGCTTGGTTGAAACAACAGTATCCAGAATGTAAAATCATTTTCTTAGGGCAAAGTTATACACGACCAGTTTTAGAGTCGGCACCCTTTATTGATGAAATTCTAGAATGGAATAAAATCGAAGCATTACCTGTTCAAGCTCGTGTAGAGGAATTAAAGAAATTGGAAGCACAGGTTTTTATTCATGTTTTTCCCAATAAGGATATCGCAAAATTAGCGAAGAAAGCGAAGATTCCTTTCCGTATCGGTACATCGCACCGAAGTTACCATTTCTTAACGTGTAATATCAAACCTAATTTCACAAGAAGAAAATCAGAGTTTCATGAAGCTCAATTGAATTTTGAATTGTTGAGAAGTTATGGGATCAAAGAGTTGCCGAGTTTAGAAGAGTTAACGACGTTGATGGAAACTTTTCAACCCAGTTCCATATTGCCTGAGGGAATTCAGCACATGATCCAAGACTTGAATCTTGAATCAGGGAAAAAGAAGGTAATCTTACACGCAAGATCTCAAGGTAGTGCCGTTGAATGGGGAATAGAAAAATTTGCTCGACTTGCAAAGTTGTTATCAGACAATGGTCATGCTGTCTTTTATACCGGAACCAACGAAGAAGGTGTAAATATTAGAGGGAGTATTCCTACAGCGCCAAATGTTTTTGACGTAACAGGTAAATTAACTTTAGCAGAGTTACAAAGTTTTATCTTGCAGACAGATACTTTAGTTGCATGTAGTACCGGACCTTTACATTTGGCGGGAGTACTCGGAGTTGAAGCAATTGGTTTGTTTTCTCCACGACGACCAATACACCCCGGAAGATGGACGCCATTGGGTAATCAAACAAAGGTAATAGTACATGATGAGGAGTGTGAATTGTGTGCTAAGGGTGAGGACTGTAATTGTATCACTAAAATTACCGCCGATCAAGTGTACGAAACGATTACTTCAGACATAGAAGAATTAGCATAGAAAAGTAAGGATATAAAAAAAGGCGGGTTGATCTTCAACCCGCCTTTTTTGTTTTCATCTTTTATTGAGTAATAATCGTTACAAATCCTTCAACAGTTTCTACCTGATTGGCAGAGGTTTGTTTATAGGTAACTTTATAAAAGTAGGTGCCATCTGAACAAGCTCTACCAGTTTCTTTATTGGTTCCATCCCATGCCTCTGTAGCATCGTTTGATTCGTAAACTACATTTCCCCATCGGTTTACAATGAGCATATAGAATTCATCTATTTCACCAATGCTAAGCGTGAGAACATCATTCATTCCATCCTCGTTGGGAGTGAATACATTTGGTACCTCTACACCACAAAATTCAAATAGAACCTGCGTTCCAAGCTCTCGGATGTGACAATCATTAAAGAGTTGTACTACCCAATAACCTTCTGAAACAACAAAGGCCGTATCTTCTTCTGTCCCATCAAACCATACTAAACTATCTACATTAGAAAAATTGCTAACGCTGATGGGTACCGGAACTTGGTTGGGACAAATCACCATGTTTTCAGTAATTGTGGCTTGTGGGTAACCTATAAATTCATAAGTCACACTATCTGTAAATCCACATTGATTATCTGTATACACAAAAGTATAAACTCCCGTGTTGAAGAATTGTAAATCTGGATTGTCGTCATTCGGTGTTAATACCGTCGCTCCTGTACTTGGTATTACCGACCATGTACCACCATTCGTAGACGTTACTCCATTCGCTGTAAAAATGGTGTCACAAATCAATGAATCTGTTAACGTAAATGTTGGAGGTCCGTAAAAATTAACTTCTAAACTATCCACGTGGTTACATTGGTTTTCGGTGTAATATACCCAATAGCTTCCATCGTTTGTGTTGGTGATGGTAACGGCATCTGCCGTTGTATTATCGAAACTTAAATCTGTAGAATTGCTCGACCAACTACCGCCTTGTACAAAACTATTGGCTAATGATAAATTGAGTCCATCTGTACATGTAGAAGGAGAACCAACAATTTGAGGATCTGCAATAAGTGTTACATCAAATGAATTGGTTGTACCACATTGGTTATCGGTAAATGTTATGGTATATGTTCCTGGGTTCAATACCGTAATATTTGGATTGTCCACAGTAACATCAGAGAACTGAACAGAGGGATCACTGGCACTCCAAGTACCTCCATTAAATGAACTTACACCTGAAACAGGGTATAAATTATCACAAAGCGTAGTGTCTGTTAAATTGAAAACAGGATCAGAAGCATAAGTAAGTAACATGCTATCTTGAGTTCCACAACTATTTTCTGTATAATAAACCCAGTAACTTCCTGATGTACTTGCCGTGGCATTTGTTGCTGTACTTGTTGGCGTGTTTAAACTTAACTCAGGAGCATTGGTACTCCAAGTACCTCCACTCGGGAAGTTTGAAGCTATGGTTAAATTAATTACGTTGTTACACGTAGTATCATTGGCCAATATCTCAGGGTTGTCCAAATAAGTGATGTCAAAACTATCTGTATTTCCACAAGTGTTTTGCGTATATGTAAGCGTGTAAGTTCCGAAATTATTTACCGTGATAAGTGGGTTGTTAACATTCAAATCAGAGAAAGTTAAATCTGTTGGAGATGGATTGGTCCAAGTTCCTCCACTTAATGAAGTAACTCCCGAAACTTGATACGTATCTCCACAAAGAATCGTGTCTTGTAAAGTGTTCGTTGAAGCGGGAGCTAAGAAGGTGATAAATAAACTATCTTCTTTGTCACAGTAATTCTCTTGGTAGTACACCCAGTAAGACCCATAAGTACTCGCTGTAATATCAGTGGTGGCTGTATTAGCAGAAGAGAAACTTATTTCTGGTGCGTTGGTAGTCCATGTTCCTCCTGAGGGGTATGAATTGTTTGCGGTGTATGTTTCATTCAATCCGCATACTGTGTCTAAACCTGTAATGTTGGGTGCGTCAAAATAAGAAATGTCTATATCTACAACATTTCCACAAGTGTTTTGTGTAAAGACAAAGTTATAGGTACCAAACGTGTTGAGGGTAATCAAGGGGTTGTTGTCTGTATCACTATTAATGGTGATGTTACTTGGGTCGGGGTTGGCCCAAGTTCCACCATTAGGGGCTACAATTCCAGCAACTTGATGAATTCCATCACATGTAATGGTATCCGCAGCACCTGTAATGTTGGCAGGGACTAAATATATCTGTGCCAAACTATCAATTTTATTACAATGATTG
>NZ_JAWWCF010000008.1:0-31528 GCF_033720595.1 Lishizhenia sp. | reverse complement strand
TGTCGCAAGGTAGAAACTACCCCAAAGGAGAAATGGTAGACCACTTAAAAATTCATGACCACCAATTGTGGACAGATTTGTTGGTGAAACACGTTGATTCTGTGGGAAATGTGAATTACAAAGGCTTTCAAAAAGATTCAACGGCACTTAATACCTACCTCCAACAATTGGCCAAACACACCATAAATGATGGATGGAGTTATGCTCAAAAAAAAGCATACTGGATCAACGCTTACAATGCGTTCACAGTAAAATTAATTGTGGATAATTATCCTGTAAAAAGTATAAAAGATTTAGGAGGTTCTATTTATAAAGTGAACACACCTTGGGATATTAAGTTTATTAAACTGGGAGATAAAACTTACGACTTAAACAACATTGAGCACGGTATTTTGCGCAAAGACTTTAGTGATCCGCGTATACACGCAGCAGTGAATTGTGCCTCTATTTCTTGTCCGAAGTTAAGAAATGAAGCCTTTACTGCAGCCAAGCTAGAAGAACAACTTACGGATCAGATGCGCGCGTTTATCAATAACCCACAGAAAAATACACTTGCCAAAAACGAAGTGGAAATTTCATCCATTTTCAAATGGTTTAGTGGTGACTTTACAGAGGAGGGCGATATCATCGATTACCTTAATACTTATAGTAAAGTAGAAATTAGTAAGGATGCCGACATCAGCTACAAAGACTACAATTGGAATTTGAACGAATAGTTTTAACTAGCCGCAATATTGACAATACTGGGCATCTGGATTGTGTTCAAATGGGATTGTTTCATCGTAAATCTCTGCTATAATTTGTTGCAAACATTCTTCGAAGAGCTCCATCAAATCATCCATACTTGCGGCTTCTTTCAATTTATTGTCTAAAAAGAAAATCCCGTCTTTGAGGTTAACCATAGAAAGTATGCCTGTTTTACCAGGATAAGGTTTTTGCGGATACCTTGACTTATAAAGCATGTTGTAGACCAATAATTGGAAAACATAATGCTTTTTACTCAGCACGTTGAGCAATACATCTTGCGGACTATTGCCTCCTCGGGTAGATGGAATCTTTACCTTATCGGTATTACAAGTCCCAGACTTATAATCTATAATTCTTACTTCATCTTCGAAATTGTCTATCCTATCTATGAACCCAACAAATTTTACCAACTTCTCACTTTTCTCTAATTGAATAGTAAGCTCTTTGGTAAATTCTCCTTCCACTTCTTCTATGAATAATTGTGCGGTAGGATTAGAAATTAGCTCTTCTTTTTGGGCTTTAAGTATGCTTTTTACCAAGTGATCGGCAACGGTTAAACTCAGGAAATTTTTACCTGTTTCTAAATACTCTTTGTGTTTATCGAAATGGGCAATGAATTCTTTTTGAAGGATAGGTCCGTATGTCTTTAACATTTGATCTATGTCTTCGGGCAATACATTCTGACCTTTGCGTTTTCCATCTCCAACTCTGCTGAACGGTTTTAAAAGTGTTTCTAGTGTATTGTGAATAAAACTACCGAAGTTGTTGGCCTCAATTTCTTCTTCTACTTCTTTTTCTTCTCCAAATCCTAATACATATCTATAATAGAAATCGAGCGGACATTGCAAGTATTTGTTCAACGCTGAGGCAGAAGTTCTATTTCCAAAATACTCATCCAAACGTGCCAAAATTGCTGGTGATTTTTCAACAGAAATTGTCTCACTTGATTGTTGCGTATCTTCTATGGAGTAATCTCTTTCTACCAGAGAAATATTGGGAAACTGTCGAGACAACTCCAACTTCACTTGGTGCACATAGCGCGAAGCCTCATCCACCCCCATCCTACGTTCAGCCGATGAATAAGTAATCCATACATTCTCTGCATGGTGTAACAATCTATAAACGTGATGGGCAAACAACCCTTGCTTTTCTCGTGGCGTAGGTAATCCGTGATACCTACGCAAATCCATAGGAATAAGGGTTTGAATTGGATTGTTGGGCGGCATACTTCCTTCATTCAATCCTACTACAAGCAAGTTTTTGAAATCCAGCAAACGCGTTTCCAGGAGTCCCATGATTTGCAAACCATCCAAAGGATTACCAAAATAGGCCAGACTTTGGGTTGACCAATGTTCATTAAAAATCTGTTTAAAGGAGTTGAAGTTAATTTTCGGCGCAAAACTTTCTAGTATATTCTGAAGTGCTACAAGCGATGCATCGAAATTATAGATGATGGCCTTTTCTAGGGTATGCTCTTCCTTATCTATAGATGTATAAAGTAAATCATTGAGCTTTCTCACAACTCCCAAAGCCTCGAGAGTATACTTTTCGTTTTGTAAGTTCCAAGCTTGCGTAATCAGTTTGATTAGCTCCTTTACATTCTTTGAAATTTTAATTTGATCTAACTTCAAAAACAACCAGTTGTTGTGCACAATTTTATCTTCTAGCGTCTGAAGTTGAAGTTTATCTGTATCACTCAACACCGCCAACATAAAAGGATGTTTAATGAGCTTGAGCAAATCCTTATAATAAATACTCTTGGTGCTAAACCTTCTAAAGTTTTCCTGAATGTTAAAAATCATATCTACCCAAGCACGCAAAGACGTGTTCTTTAAAGGTAAACCCAATGTAATGTTGGCTTCCTTAATAGTAGATGGTATATTCTTTAAAACGGGTACCACCATATTTTCATCCGCAAGCAGTACAACAGTATCTGAAAAATCTTTGGGTTGTATTTCATTCTTCAATAAGGTAGCAATAGTTTTTGCCTGCCCCGTACTCTGCTTACAATTGATGATTTCAATCTTTTTAGAAGAAGAAGCATAATGACTTTTCATATACGCTTCCTTTTTCAATTCAAAAGACTTGGCCAAGGGGCGTAAGAACATTCCTGCTTCGTGGTTATGATCTTTCATGTAGAATTCATCTACATCTATGAATATTTCTGCTTTACCCATTTTTTTCAATTGCAGCATAATGCTCTCTTCAGCTTTCGACAGCGCATTAAAACCGGCAAAAATGAATTGTGCATTTTTGTTCTCTTCAAAAAGCAGGTGTAGATGTTGACTAAAATTAGCATAGGCCGCCCCCATATTAATGGCGTCCTCTTGTTTCAACATCTCTTTGAATGCTTTATAATAGTCGGGCAAAGTTTCCCAGAAAGCTAAGAATCTCTTTTGGGCATCGGTCAATTCATCTTCACCCACGTTCCATGCTTCTAACTCTTTTACATCCAAAAGATTTACGAACAATTGCTTTGTTTCTATGAGGTAACGATCAATTTCATCGAAGTCACTCAACAAAGTTCTTCCCCACTTTAAGAACTCATCCAAACCTTTGTTCTCCGGTCCACTTATTTTCTCGTGTATCTCATACAATTTGAACAAAGCCCACGTTTTATCTATAATGGATTGAGGCGTATAATTCTTCACCCACTCGTCTATCGTTAAAATGTTGGGAGAGAACACAGCCCTGTCGTATTGCTCGAATAAAGCTTTTTGTATATACTTTTTTGCTCTTCTGGATGGTAGAACAATCGTTAAGTCTGTTAATACATAGTCTTTCAATTTTATATGATTCGCTATTCTATCTACAAACTTTTCCATATTTATTTTGTTCTTTGTGGTAAACGAAGATGAATATTTTTTTTCGATTGAAAAGGAGTCGCTCTCTTTTTTCTAGGTATTCTTCTTCCTGCAACAACGAATTTAAACATAAACTTTGTTTGATTAATTATTTTGCATTACTTTTGACTATATATTCGTCATTTTAATTAATCGGACACAAAAAAGAAACAATGAAACATTTAAAAGTAGGAGACAAAGCACCCGATTTTAACGTAAACAATGAAAAAGGAGAAGCAGTGAGCATGGCTGATTTTAAAGGTCAGAAACTTGCTATCTACTTTTACCCGAAGGATATGACGCCGGGGTGTACCAATCAAGCTTGTAACTTAACAGAGAATTATTCAGCATTACAAGACGAAGGTATTGCTATTGTTGGAGTAAGTGCAGACGATGAAGCAAGACACCAGAAGTTTATTGACAAACACAGTATACCATTCACCTTATTAGCGGACGTTGACAAAAAAATGATCAACGATTACGGAGTTTGGGGATTGAAGAAATTTATGGGTAAAGAATACGATGGTATTCACAGAACAACTTTCCTAATCAATGAGGAAGGTATAATTACGCATATTATAGAGAAGCCAAAAACAAAAGCGCACGCTGAGGAAATTTTAGCCGCTTTCAACGAAAATAATTAGAGCGTAAATAGTTTACGATCAACCAACCTACATTAGCTAAAAATTAAACGATATGGCAGCAAAAGAAATAAACGCAGACAAATTAAAAGCTCTCCAATTAACAATGGAGAAACTTGACAAAACCTTTGGAAAAGGTACAGTAATGAAATTAGGAGATGGAGTTGTAGAACAAGTAGAAGTAATACCTACAGGTTCTGTAACTCTAGACTTAGCCCTCGGTGTAGGCGGTTTTCCTAAAGGAAGAATTGTAGAAATATACGGACCAGAATCATCTGGTAAAACAACTTTGGCCATTCACGCCATCGCAGAAGTACAAAAGCAAGGTGGTATTGCAGCTATAGTAGATGCCGAGCACGCATTTGACCAGTTCTACGCAGCAAAACTAGGAGTAGATGTAGATAACTTATTGATTTCGCAACCAGACAACGGAGAGCAAGCATTAGAAATTGCTGATAACCTTATCCGATCAGGTGCAATCGATTTATTAGTTGTCGATTCAGTTGCAGCTTTAACACCAAAAGCAGAGATAGAAGGTGAAATGGGCGATTCTCAAATGGGACTTCAAGCACGTTTGATGTCGAAAGCCTTAAGAAAACTAACTGCTTCAATCAACAAGGCAGGATGTTGTTGTATTTTCATCAACCAGTTACGTGAGAAAATTGGTGTTATGTTCGGTAACCCAGAAACTACTACAGGTGGTAATGCATTGAAATTTTACTCTTCAGTAAGATTGGACATCAGAAGATCTTCTCAGATTAAAGACGGTGATGAAGTAATCGGAAACAGAACAAAAGTAAAAGTGGTGAAAAACAAAGTAGCCCCACCTTTTAGAAAAGCAGAATTCGACATCATGTATGGAGGAGGTATTTCTAAAGTTGGTGAAATATTAGACATAGGTGTTGACCTAGGTATTATTAAAAAGTCTGGATCATGGTTCTCTTACGGAGAAACCAGATTAGGACAGGGACGTGATGCCGTGAAAACAATCATCGGGGATAACCCAGAATTAATGGACGAATTAGAAGCAAAAATTAAAGAAGCTCTTGCGGAAACTGCGCAAGCGTAAACTGCATATCGTTTAATAATGCAAGCCACCCCATAAAATGGGGTGGCTTTTCCTGTATTAAATTAGGGTTAAACCTCCATAACTCTCTCCACATTTTAAAAAATAATGCGCATATTTGCACTGTAAATCAAACATTTGCATTACACTCAACGAAAAGAGTACAATATTTTCGGAATACTAAAAATGAAACTGATTACCTATATACTCGCTTGTATTATCACACTCTGCTCCTGCGGAGAAGTCGAATTATCTACCGTAGAATTAAAACAAAAGTTTGGAGCATTTGGGGAAGATTCATTAAAAACACTTCCCATAGACTACAGCGCCTCGCCTGTCAGTAGGACTATTCAACACAATCTTGAAAAATACGATTTCCTTAATCAAGTGAAATCAGAAAAAATTGCATTTATAAGTAACGGTACTTTTTTAACGGGTGCCATGGTTCAACCCATAGCACAAGGCATTTACCCATGTATTATCATTAATCATGATCTAAATGACTCAACGAGTAAGATAGATATAACCACAACCGTTAACATGCTCGCTCCTTTAGCCGCCAAAGGTTTTGTAGTTGTAGCTTACAACCAAGCTGGTACTGGTGGAAGTGAAGGAGAATTTGAAATTACCAAACACACCCAAGATTTAAGTAAACTAATATCTTATGTTAGAAATTTAGAAGCTGTAAACCCAAACAATATTGGTCTTTTAGGTATTAACTCTGGGAGCTACATCAATTATTTATCGCTGCAAAAAAATAAGTCAAACGTACAAGCTGCTATAAATATTACCGGACTTTCACCTACCAGCTTAAATCTGAGTTCTATCAATAACTTTTATAAAAAACACTTGGCGGACGCCAACAACGACATAGGTTTACAAACGACAACCTTTCACAATACACCCATCTTGAACATGAGTAGTAATAACATTGAGGAATACACAACCAACACAAGAAATTTTTACGATAAAATACATACTCCTTCAATTAAGACTGAGAACGAACACAAGCTCATACAAAACCGTACACTATTCAGTTCCAACCAATCAGAAGTTATAGACCTCATTCAATTTTGGTTTAACACCCATTTATTTCCTCAACCCAACATCGCGCTACTTAAGTAATTCCTTCTATTCGGCATAAACATTGCTTACTTTTGTTCAAAAGGATAAAAGATGAAGTTATTACAATTCGTTCTCGCAATACTCATACTAAGTTCGTGTAGTATGTTTAAACACCAATCAAAAACGCAAACAATGTGGGTAAACAGTTCTCAAACTGACTGCGTTGGAGTGGGGCCTCAAAAATGTTTACTTGTACAGCACGGAGATAGTTTAACCGATGTTTGGCAAAATTTCTACGACGGCATTGAAGGTTTCGATTACGAACCGGGATACATCTATCAATTAGAAGTTAAGAAAACCGTTTTAGACCCATCAGAAGTTCCAGCTGACGCATCGACAATTAAATATACTTTGGTGAATGAGCTTTCTAAAACTTTAGATCCAAAACTACAAATTCACGATATCTATGTAATAACCAATATTTCTGGGTACGGAGAAATCAAGGATTTAAGTATCGCTCCAACCATGGAAATCAACACAACAAAAAACCAAGTGTTTGGTAAAGATGCTTGCAACAATTACAGCGCATCAATTAATTTGCTCACTGACACGGATATCACTTTTGGTATGGCTATGGCTACTAAAATGTACTGTGAAGAAACAATGCCAATTGCAGACGCATTTCACAAAGCTTTCAATCAAGTGAAGCATTATCAATACAAAGAAGGCCTCCTTTATTTGATGAACGATGAAAGAAAAGTAATATTAACCTTGAAAAAGGTAGATTAATAAAAAAGGGAGGTAATTAATTACCTCCCTTTTTCTGTCTTATATATTTTCTATTCCGCTGCGCGTAAACACTCGTGAATCTTCTCAACCATTTGTTTAGAACCTGCGTAGTAATCTACTCTTTGGTGCAAACGCTTTGGCTCAATCTCCATAATTCTATTCTTACCATCTGTTGCCAATCCTCCAGCTTGTTCAATGATAAATGCCAATGGATTACATTCGTAAATCAACCTTAATTTTCCTTCTGGAGAATTCGTTGTTGAAGGGTATACATAAACACCTCCCTTAATCAAGTTTCTGTGAACGTCTGCTACTAAAGAACCAATATAACGTCCAGAATAAGGTCTTCCTGTTGATGGGTCATCCTGACGAACGTACTCACAGTAATCTTTCAACCCTGGATGACATCTATTCAAGTTCCCTTCGTTAATCGCATATAAACGTCCTGTTTCTGGTGCTTTGATATCTGGGTGAGACAAACAGAATTCACCGATAGAAGGGTCCAATGTAAATCCATTCACCCCTTTACCCGTTGTATATACCAACATTGTAGAAGAACCATAAATTACGTAACCTGCAGCTACCTGCTCCGTTCCTTTCTGCAACATATCTTCTTCAGTTGCCAATGTACCTACCGCAGATTTTCTTCTGTAGATAGAGAAAATAGTTCCAATAGAAACGTTAACATCTATGTTAGATGACCCATCTAAAGGATCAAATAACACAACGTACTTCCCATTTTTCGCAGCTTCACTTTCAAAGGCAACGAAATCATCATTTTCCTCACTTGCAATACCACAAACTTCACCACCATTTTGAAATGCCTTAATGAAGGCCTCATCAGCAATTACATCTAATTTTTGTTGCTCCTCTCCTTGTACATTTGTATTTCCTTGAGCTCCCAAAATATCAACCAACCCAGCACGGTTTACATCTCTATTTACAATTTTAGAGGCCAAGGCAATATCATTTAATAAACGCGATAACTCTCCTGTTGCAAAAGGAAAATCATCCTGTCTATCCAATATAAATTCGTTAAGTGTAACAACTTTAGACATAAGAAAATTTTTTTGGCAAATATCGTCATTTTAAATTAGTCCAAAGAACTTGAACTGTGGAAATTTACCACTAGGCGCATTTCAATAAGGCCGCCCGGGCGTGTCTTCCACTTAACTCCTCGCCAAGAGGTTCTTTCAACATCATTTCATTAGAGCTTCTCCTGTCGCTCTACTTTAATATGTTTCAAAAAACATCTAGGCTGTGGGGTACCGTTTCAACCACTGGCAGAAATTGATACTGATCAACAAAACTTAATTTTTGTCCTTATCCATCCCCTGCTTTTAGAGATATACCCTATTTTTGTACTATGAATTGGAAGTCAGTAATTTTAACAGCAGTATTTATAGGAGCTTTTGTCTTTTTAGGAGATGCTCAATGTTCTCAATGTAAATTGGTAGCTGAAGCTAGCGGTGTAGATAAGGATGCTGAAATTTTAGGAATTACAAATACCACCAACATCAACCAAGGTATCCTTTATATCATGGCCGTTCCTTACATCATCCTCATGTTTTTGTTTAGGAAACAAATTAGCCGACTTTTCAAAGGAATTAAAAAAGCCTAATCTTCAATCTAATCGCTCTATATCTTTAATCTCAAAAGGAACACAAGATCCTTCGGTGATTTCACGAATGACTAATTTATAGTTCCCTCCTTCTTTGAGGTCTTCTATAGACAATCCATGGTCTAACATTTCTAAACTGTCCAAACCGTAACTGCGCTTAGTTTCCAAGGATTCGAAACGGAAGATTTTATAGCTATCATCATCCCACCCTAAGCCTACAGATTTGAATTCAAACGTTGCATAATGACAAGGGCCACCGACTTTCCCTCCTGCATCGTTACAGGAAAAAAGCAGGCTACATATTCCGATTGTTACAAGTAGATATTTCATACTCCAATATCCTGAAAATTAAAAAGTCCCCAAAATATTTGAGGACTTCTTTTATTATTTTTTAAAACTAACTTCGAGTAACTCGGGCCATTCTTTACCGGTGAGATACACCTTCCTCGAAACCGAATTATAAGCTATTCCATTCAACACTTCTCCACTACCTCGGTGGTCTAGTGCTAATAAATCACAGTCAATTACACTTTCTACATTACCCGTATTCGGATCTATCACTACGATTCTATTAGAAGTATAAACATTGGCGTAAATCTTTCCGTCTATGTATTCCAATTCATTCAAGTTCCCGATAGGTCCTCTGTTCGTAAACACTTCGATTTCTCTTTCAACACCAAAAGTTTCTGGGTTTCTAAAGTAAATCTTATGTGAACCGTCAGACATAATAATGTGCTCTCCATCGTTACATAAGCCCCAACCTTCTGTAGGATAAGCCAATCGTTTAATTTCCTCAAATGTATTCACATCATATACAAAACAAGTCTTCGCCTTCCATGTCAATTGGTACACCTTGTCTTCTAAAATTGTAATTCCTTCTCCAAAATATTGGCCTTCCAAACTTACTTCTTTCAAGGTAACACCTCTTTCTTTAAGTACTTTCAACAATTTACTTCTTCCGTACTGTCCAGTTCCTTCATACAATTCTCCTTTGTAGAACTCTAAACCTTGCGTATACGAAGTAGTATTATGTGGCAACGCTTTTTCTACCACTGCTTCCCAACGTTCAGGCTCAGTTTTAGAAAGCACGCGAATATTTCTAGAATCTTTAACCACCTTTCCATCTTTCAACTTTGCTTCTAAGGTCAAACGGTGCGAACCAAATGTCAAGTCGTTAGATTTCACAGTCTTTTCAAAAAACCTACCTCCAAAATGCTGATTAACAATTACACTATCGTTTAACCAAAGTTTGAAACTCTCAATTTTTGTAGAATCGAAAGCAAGTTGAACGGGAATGGGCATTCCTGTGTTGTAGTAAACGTTGTTGTTTGGACTTTTAAACTTTGCTTCAAACAAAGGACGGTATGTAGATTTTGAAGGCGTATCATTTTCACAGCCAACAAAAAAAAGGCCCACGGTTAAGAAGGCCAATATCGATTTTAAAATTTTCATTTATAGGTTGTTTAACATCTCCATCACCTGTGCCTTTTTACGTGTAGACACGGGTACTTTAGTTCCATCTTTCATCACCAATTCACCATTTGTTTTCAAAAACTCTTTGATGAACTCTGTATTAATTAAATGCGATTGATGCACGCGGAAGAAGTTATATTCAGACAACATTTTATCGAATTCCTTCAACGTTTTAGTTACCAATAGCTTCGTACCATCCATGAAATAGAAGGTCGTATAGTTTACACTCGATTCACAACGAATGATATCTTCTATGTTTACGATTTGAATTTTCTCGAGGGTATTCAAGGCAATCTTTTTAGAACCTTGCATATTCTCCTTTAACAAACTCAAACGCTCCGAACTATTGTTTTGATCTTTGGCTCTTTTCACGGCCTCCATCAAATCGTCCGGATCAATAGGTTTCATTAAATAATCAACTGCCGAAACTTTAAACGCTTTTAAAGCATAGGCATCTGAAGCTGTAGTAAAGATGACATCAAAATCCAATTGCGGTAAAATCTCCAACAAATCAAAACCAGAACCATCTGGCATTTGTACGTCCAAAAACACTAATTCTGGACTCACATCTTTAATCAATTTAGCACCAGAAACCACTCCTTGTGCCTCACCAATTATTTCAATTTCTGGACAGTAACTCTCCAAATCAGCTTTGAGCGCAGTACGCGCTGCTTCCATATCATCTATTATAACTGCTTTCATAATTTCTCTAAAATTTCAGATGCTCTTATCGCTGAGTGCGACGCATGATAGGTCACTTCTCCATTTTGAATAAGTATCGCTTGCGGTGATTGATGTTCTACCTTCAACTCGTCCGCTACTTTATTCGAAACTGCTCTAAAGGCAATCAAATCTAAGAAATAAATAGTGCAATTTGCATCATTGGGCCATTCACTTTCAAATCTATTTAAAGCCATAGAAGAGATAGAACAACGCGTACTATGCTTAAAGATAAGTTGCGCTTGCTCTTTCGAAGCTTCTACTATTTCTGCAATTGCGTTTTCTTGGTTCAAGGGTTTCCAAGAAAGCTCCTCTCTTTTAGATCGTGTAAATAATCCCATAATAATATGCTTAAAGTGCTGACGTAAATTGTTTCAAGAAACGAACATCGTTTTCAGAATACAAACGTAAATCGTTCACTCTATATTTCAATTGAGCAATTCTCTCTATACCCATACCGAAGGCATAACCAGAGTATTCTTTTGGATCTATGTTTGACGCCTCTAAAACATTAGGGTCTACCATACCACATCCCAAAATCTCTAACCAACCTGTGTATTTACAAACATTACATCCTTTTCCAGAACAAATTGTACAAGATACATCTACCTCTGCACTTGGTTCAGTAAATGGGAAGTAAGATGGACGCAAACGAATTTGAGCTTTTTCTCCAAACATCTCTTGTGCGAAGTACAATAAAGTTTGTTTCAAATCAGCAAAAGAAACATCCTTATCGATGTACAACCCTTCCACTTGGTGGAAGAAACAGTGCGCACGTGCCGAGATGGCTTCATTTCTGTAAACCCTTCCTGGAGAAATTGTACGAATTGGAGCCTCACCATTTTCCATTACACGCACCTGAACAGATGAAGTGTGTGTACGCAAAGCCATTTCATTTTCTCCTTTTTCAATAAAGAAAGTATCCTGCATATCTCTAGCAGGGTGCTCTGGTGGAAAGTTTAAAGCAGAGAAATTATGCCAATCATCTTCAATCTCTGGTCCTTCAGAAACACTAAAACCAATACGATTAAATATTTCGATAATTTCAGATCTTACCAAAGCAATAGGATGACGCGAACCAACTTCTAAAGGATCTCCCGGACGAGAAAAGTCAATCTTCTCTCCTTCTTCGCTCGAATTTTCTAAAACTTCTTTTTGTTCATTGAACTTTGTTTCAGCAAGTACTTTTACTCCATTGATCAACTGTCCAACCGCTCTTTTTTCTTCGTTTGGAACTGTTTTCAACAAAGCAAACAAATCTTTAATTCTATTCTTAGAACCTAAAAATTCTATTCTAAATTTTTCAAGACTTGCTGCGTCCTTTATTTCGTATGCTTTAATATCCTCTTCTATTGCGCTGATTTGCTCTTTCATCACAAGTATTCTTTCTTAGTATTTACAGTTAATAGCCTTCTGCTATTATGTGTCTGCGAATTTAAGAAAACTATTACAACCATAGGTATCTAAATAAAGGAGAACTACCACAATATACTCCGCAAAGCTTTTCTTCGTTTTAATTCTTTAGCTTCTTTTCAAAAAATTGAAAATCAAGCCCGAAATAAATTTATTTTTGGCCATGATTGTAACTTTTTAAGTCCGTTAACTGTTTAAGGAGCAAAGAACATTGAATAAGTCCTTTTTATAAGCAACCTCTTTTGATGAGGAATGTTATATATTTGTAGGATGTGTTTAGCATTAATTTGTTATTCTAAATAAACCAAGAATATGAAAAAACTAGTAAGCCTTTTTGCTTTTTTGATGGTAGGTGTATTACTCCTTTCATCTTGTCAAGAAAAAGATCCTTCTGTAGGAAAGGTATTTGTAAGAAACTATAACAACCAGTTAATCAGTGATGCAACGGTAATTATTGTGGGAGATAAAGATTCTGACCCTGCAACACCGAGTTACACAGACACATTAACTACCAATGCTTCAGGATTTGCAGCATTCGATTTATCGAGTTTATTTGAAAGGTACGATAAGGAGGCAGAAAAAGTAGCTTACTTCGATGTACTTGTAAAATATGAAGACAAAGAAGTTTGGAGTGATGAATCACAAAACCAAAAACAATTAAAAGCAAGACAACATATTACTCAGGTAATCACTGTTTACTTACCAGAATAAGATTAAAATAAGATTATGAAGAAGTCATTAAAAACATTATCTCTTTTTGCCTTAATGGGTATTTCTCTCATGGCATGTAGAGAAGAAGAACCAACAATAGCAAACATTACGGTTAAGGATGTAGACAACAAAGTTATTCCTGGTGTTACAGTTATTTTGTACGGAGAGTCTACTGAAACTCCCCCGAAACCGGTAACAAGAGTAGACACGGCAATTACAGATATTTTTGGTGTTGCAGCTTTCGATTACACGGAAGACTTTCAATTGGGTCAAGCTGGTTTTGCAGTGTTAAACATCGATGCAAAAGTTACTGACCAAAATGGAAATACCTTATCTGGTACAGGAACAATTAAAATTGAAGAAGAAAAAATTAATGAGGAAGTAGTTTACATTCAGTAATCCCTCCCTTACATATATCATTATAAAAGCTTCTTTTCCAAGAAGCTTTTTTTGTATCACCAAAAATCAATGTTATGAAAAGAAAACACCAATTCACCTTACTCCTCTCCTTATTTTTTCTATTCTCTTGTGGAGATAAAGAACCCACCTTTGCCGATATCACTGTAAAAGATAGCGACAACCAAGTAGTACCCGGTGTTCGTGTAATTATATATGGATCTTCTACGGAAACCCCAAATAAAGACGGAGACGTTGTTTTAAGAGACACGTTGACCACAGATACCTTTGGGGTTGCTTCTTTTGACTTTACAGAAAATTTCAAATTAGGTCAAGCCGGTTTTGCAGTATTAGACATCGCTGCAGAAGTTACGGATGCCAATAGCAATGTTTTAAAAGGTACAGGAATTATTAAGATTGTAGAAGAAGAGGTGAACAAAGAAGTAGTTTACATTCAGTAAGTACACAATTATTTTTAATGCAATAAAAAACCCGATGTAGGATGTACATCGGGTTTTTAAATATTGTAATCAAACAACTATTTCATTTGATTTGGATTGTTCGCTGCTTCATCGTTGAATTTCTTTTGAGTTCTCAACCAGAAAATCAATCCAATGAATCCTAAAACGATCATTGCGTTGTTGAATGAATTTCCAATTACTTCGAAAATTCCAAATGTCCATTGCAAGAAACTTGCTATTGCTTCAAATATAGTGTTTGAGTTCATCGTATTCAATTTTGAACAAAAGTAAATAAAAAAATTAAAGTTCTTTATATAGTTTCTATCTTCGTTGCTCAATGCTCCATTTTTTTTCAAATAACAAGCCATTAGTATTGGCATTATTGCCCTTAATTCTCATTGCGCATTTAGTATTTGAGTTCAATTATGATTATTTCCAAGCGGGGATAAACAGTGATACAAATATTACGGGGTATTACTTCAATGCGTTTAAACCATGGAGCAATTATTTAACGCTTGTTTTACTCTTGGCCAATGCCATCTTCCTGAATTTTATTTTTAATTCACATGAATTTTGGATCAAGAGCAATTACATACCTGCCTTCATTTACCTATTGCTGAATCTTTATTTTCCGCACTCGGTTTATTTAACAGGAGAAGTATTAGCGCAGAGTTTTGTATTACTCATCTTATACCAACTCTACTCTCTGAACCCACAAGGAGATGCGCGCAAGAAGAGTTTTAACATGGGCCTATTTTCTGCACTCGCCGTAGTATGTAATCCATTATACATCATGGTGCTTCCAAGTGTTATGGTGAGTTTAAAATTTATACGTCCCTTTGTGTTGAGAGAATACCTCTTACTCCTACTTGGATTCTTCCTTCCCTTCATTTATCTACTCGTTTTTGATGTAGAACTATCAAAAAACTTATTCCATTTGTTAGATAAGTTTCAATTTACGGGTGAAAACTTGTTGTTATTTATCGTATCGAGTATCACTGTTGGGATTTTGCTCTGTTTTGGGTTCATGGGTATTTTTAAAAGAAGTAAGACAAGTTCAATTCGTTTCAAAAAATTAAGAAATATCACCTTAAGTTTAACCTTGTTTTTAAGTATAGGTGTTGGACTTAGTTTAGCCTTTGGAGGTTCTGTATACTATAGCAGCATGCTTACTGTACCTCTCGCTTTCATACTTCCTTATTCTTATCTCTCATTGCGCATAAAAGGACTGGTAGAAGTCTTGATTTTAACCCTCCTGTTAATTTCTGTGGCTAAATTTTTTATTTATTGATCGTCCTTGCGTAAGAATTAATTACTTTTGCCCTAACTTTTAAAAGTTGCACGTTTAGGTGCATTTAAAATTTATAATATGAAATTTGGTGTTGTTACCTTTCCAGGATCTAATTGTGACCAAGATATGGTCTACGTTTTGGAAACTATTTTAAATCAAGAAGTTGTTCAATTGTGGCATAAAGACACTGACCTTCAAGGGTGTGACTTTATCGTATTACCAGGTGGATTCTCTTACGGAGATTACTTGCGTTCTGGAGCAATTGCAAAATTATCTCCGATTATGGGAGAAGTAATTAAGCATGCAAACAACGGTGGTTACGTAATGGGTATTTGTAACGGATTCCAAATTTTAACTGAGAGTGGTTTATTGGATGGAGCGTTGTTGCACAACAACAGCCAAAAGTTCATTTGTAAAAATGTATACTTAAAGCCAGCCTCTAATGGATCTGCAATCACGAAAGATTTGGATGCAAACGCAACTTACCAAATTCCTATCGCTCACGGTGAAGGAAGATTCTTCGCTGATGACGCAACAATTAAGAAATTAGAAGATAACGATTTAATCTTATTTAGATACAGCTCTAAAGATGGAGATACTTCTGAAGAATTCAACCCTAATGGTTCTATCAACAACATTGCTGGTATTACTAATGAAGGTAGAAACGTATTCGGAATGATGCCTCACCCAGAAAGAGCTGCTGATGAAGCTTTGGCAAATGAAGACGGAAGAGCATTCTTCGAATCTATCCTTGCACATTGCAAATAAGTAAAATACTTAACAAAAAAGGGCGATAATTAATTATCGCCCTTTTTTATTGGTTTCTATTTTCTAATAATTGATTCCGAATTCTCCTCCACTTAACGTATAAGTATTGGTACTCGTACTTCCTGCACTTGGAACAGCTGTAAAATCAAACTCTCCAACCAAGTAACTGTTTTGTGTATTGTGCGCAATAATACGCAAGGTTCCATTTCCAGCTACATACTGATCGTTTAACGCACCTGAAGTAGAAAAGCTCGCCTTATAATCTCCTTGGCCCGATAATGCATACTCACCGGCTGCAATTGATTCTATTAAATTCAACCCTACTGTGTAATTATCACTTCCTCTAGCAAGGTTGATAGCAATACGACCAAAACCTTGGTTCCCTGTGAGTATATCTGGGTTAAAAGCTACTCCATCTAAATTTACTGCTCCTGTTTGGGTTACGGGTATTCCCGCTCCACTGTAAACACCTGAATAAGGAATTGATGTAAATTCTCCTAAAGTGATTTGAATACCATTGTTGGTTTGCCCTGAAAAAGTTCCGGATATACGCTTGTTTCCCGTATCTATGGAAGAAATAACCAAGGTTCCTTCTATATCCTCAGAAGCGGTTGATCCTGCGGTATAGCTCATTGTACTCACAGAGGTTGGAGACAAGTAAGAACCTTGCCCTTCTTGATTTACAGAAAAGCTAAAACTAGCACTTCCATTACTTCCGCTAAGCGTAACAAGCCCATTATCGAAATTTGCCGTAACATCAGTGGCTTGCCACAAGTTACCATTTACCTCAGCCTTGAAACTTTTTGCCGCAACGGATGACCCGCCTCCACCTGTTCCATTATCAGATGGTTCGTCTACCTTCTTCTTACAAGAAAAGAATAGTCCAAACACCAATAAAATGAAAAGCGGCGTGTATTTATTCATGTTCATATAAATATAAACGCAAATCCGCTTGTAATGTTGCTATTTTTTAAGCTTAAAATCGATGCGGTAATAGAAAATTGGCAAAAACCCTAACTGCGTTCTTTCTGCAATAGGTTCCGCAGAAGGATTGCTTAAGTTTGGAGCATAAGCCAATCCTAAGAGGTTTCTGGTATTCAAAATATTCACCAAGTCCAACCCTATTTCATGCGTAATTTTCTTTGTATTTAATTTGTAGTTAACCTTTACGTCTAAACGGAAATAATCTTTAAACTGACGCGTGTTGTAACCCTCTGAGAGGAACACTAACTCTTGCGCTTCTTTGGAAGCTTCAACGTCAACATACCCATAACGTTTACCTCCAGCTGTAGTACATTTTAACCCAAGAGAAATAGATTGATTTCCTTTGAAATTGAACTCTTTTCCACCCAATACATTTACCGTATAACTTCCGTTATAGTCTGTATTTCTTTCAACACCGTCGCTTCCTTTATATTTGGAATCGTAAAGAGACCCTGTGATTAAAAAGAAGAATGATTTATTAAAGTACTTTTGGATCGTAAGTTCTATACCGTAGTTTCTACCTGTTCCAGTATTTTGAAGTGAGTCTGGAAAAAATCTTTGAAAACCACTCCCCATATTTATTAAACTTAAGGCAGAACTTTCTATCTCTACCGGTACATTGTAGAGATACTGGAAATACGTCTCAGCTTTCACATTTAGACCTTTCTTAAAGCTTCGCTCATAACCAATCGCCGAATGAATACTTTTCGTGAAATCCATATTCTTGTTGTGTCGAACAGGATTACCATCACCATCGTACTGCTGATAACTGTATAAATACAAGGGCTGGGTTTGAGAATGTAGACCTGCTCCTGCGGTAATAACTTGATTCTTTTTAAGCACATATTTCCATCCTAACCTCGGTTCTAAAACACTTAAAGAATTACTCAATGAAAAATATTGGTTATGTAAACCTGCTGTAAAGTCCATTTTAGGGTTCACCTTCCATTTGTACTGAACAAAAGGTTGAATCAGGGTATAAGCACCGGCGAAATCATGCCTTAGCTTAAACGCATCTCCCGTCTCATTCAAAACAGAATCAACATTATTGGTATAGATAGCATCCATATTTATACCCGCCTTTAAGATGTGCTTTTTATTGATTTTATGGTTTACACTAAAATATCCCGAAAGCTTCGTATTATAAAATTGATAACCCATCAATTGATAAATGGAATCTGTGCGTATAGTGATTTTTTCTTGTCCTCCTATATAACTCGTATCTAAAGATCTTTCTAGTAAGTAGTGACGCGAATGCTGCTCATCTCCAGAAACTGCGAAGGTCGCCGAAAGGAAAGTGCGTGTACTCACTGGTTTTTTGTAACTCAAACCAACAACTCCCATAGATGTCCCGAAATATTGATCTCTGTCTCCTTCTCCGTATACCTCATCGGTTAATTCGGTCTGGTCAGAAATCTTAATATCAATTTGAGATTTACCTCCCATTCCCCATACGCTAATTGCACCTCCTTTTTTTAGGGGATAATTCAATTTAAAGGCACCATCACCGTAAATAGGCACTGCATCTGTTCCTATGCTTATTCCCAAAGATTGAAAGATACTCAGTGTTGAATACCTTCCCATAACTATATAAGATGAACGTTTATCCTTATTGATAGGACCTTCCGCCATAACTTCAGTACCTAAGAATCCAAATTGACCGGTAAATTCATGTACGGATTGATTACCATTTCTCAACTTTAAATCAAACACTCCTGAGGTACTGTTTCCATACTCGGCTGGAAAAGCCGACATGAAAAAGTCTGAGTTACCAAGTATTTTGTTGTTGATTATACTTACAGGTCCACCCGTAGAACCAGATGTACTAAAGTGGTTGGGATTGGGAATATCAATTCCTTCTACTTTGTACAATAAACCAAGCGGTGAATTCCCTCGAATAACAATATCATTTCTAGAGTCATCAGCACCTTGAACTCCGGCAAAATTCGACGCCATTCTAGCGGGATCTGAACGCGATCCAGGATATCTATCTGTTTCTTCTACTGAAAATTGACGTGCCGAAACGGTGGCCATTTCATTCAATACTTCCCCTTTTCTCTGGGCTACAATTTGCACCTCTTCCGTTTCAAAGACCTCTTCTGACATCTCTAAATTCACTACAGATTCTTTACCTGAGTTTACTGTAACAGGAACTGATTTTGTTTCATAAGACATGTAGGTTGCCACCAACTTGTGTTTACCAATTGGAACATTCTTTATTCTGAAACTCCCGTTTTCATCAACAAGTGCTCTGAATAACTGTATCGTATCTTCGGTGAAGATTTGTACTTTAGCTCCGATCAGAGGAAATTTCGTTTCATTATCGACTACCGTTCCACGAACATTTTGGGTAATCTGTGCTCCAGTAATATTTGCACACAACGAGATTACTAGCGTAAGTAAAAATATCCTCATAAGCTTTCGTTTTTAACCTTTGACACCAAGAGACTGTTGGTATTCTTCAACGGTCCAATCTTTAAAATAAACGCGGTCAAGATAATATATATTCATCTCATTTACCGCCAAATTCCTCACTTTCGAGTAGGTTAAGGTTATTGATTCGTCATACCATAAAATGATGAAAGGAACTTCTGCAAGCAGAACTTGCTCTGCCTGAGCAAATAAACTTAACCGCTCTGATTCATCTTCAGAAATTAGAGCTTTTTTCAAAAACTCATCAAATCTTGAATTTTTATATTTTGATTTATTGATCTTAGAAATTGTACCCGTTTTATCGGTCAACAATAAACTATTGAAACAATTTAGGAAACTTTCGGGACTTTTATAATCGGCATACCACGAAGAACGAAAAATATCAACATTACCTTTTTCCACTACATCATTCATTTGTTGATAAGAAAAACCTTCTAAATTGACCTGAATTCCAAGATTTTGCTCCATCTGCGTTGCAAATTCTGAGGCGATGGCTGCATGAATAGTACCTTTATCAAAAATTAATTTCAGCGTTGGAAAACCTTCTCCCTTCGGATATCCAGCTTCAGCCATCAATTTTTGTGCTTTCTTTAAATCAAATTGATAGCCTATCAGTAAACTGTCATTCACATCATAATCTTGCAGAACATAAGGCGGAACAACTCCTCTATTTCCTGCGCCATAAGCACGATCATGTAGAACTTCCTTCACTATGCGCTCTTTATCCAACCCATAATTTAAGGCCTTGCGCACCCGCACATCTTTTAGTGCTGGAGATTCCATATTAAGTCCGTAATACTGCGTTCCAAGCATGGGCTTACGCCTCAATAAAATTTGGGGAGGTTCGTTGAAAAACTCATCTTGGTAGGCTTCAAACATCATAGCAATACGCCCAGGTGGAATATCTTGAACATAGTGAATCTTACCTTCCTCAAAATAAGTTAATTGCTTAAGGTTTTTAGACTCTATGAAATACATTACAGAATCCAAGTAAGGTAAACTATTCCCTTGTTCGTCCATGAGGTAATACTTCGGGTTTTTAGTGAGTAAAACCGCTTGATCATCCCCGAACAACTGCGTTCCTTCATAAATAAATGGCCCGGTTCCTATAAGAGAAGAACCTTGATTTGCCTCCACAATTTCTTTGGGTAAAATTTTAGCTGATGGAACACAAAGTTTTTCTAAAAAATTAAAATCCGTATTTACCAACTCCATTACCAATTCATCTTTCTCCACGTACATGCCCGATATATGGTCGGCTTCATTTTTATAGTACTCTATCGCTCCTTTTACTTTTCCTTCAAAAACCAATTGATACAATACGCTGGGACCACTATCAGCTTTGGACTTACAGGCATGTTCAAAAGTAGATAAGACATCATCCATGGTAAGGCGATGACGATCACCAATCAAAGAGTGTGGATGAAAATAAACGTCTTCTCGAAGTTGAAACCTGTAGACTTTGCCATTTTCTTCCATGGTGTAGCTCTTCACAAGTCTTTCAACAGGTTGTAAATTTTTGTCGTCAAGTTCAAAAAGTCCTTCCAAAACCTGATGAACAACCATGTCAGTAGCCATATCATTCACATTTTCAACTACAACATTTGTAGGGTTAAATTCAATGGCTGCTTTGAAGCATCCTCCAGCGTATTCAAAAGTTTTAGATTCCTTCTTTTCTGAACAGGAGAACAGTAATATGATAAAAGATATGACGTAGTAATAAAGTAGTTTCATATTCTAGAGTTAAGAAGTTAGTTGAACGGGGTTTAACTTCTGAAGTCCTAGGGTTTAATCCCTGATACAATAATACATATTAAAAAACAACTACCATATTGCTTTTTACAAAAATAGACGTTAATATTGCATACGAACATTTAACGTTTCACCATTACAATGAGACTTTTTTTTACACTTGCTACTATATTCTGGTTTGCGCATTTATCTTGTGCTAACCTTTCTATAGAAGGAACCTACCAAGGAAGAAATCTATATGTTCAAAATCCTGAGACACCGGATGGGTTTGGTTTCTGTGCAACGAGAATCACTGTAAATGACCAAATTTTACCAGCAAACATAAACCGTCTAGCATTTATTATAGATTTTTCGCAGTTAGACTTACCCATTGGAACTCCTGTATTTATTGTTATCTATCATTCCGATGATTGTAAACCAAAAATTTTAAATCCAGAGGTTTTATTACACTCTTCCACTTTTACGACAGAAGAAATTTCTGCAACGGAAGAAGGTGTCATTTCTTGGTCAACAAAAAATGAAGAAGGAAAAATTCCATTTAAAATAGAGCAATACCGTTGGAATAAATGGATTACTGTTGGAGAAGTTGAAGGTTTAGGAACACCAGATATCAACAGTTACTCATTCCAAATCACCCCTCATTCTGGGACCAACAAAATAAGAGTTGTACAGATAGACCATACAGGTATTAAAAACAAAAGTCCTGAAATAATCTTTGAATCGAATGCCGATGAAGTTTTCTTAGCCAGTAATAAAATTGACGAGGAGATACGCTTTGTCAACAAACAAAAGAAAGCATCCCCCACGCGTTACGAATTGTTTGACGCTTACGGAAACATTGTAAAAAAAGGATATGGTGAAATTGTAGCATGTACCTCCTTGAAAAAGGGACTCTATCATTTGAACTATGACAATACCACAGAACGGATTATAAAAAAATAAATACTCAATCAATCCCGCTTTTTAAAAAGTGGGATTTTTTATTTTTAGGCCATGAAGAAAATAGAACATTTAGGAATTGCCGTAAAAAGCATAGAAGAAAGCAGTAAGATTTACGCCAAACTTTTAAATGCTGAATGCTATAAAATTGAAGAAGTAGAAAGCGAAGGTGTTAAAACTGCCTTTTATCAAATTGGTGAATCTAAAATAGAATTATTAGAAGCAACGAAAGCAGATAGTCCTATTGCCAAGTTCTTAGAGAAAAAAGGACAAGGAATACACCATATTGCATTTGACGTGGAAGACATTCAGGCAGAAATTGAACGTTTAGAAGGAGAAGGATTTCAATTGATTCATACCCAACCTAAAGCTGGTGCAGACGATAAAGTCATCGCCTTTTTACACCCTAAAAGTACAGACGGTATATTAGTAGAGCTTTGTATGGATAAGGCCAAACTTAAGGCATAGCCTCAAAGGGGTTGAAATTGTTGATGGACGAAATTTCTTTGATTCCTCCATTTTCAACCCTTAATACTCTACCTCCAAATTTATCTACCAAGGCCATATCGTGTGTAGCCATGAGCACAGAGGTTCCTTCTTGCGCGATTGCCGTCAACAATTTCATGATTTCCTCAGAGGTTTCTGGATCTAGATTACCCGTAGGCTCGTCGGCTAAGATTAGAGAAGGACTATTTAACAATGCTCTCGCCACAGCTACACGTTGTTGTTCACCTCCAGATAATTCATGGGGCATGCGTTCGGCCTTGTGTTCCACACCCACCATAGCCAAAACTTCTAAAGCACGTTTTTCCATTTCTTTTTTCTTTCTCCAACCTGTTGATTTAAGTACAAAGAGTAAATTCTTCTTCACACTTCTATCCATCAACAATTGAAAATCTTGGAAAACGATACCAATATCACGACGTAAAAGGGGGATTTGCTTTTTCTTGAGTTTACGTAAATCAAATTCAGAAACATGACCTGTTCCATCCGCCAAACTCAACTCACCGTAGAGCATTTTTAAGAAACTGCTTTTTCCAGAACCCGTTTTACCAATCACATAGACAAACTCATTTTTATCCAACTTAAAGTTGATATTATCTAGAACCAAGCTATTGCGCTGATAAATCTTTCCTGCACTAATTTCTATAACACTCACGACTCTCTTTTTTGTAAAATTGCAAAATCTCCTTCAATACTTTGCGTTGTATATAAAACAATCTTAACAGATTCGCGTTTAAAACTTTCACTACTTGGAGCCAAGCCAGCGCTAATCCCTATTAATTTTACATAATTAAAATAAAAGGAAACTATGCGTTATAGAATATTATTCCTCCTTGCACTTGTTGTAGGTCTTAATTTTTCGATGTTGGCACAACAAACCGAAGCCTATAGAAGTGATTATGCTTTGTTCTACAGTGCCGAAGAACTCTTTGAAAAGCAGCAATACAGTGCAGCAAGGAAAAGCTTTCACGATTTCATCCTTTCTTTTCCAGAAAAATCAAATGATCCGGCGTATATCAAAGCCAGATATTACGAAGGTTTAGCAGCCCTGGAATTGTTCAACAATGATGCTGTGGATTTGTTAATTCAGTTCAATACGGACTATCCAGAATCCATCTACAAAAACAACATTTACTTTAAGCTTGGGAACTACTTCTACCAAAAGAAAAAATACGATGAGAGTATCGTTTGGTATGAGAAAACTAATGTGAATGATATAGCTGAGGACGATAAAGATGCTTTCTATTTCAAGCTCGGATACGCTTGTTTTCAAGAAGGAAAATTTGAACAATCTAGAAACGCTTTTTACGAAATTAAGGATGGAGTATCACAGTACGCTCACCCAGCATTGTACTACTACTCTCATATCGCTTACCAAAAAGAACAATACCAAGTAGCCTTAGAAGGATTCGAAACTTTAAAAGAAGATGAAAGTTTTGCCGCTTTGGTTCCTTACTACATCACGCAAATTTACTACCTGCAAGGGAAGTACGACAAAGTAACTGAACTTGCTCCGCAAATAGGGAGCAATGACACCTACAAAGATAAGGCAGATTTAAATCACCTCATCGGAGATGCTTACTACAAAGTGGAGCAATACGACGAGGCTGTTCCTTATTTAGAAAAATACAATGCCTCGGCACAAACTTCTCGCGAAGACGATTACCAATTGGCCTATGCGTATTACAGAAGTGGTAACTATGCAAAAGCAAGCAAGAAGTTTGAACGCGTTGCTAGAACAAGCGATGAATTAGGTCAAACCGCAATGTACCATGCCGGTGAATGTTACCTAAAGATGGAAAACCTCGATTTCGCAAGAACAGCCTTCTTTAAAGCTTCTGAACTCGATTTCAATGAAACCGTACAAGAAGACGCATTGTACAACAGTGCAGTTTTATCCTACAAATTAGATTACAACCCATATAGTCAGGCCATCGTAGCTTTTGAAACTTACTTGAAAAAGTATCCAAATTCTAAGCGAAAAAATGATGTTTACCAATATTTGGTGAATGTGTATTCTAACACTAAAAATTACCAAGCGGCGTTAACTTCATTAGAAAACTTACCCAGCTTAAACATCAAATTAAAATCTGCATATCAAATTATTGCCTACAACAGAGGGTTAGAGTTATTAGAACAACGTTCATATTCGGAAGCAATTGCAACTTTTAAAAAGGTGGGGAACTATCCTATCAATGCAGACATCTTAGGTGAGTCTGTCTACTGGACGGGAGAAGCTTACTATTTACAAGGTAAGAATCAACAAGCTATTTTAGAATACAGAAATTTCCTTTCCATTCCTGGAAACTATACCTCTAACTTAAAGCAAGATGCATACTACAATATCGGATATGCTTACTTCAATGATGAAGACTATGAGCAAGCCTTAGTGGCCTTTAGAACCTACACAGGTTTAGGGAACATTGCCAACAAAAACAAGTTGGCGGATGCTTATGCTCGAATTGGAGACGCTACTTACTACATTGGAGGAAGAGAAAATTACAAATTAGCCGTACAGAATTACGAGTCTTCTATCCAGTTGAGACAAGGTGCAGAAGATAAATCTCGTTACTACCAAGCCAAAGCTTACAGCTGGTTGAACGACAGAGAAAATGCTGTAAAATCTCTCTTGGACATTGTAAACAACTACAAAAACTCAGTTTATACAGTCCGCGCAGTTTACGATATTTCAATTGCCTATTACCGTTCTAAAAATTACAAAGATGCTATTCGCTATGCTGAACAATTGGCCAGAGACTATCCAAGTAATTTATTGGTGAAAGATGCTTTATTATTGATTGGAGATATCAAATACAAACAAGAAGAATACGCGGCATCTGAAAGCTACTTTAAACGTGTTTTAAATGAATATAGCGCAAGAGACACCAGTGTTTGTAAACCCGCTACTAAAGGTTTGGTGGCCATTTACGAACAACTTTCTCAGATTGAAAAAATTAGACAATTAAGAGTTGATTATCCTTGTGCTGATATCTCAGACGATGCAGAAGAGGAGATCTACTACAAAAACGGTGTAGTCGCCTATAACGAAGAAAGGTATGAAGATGCTATACCAGGATTGAACGGATATATTCAGAATTTCCCTCAAGGAAAATATGCCGTTGAAATCCGCAATTATTTGGCGGATGCTTATTACAACATAGACAGTATGCGTTTGGCCATGGAGGTATATGATGACATCATTAATGATAGTTACTCTTCTTACACAGAATTAGCTTTGATTCGCACTTCGAAATACTACTATAATTCGAAAGATTATGAAAGCGCTTTACCCTACTATGTAAAATTGGAGAAAATTGCTTCTACCCCAGAGGTTATCTACAACACACGTATAGGTTTAATGCGTACGAATTATCTCTTAGAAAATTACGAAAATGCTATCGTAGCCGGTTTAAAAGTGATGCAAGACAAGCAAGTTTCTGATGACATAGAGAAACAAGCTTACTATATTGTTGGACTCTCTTCTTTCCACGTTGAAGAATATGACGAAGCAATTGTTTACTTAAAATGGTTATCTAAGAACGCTGGAGATGCTAGAGGTTCTGAAGCTCAATATACCATTGCCAAAATTTACTTCTTACAAGAGGAGTATGAAAAAGCAAACGCCGAGCATAAGTCATTATTAAAGCGTAAACCGGCTTACGATTATTGGATTGCAAAATCTCTCTTATTACACGCAAACGTTTTAATGGCAACAGATGAATTATTCCAAGCGAAGAGCACAGTAGATATAATTCTTCAAAACTACCCGAACCAAGAAGACGGTATTTTGGACGAAGCCAATGCGATAGCTGCAGAAATTGAACAATTACAAAATACCCCAAAACAGATAGAAGAAGAAGGGGTTGATACAATAGAAATTAACGACGAAGGAGGTAATGATGAATAAATTAAGCGTATTAGCACTAGCACTCATCTCAGTAAGCTTTGCCTTTTCGCAAGAAGACGTTCAGTTAACTACGAAAGGACAACGCCCTATTGAGAAGGCTTACCGTATTTCCGACAGACCTGTGAAAAAGGATTCTGTTATTCCTGCTCCAACTATAGAGTATCCCCTTCTCTCTTTGAAGCACGAAACTTCATTTACCTTAGATCAGATTAACCCTGCTCGTGTAAACATTAACCCTAAACTAGATCAGTTGTATAGGGGTTATGCAAAAGTGGGGATTGGAAGTGATTTAATTACCTTGGGAGAATTGTACTATAACTCACTCCGCTCTCGTAAACATGTTTGGGGTCTGGAGGCACGTCATATTAGTTCTTTCAACAATATGTCTAACTACGCTCCTTCTCAATACGACAGAACCAAAAGTTCTGTATTTGGTCAAATTAACGAGAAGAAGTACAGTTTATACGGAGAAGTCAACTATAATAATTTAGGTTTACATCACTACGGTTTTCAAGACAAAAACGCGAATAGAGATAGTATTGCTAATCGTTTTCAACAAATCGGATTCAATGCTTTGTATGAGTCGCACAAAAAAGACTCAGCAGAATTGAACTATGTTATTGGTGCGAGTTATTACAATTTCTTCGACAAGAAACATGCGGATAGTATTGCAAAATGGAGAGCGAGAGAAAATAACTTTACCATTACATCTGACTGGAAATACAGGTTGAACAATGAAGTATTTAAAGCAGCCTTCAATGTAAAATACAACAACTATCAATACGGGGAAGAGAACAAATTTATTGATCTTAACTCACCCTTAGATACAGGTTTTGTTTCTTCTAATTTGATCTTTCAATTGAAACCAACCGTTACCACTTACAGTAAGGATAAAAAGTTGAGAGCAACAGCTGGTTTTGATGTTACTATTGATAGTCACGACGAAACAAAAGCACACTTCTACCCAATTTTAGAAGCAAAGTACAGCATGTTAAATGACCTATTTATTCCTTACGCAGGTTTGAATGGACAATTGAAACAAAACACCTACTCGCGTTTGAGTAATGAGAATGAATTCTTGCTTTCTAACATTAGATTAGACAATGAATCTCAGGCGTTGAATGCTTACTTTGGTATCAAAGGAACATTGAGCAAACGCATTGCGTTTAATCTCTCAGCTTCGTTCTCATCAAACAGAAATAAAGCACTGTTTGTGAATGATACAACTTACAGCGCGCAAACCGAATTTGCCGTGATTTACGATACTATCAACATCACGAAATTAGAAGCTTCTTTGACTTACCAACAAAATGAAAAGTTGAAGGTAGACGCCATTGGTAGATTTAATTCTTATCAAGCAAGAAACAATCCTTACGCTTGGAATTTACCGCAGTTAGAAATCATTCTACGTGGAGAGTATAACCTATTTGACAAGTTCTTATTGAACTTAACAGTAGGTGCCGAAGCTGGAAGAAGAGCCTTGGTATACGATGCAACAATTGAAAACGCAGAATTAGAAGATGGTATTTACAGTGTTGCTTTAGGAACAATTGTAGATGCAAACCTAGGCTTTGAATACAGATACAATAAACGTTTCTCTGCTTACATCAACTTTAACAACTTTGCTGCACAACGCTACAACAGATGGTACAACTACCCTGTACAAGGTTTCCAAGTATTGGGTGGATTCACCTTTAGATTTTAGGCAAGGATAAAATAATTCATACACAAAAAAGGAGGTCATTAACGACCTCCTTTTTTTATATGTTTAAACTTATTCTAAAAGTTGTTCCTGTTCCTACTTCCGATTTCAGTACAAACACTCGGCCCTTGTGATAATCTTGTACGATGCGCTTTACTAAACTCAAGCCTAATCCCCAACCTCTTTTCTTGGTGGTAAATCCTGGTTGAAAAACAATGCGCTGCTCTTTAGAAGTCATCCCCTTTCCTGTATCTTGTATATCTATGTTCACCTTTCCTTTCTCCTGGAATACGTGAATTTTCAACTCTCCACGACCTTCCATAGCGTCTACCGCATTCTTGCAGATATTTTCTATTACCCATTCAAATAAAGAAACATTGTGCGCAATGATAATCACGGGTTCGCTACTGTTAAAACTTACATTGACTTTATTACTAATACGCGAACGGAGGTAATCAACCATATTTTCCACCGTGGCAACAATATCTTTCTCCTCCAATTTTGCACCTGAACCAATTTTAGAAAACCTATCCGTAACTTGTGTCAATCGGTTAATATCCTTATTCATTTCCTGAGGAATAGAAGGATCTATTTCCATGGTTTCTAAGAGCTGCGTCCATGCCATTAAAGAAGACAAAGGTGTTCCCAACTGATGGGCTGTTTCTTTGGCCATACCTGCCCAAACCTGATTTTGTTCAGCCTTTCTAAACGTAGAAAAGATGAGGTATCCAATAAAAATAAAGAGTCCAATTATTAAGAATTGAATGTAGGGGAAGTACTGTAATTGCTTTAACTCTTGTGAGTCATCATAGTACACATAATTGGTTTCGTCCTCTGCAAAGGATATTTCAATGGGAATATTACCAAATACATCTGGCTTCCAACCTGAACTCAAATCCAAGGCCGCCATATCCTCCTTCTTTAAGTTATGAGCGATGATACTATCCTTATCTCCATTTACTAATACCACGGGAACAAAGCTTGTGTTATCAATTAATTCCTCATTAAAAGAACGAATTAAAGAATCTCTCTCATTTTGAAGTCGGGTAATATTCAAACTCTCATTAAAGTAATAGGTCATGTACAAATCCGTATAGATTTCGACCGTAAAACTTGGGTTAATTTTCTGCCAGCTCAAGGCCAAATTTACCATAGAGTCTTCATACAATTGTTTTACCTCCTGCTTGGAAAGTTCAGGAAAAGCAGTGGCCAATTTATCTTTCGTTAAGGATACATTTCTAGACTGACTATAGCGCCTTTTTTGATCTAAAACTATAACTGGAATTTTGTTGTTCGCATTTATTATTCTCAGCGGTAAGTCGTAAGATTTCGTACTCCCAAAATCTGTGTTCTGACTCACCTCCTTGGTTGCTTCTATCCACAATTCCATCTCATTGCGTTCTTTGGTACGCAATTCGTCAAAAGAACGGTTGGTTAGTTTCACCAACTCAGCCCTTTTCTTAATAGCATCAGCCCATTGGGTTACACGTTCGCGTTCTCGCTTGGCAACTTTCCCAACAATACGATTAGATAGAAATAGCGAAGCTCCAACTAAGCAGAGCGCTACTACCATCAAAACAATCTTCCACTTTTGTTTATTCGAGTATAAATTCATTTGTTCTGTAACGAATTCTAAATGTAATTATTCTAGAACAAATGAAGTCTGCCCCAATTGAGGCTTCTACTTTTCTGTCAATAAAACCTTGGTTGATTCTTTCATCAAACCCACTCCCCACTTCGCCACAACAAATGCGATCACTAATGACAAAACAGGATCTAACCAAAACCAGTGGAAATACTGGGTAAGGTAGGCACCAACAATAATTGCGATGGATGAAAATGTGTCTGCCAATAGGTGCAAGAAGGCACCCTTGGTATTCAAATCTTCTATCCCTCCAAAAGACAAAATAAGCGCGGTAAGGAGATTAACCCCTAAGCCAAAAATGGCTACCCAAAGTAGCTGGGAGGTTTCCATTTCCTCCAAATGCATGAATTTAATGCCTGCGTCTACGACTATCCAAAGCACAAAAGCGAAGATGAGCAATGCATTCGTAAAAGCAGACAATGCCTCTACTTTCTTGGCTTTTTCTTCTGATAAATTCTTTGTGTACAAGATGGCAAAAAGAGCTATGAGTAAAGCCAAGGCATGCGACAACATATGGATGGCATCACTTTTTAGCATTACGCTATTTAAGAGAACACCGTAGACAAACTCTACTACCATAGCCGCAAGAGTTACTGAAATACTCAACAACAACGCCGATTTCTTCGATAAGATTCTTTTTGTTCTTTCTTGTGTTAATGCTTCCATGTTACACTTTATTATATGATTCCTCTTTTCCCGTATTCTTTAAAAAATATTCAATATCGCTGAGGGCAGATTTCAAGCTAAGCAAATACAAGCCTTCTGCATCTTTACTTTGCACCAATTCTACGGTAGAACATAATTTCTCCAATTGATCAAACACCTGGGTATCCTCATCCTGAGTAGTCTTTTGTTTAAAAGGAGCTATAGCCTTTGCAACCCCTTTCAACACGGTAGATTTTCTATGTAAATTCCAAGATTCGAGATGTTGTGTTAGAAGATTTATGGCTTTGAAGAGTTGCTTATCATCAAATTGTAGTTTCTCCAAAGCCCCATACATTTTATCTATCCTTTTACGCAAAGCTTTAAGATGACGCCACTGTTGTTCTTCCGAACTCATCGCCAAAGTATAGTTTTGCATACTGCTTAGCGTCGATTTAATTTTATTTTGATCCTTCAGGTATAACTGCAAGTACTCAAATTCACCAAACAATTGATTTGTTTCTTGTAGGCGGTCAAACTTCTCAGTTGCATCAAGTTCTAACCACTTTATTTCTAAGTAGAGAGATTTAGACCCTAACTCAGCCAACCTATCCAGCACCTCATTACATTCTTCAAGCTGCTCTTTATTTTCTACGTCATTTTTAGAATTATCCAGAGACATGAACATTACACTGATCACCAAAATGCTCGTAAGTCCTAAGAATAATTTCATGCGTTTATTTTTTTACAAAGGTCTCTACTTCCTTTGTTACCGCAGTTAAACCACAATTAATCTTGCATTAAATTGTATTAACAAATAATTACCTATTTTGAGCAAAAGTATGATCATGAACGTAGGTTTTAAATATGGGTTCAAGGGAATAAAACGCATGTTACAAACAGAAAAGAATTTTAAGATTCATGTTGTCTTATTCCTCCTGCTTATAGGTGCATCCTTTTTCTTTGAGGTTTCGAAATTTGAATGGTGCATACTGCTAGCTTTATCTGCCCTTGT